>JBIPMY010000171.1:0-11974 GCA_044376335.1 Bryobacter sp.
ACCTTGAGTCCTGGCTGATCAACCGTTTCGGCGTGCGGCTTTATCAGAGATTCTTCAAGACCTACACAGAAAAGGTGTGGGGGATGCCGTGTTCAGAGATTGCAGCAGAATGGGCAGCGCAGCGGATTCGCGGGTTATCTATCATTTCACTCGTTAAGACAACGCTGGCAAAGTTTATCCCTGGCTTTTCCGGGCCGCAGCTAAAGACATTGATTGACGAATTTCTCTACCCCAGGCTTGGCCCGGGCATGATGTGGGAGAAAACAGCCGAACTGGTAGGAAACGTTCATTACGGCCAGGAAGTAGAAAAAATCTTGTGGAGCCGGGGTGGTGTACGAGGGGTAGTGGCCGGGGGCAAGACCTGGACTGCCGAGCAATTTGTCACCACGATGCCGATGCGCACGCTGATCCGGTGTCTTGAGCCGAAAGGCCCGGATTACCTGAACGTCGTTGAGAATTTGCGGTACCGGGATTTCATCACTGTGGCAGTAATCCTGAAGATGAAAGACCCCTTCCCCGACAACTGGATCTACGTGCACGACGAAGAGGTTCGGGTGGGGAGAATTCAGAACTTCAAAAACTGGAGCCCGGAGATGGTGCCAGACCCGGAGTTGACATGTCTGGGGCTTGAGTACTTCGTCTTTGAAGGCGACGATCTGTGGAATGCGAGCGATGCCGACCTATTGAAACTGGCGGGTAAAGAGCTCGAAATTCTTGGGCTTGCCAAAGCGGCTGAGGTGATGGACGGCAAGGTAATCCGCGAAAAGAAAGCCTATCCCGTTTACGACGATGCCTATGGTGAGGCCGTGGCAGCGGTGAGGCGTTTTCTTGCTGAAGAAGTACCAAACCTGCAGTGTGTGGGCCGCAACGGCATGCACCGGTACAACAACCAGGACCACTCGATGCTTACGGGAATTCTGGCTTCGCGAAACATCATGAAGCTCGGCGAATTCAATTTATGGGATGTCAACGCGGACGAGGACTATCACGAAGATGGCTTCCGTCTGACGAAAGAAGCCATCCATGACCTTGAGGATTCGCAACCTGCCGTACCGCACAAAATTTCTGCGAGGACCGCCTAACGGCTGCTGAGCCGGCCTCGCAGGAGAAGGGCCTGTGGGCCTTTTTCCGGGCGAGTTTCTGTCCATCCCAGGAAGGTGCGGCCCGACATTCCCAAGGCGATTGTGGGGTAGGTTACAGCGCCTTCTTTGGGGACTCCGGCTTTGATGAGTGGGGTGAGAGAACCGTTGGATTGGAGCTCCCGGTAGTAGATATTCATTTTGCCCCAGGAGTCTTTGTCTTTAGCATCGCGTGCCTGGAAGGCCACGGCGAGACGGTTCTCATAGGCAGTGATGGTGGGGTGTGTCGGATCAACGGTGCCTTCAGAAAAAGAACGCTTGGGGGCGAAATCGGTACCGTTGGTGGTGGAAGAGAAGAAAATGCCAGGCTTGCCATTGGCCTCGCTGAACCACACAACAAAAAGCTTGTCGCCAACCGTCGCAAGGCTGGGGCCAACGTGGGGGCAGCCTTTGATCTTCCAATTGTCGCGATTGACGAGATTGGGCTTAGACCATGTGAGGCCAGAGTCGGATGTCGATGCGGTGTAGATATCGCGAAGATCCCCATCGTCAACACCACGCCAGGCGACAACGGTGCGGCCACCGGTAGAGCCGAAGCTGACACGGCAGCAGGGACAAACATCTATCGCGATGCGCTGATTCTTGGACCAAGTCTTGCCATTGTCTTTTGAGGTGGTGAGGTAGACGGCGGAAGCACCGGCGGTGTAGTCGTGAGTCTTGGCCGCTTCTTTATCGCGACCGTCGAGCCATGCAGCGTAAAGGGTGCCATCAGGGCCGACATAAGCACCCTGGAACCCATGCGAGTTTGGAGCAGGATCATCGTCTATGGTGATTGCGGGTGACCAGACGGTTTGCATGGCGCCGGCCTTGGAGAAGCGGATATGCGAGGCACCTGGATTTTTGGGGTCGCGTGAGTTCCAGAAGGCGTAAAGGGTCATCTCGTCGGGGGCGAGAAAGACCTGGGGCGAGTTCTCGCCGTGGTCTGAAACCTCGCCAGGGATGTTGTTGATGCGTTGAGGCTCGGTCCACGATTCACCCAGATCATTAGTGGAGGTGTAGTAGAGATCAGCGCCACGTTCACCGGGAACGGTATACACACTCAACAGGCCTTGAGCCCGGCGTGAAATGAATTTCGGGCTCTTGGCAGACTTGCCACCGTGAAGGGCCTGAGGTTCTTTTTCAAAAGATACGGAGGCCACCGGAATGGTGGCCGCCGTAATCAGCGAAGCAATGAGTAGGTAGGATGCTCGCATGAAAGTCTCCTTAAAAGCTCAGACGCAGGCCGAGCTGCATCTGGCGGGGGTCGCCTGCGGTGAGTGCCTGCCCAAAGTTGGGCGAAGTGAGGACACCGTCGGCTGGGTTGTAGTTGACAGTATTGGTGAGATTGAACATTTCGGCCCGGAATTCGAGCCGCGTTCTTTCCGTGATGGTGAAGCTTTTGTGGACACCGATATTTAGCCCGAGCTGGCTATCGCTATTTACGGTGTTGCGTCCAAGAGTGCCGAAGACTCCCCGCCCCGGACTGAGTTGCGAGCGAAGCGCAGGATCAACCGTGATCGCTCGGCGATCACTGGAGTTATAGGTGAGTGAGCCGGGGATGGCCATGAGGCGATTGTTATTGGTGCCGAAGGGAGAATCAGTGCCGGAGTAGAGCGTGAAGGGCCGGCCCGATTGCATCGAAAGCAGCCCCTGAAAGCGGAAGCCCCAGGGTAGATCGTAGCTGAAGGCGCTCGAGAAAACGTGCGCGAGATTAAAGTCGGAGACGGCACGGTTGAGTCGCCAGTTGTTTTCGTCGAGAGCAAGGATGCCCCGATCAATGCCGGAGTTGGAGTTAGGAAAGTCGCTGACCTCATCAATGAACTTCGACCAGGTGTAGGCGTTGCGCATGGTGAGCTTGCCAAGGCGGGACTGGAAGCTCATCTGCAACGAGTTGTAGTTGGAATTGGCGGCAGTCTCGAGAACATTCACGACGCCGATAGATGGGTTTGGCCGGAGGGATTGGGTAAGGCCATCTCCACCATTCGGGCGGGAAGCGCGGGGCATTTTGCGAGCCAGAGTGCCAACGTAGGAAACACTCAGGGTGGTTTGTGGGTTGAAGATCTGCCGCTCGAGGGCGAAGTTCAAGTGTTGAGAATAGGGCTGGCGGGCATTGGATTGCGGATTGACAATACCGGTGGGAATGCCGGCCTGTGCTGTGGCCAGAGGATTGGGAAAGGTGGGGTTGGCCGCATTGAAGTTCTGGATACGTGGAGCATTAAAACGGGTGAGCCCGACGAAGCTGAGTTCGAGGACGTTGTAGTAGATACCGTAGCCAGCGCGAAGGACTGTCTTGTTTGACTTGTCGAGCTGCCAGGCAAGGCCGAGGCGCGGAGCGATGTTGTTGTAGTCAGGTGAAAAGCGATAGCGCTCTTCGATCAGCCCGTTGACTTCGCGTGGCACTGAGTTGAATTCGTAACGGATGCCGAGGTTGAGGGTAAGACGTCGGTGGATGCGCCAGTCGTCCTGGGCATAAAAGTTGAGCTCTGTAGCGCGAAGACCAACATAGGGGTTACCGATATTGCGGGAGTAGGAGGCCGCGCGGCCGACGAGGAAATCGTTGACTGAGTTGAAGCGCAGAGCACCGGTAAAGGAAGGAGCGAAGGTACCGTTGTTGAGTTGGAGACGGCGGAGATTGGCACCGAATTTGAAGGAGTGGGTGCCTTTGTTCCAACTGAGGTCATCGGCGTACTGAAACGTGTTTTGGGCGGTGCGGCGGGCCATGAAGGCAAAGTGCCCCAGGGAGGATAGGCCGTTGACGGCTACGGTGCCAACGGGGCCATTGCGGGCGGGATCGCCGAGGGTGACCGGGTCGATGAAAGTGTCGTTGAGATTAAAGCGGGTGTAATTCAGACGGGCTTCGTTGAGGATGTTGGGTGAAACAGTCCAGATGTGCTGGAGTGAGTGCCCGGTGGGGCCGACGCCGGAATCGTAACGGGCGAAAGAGGCTCCGGTGACACCCTTGTTTACTGCGTTAAGGCGGGTGGTACGCCAGAAGAGGCGCTGACTTGGGGTGAGTTCATGATCGACACGGAAGACCTGACTGTTCTGATCGACGGCCGAGGATGGGTTGGCGCGGTGGAGATTGGTACCGGGGACGTTGGGCTCTGGGTAGAGAGCGGCGAGGGCGGCGATGGAAGCAACAGCCTGACTCTTTTGCGCGGCGTTGAGCGTCTGGATCGTGGCAGGACTGGTAGAACGCCGGATATTCCATTCGTTGTTGACAAAAAAGAAGGTTTTGTTGCGACGAATAGGGCCACCGAAGTTGTACCCGAAGTTGTTAGCACGAAGGGGAGGGCGAACCAGGTCAAATGTGTTGCGGGCATCGAGTTTGTCGTTGCGGAAGTAGTCGTAGGCGAGGCCGTGAAAGTCGTTACCACCCCGCTTGGTGATGAGCGAAACCACAGAGCCATTCTGGCGGCCATGTTCGGCTTTGAAATTGTGAGTGAGAACTTGCATGCCGTCAATGGCTTCGGTGGAAATGAGCTGCTCGGAAGCGCCGCGGCCCATCAGCAGGCCGCCTTCGGCTTCGTTGAAATCGTTGGAATCGACGAGGTAGTTGTTGTTACGGTTGCGGGCGCCCGAGACGGCGAAAGGGCGGTGCGCGCCGGTAGAGAGAGAGACGCCAGGGGTGAGATAGGCCTGGGTGCGGAAGTTTCGGCCCGTGCCGCCACCCAGCATCGGGAGGTCGTTCATCAGGGCTGCGTTATAGCTGGAGCCTCGCTCAGGGGTGTCGGTTCGGAGCGCAGAAACCTCCGCGACAACGTTAACGGTTTGGTTGGCTGTTGCGGGTGAGAGGACAAGACGAAGGTTGGGGGTGTCGCCGATGGCAACGCGCACGGAGTTTGCCGTGGCGCTGGTAAAGCCTTCTTTAGTAGCGCTCACCTGATACGTAGATTGAGGCAGACTGGGGGCGAAGAAACGGCCCGTACGGTCTGTCGAGATGGCTTGCTTTAAGCCTGTAGTGAGATTTACGATTTCGATTTTTGCTGCTTCGATGGAGAGGCCCTGGGAATCGAAAACCTGTCCAGCAATGGAACCACCAATGTTTTGTGCGAGCGCGGAAACTGCGCACAGGGATAGCAATATGAGGCCATGGGTATGAGCGGCCATAGGAATGCCCTTTCTTTATCTGAAGCTGTGTTGGGAACGACTAGAGAGAAAGAAAGGCTGGAGGTGGACGTTGGAAGTGGAAAGCAGGGAGAGAATGCGCGAGAGTCTGACCAGTACCCGCAATCAAAATCTGTGCCGACTGGATCAAAGGTGCTGACTGAGAAGTAGGGGCCAGGATTGCGAAATCCACAGCAATTGGGAAAAGCGCCTTCTGGCTGCAGAACTTGCCACAACCCGGCTGGGCTTGGAAAACTGGAACACGAGCCTTGTTGTATCGATTGCAACAAGCATGACGAGCGTTCTTGCGGCAGCACGCCATTGTGGAGTCTGAAGCAAACAACGGTGGCAGGATCGGATTGAAGAAGACAGTCAGAAGGAATGTCCAAATAACGAGCGCACGACGCAAGTATTGCGTAGATTTTTGCTCAGGAGACATTGATAACACGATATCACGAGCATGAGATGGGCAGCCAACAGCACTCTCGGGATGGCGATAGGGAGAATTGGCCTGAGCAGGATGCTAGCTTAGGAGAGCGGATGATTTCTTTTTCCAACATTCAAAAACAGTACGGCAAGCAGTTGATTTTCGTTGAGGCTTCGTTTCAGTTGAACCCTGGCGAGAAGGTGGGACTGGTAGGCCCGAACGGGGCCGGCAAGACTACTCTCTTCAGGATGATCATGAACGAGGAGACCGCTGACGACGGTGATATCTCCGTACCGAAGAAGCTAACCATCGGCTACTTCCGCCAGGATGTGGGCGAGATGGCGGGCAGGCCCGTGCTGGACGAAGCGATTGCCGGCAGCGGCCGCGTGGGCGATTTGCATCATGAGCTGGTAGACCTGCAGAATGCCATGGAAGACCCCGAAAAGGCCGACCAGATGGACAAGATACTCGACCGCTTTGGCGAAGTGCAAGAAGAGTATGAGCACCTTGGTGGCTATACGCTTGAGGCGCAGGCTCGTGAAGTGTTGGCGGGTCTTGGATTTGCCGAAGACCAGATCGATGGCGATGTGGGAGCGCTGTCTGGTGGCTGGAAGATGCGTGTGGCGCTGGCGAGAGTCCTGCTAGGCCGCCCCGATGTGCTGCTGATGGACGAACCGACCAACCACCTCGACATCGAGTCGATTGTGTGGCTCGAACAGTTTTTGAAGGAATACAAGGGGTCTCTGCTGATGACCTCACACGACCGGGAATTCATGAACCGGATCGTGAGCAAGATTCTGGAAATTGACGAAGGCGAAGTTGTGACCTACTCCGGAAACTACGATTTCTACGAGCGGGAGAGGGCGATTCGCGAAAAGAATCAGCAGGCAGCTTTTGGGCGTCAGCAGGCGATGCTGGAAAAAGAACAACGGTTCATCGAGCGATTCAAGACTCATGCTGCGAAGGCAGCGCAGGTACAAAGCCGGATCAAGGCTCTCGACAAGATCGAGAAGATTGAACTGCCGAAGAAGCGCCAGATAGTAAAGTTTGATTTCAGGGTTCCGCCGCGATCCGGTGACCTGGTAGCCGTCATGGAAGACCTGCACAAGGCCTATGGCCAGCGGGTGATCTACAACGGCTTTAACTTTACGATTCGCCGTGGAGAGCGCTGGGCAGTGATGGGCCGCAATGGTGCGGGCAAGAGTACGCTTCTCAAGATGATTGCCGGAGCGAGCGAACCAGACAAGGGAATCGTGAAACTGGGCGCGAGCCTGACGATGGGCTACTTTGCGCAACAGGCTCTCGACGTTCTGAATCCGGATCTGACCGTAACCGAACAGTTGCAGAATGACTTCCCGAAAGATGCGATCGGGTCTCTGCGGACGCTTGCCGGGGCCTTTCAGTTTTCTGGTGAAGAAGCAGACAAGAAGATCCGGTCATTGTCGGGCGGAGAGAAATCGCGTCTGGCGATGGCCAGGATGCTTTATCATCCACCAAACTTCCTGGTGCTGGACGAGCCGACAAACCATCTCGACCTGGCCACGAAAGAAATGCTGGTTGAGGCCCTGAAAGACTTTGAGGGGACAATGATTTTCGTATCGCACGATCGTATGTTCCTGCGCGGGTTGGCATCTCATGTTCTGGAACTGGGCGGGGAAAGCGGCACCGACAGGGAGCCACGCCTCTACCCGGGAAGCTATATCGAGTATGTCGAGGCACTTGGGCACGAAGCGCCTGGAATCCATACCTAGATGAATGTTCTGGCTCACAATCGGGCGGCCTGGAATCAGGAGTCGCTTGAGGGAAGCCGCTGGACAAATCCGGTAGATTCAGAAACCATTTCACGAGCACGAAGTGGTGACTGGGATTTGATTTTGACTCCACTGCGGTCTGTGCCGAAGGATTGGCTGGGTGAGTTGAAGGGGAAGCGGGTCTTGTGTCTGGCATCAGGCGGAGGCCAGCAGGCACCCGTGCTGGCGGCGCTTGGGGCAAACGTTGTGAGCTTCGACTTATCCGAGGAGCAGCTGCTAAAGGACCGTCTGGTGGCAGACCGCGACGGCCTCGAGCTTGAATGCATGCGTGGGGACATGGCAGATCTTTCCCGGCTGCAAGACGAAAGCTTCGATTTGATTTTTCATCCTACTTCGAACGTATTTGTTCCTGATGTGGAAGTAGTTTGGCGGGAGTGCTACCGGGTATTGAGGCCAGGGGGGCGATTATTAGCAGGCTTCCTGAATCCCAGTTTCTTTCTCTTTGATCATGCCGAGGCGGGGCTAAGCGGGAATCTGATCGCACAGTACAGGCTGCCTTATTCTGATGTCGAACAGCGCGGGCAGAGTGCAAAGAGGAAAGAAGAGATCTCACAAGGGGCGGCATTCGAGTTTGGCCATTCGCTTGAGGTGCAGCTTGGCGGGCAGATGAAGGCTGGATTTTTACTAGCAGGGCTTTACGAAGACTGGTGGGAAGAAGCAGCTACGCCCTTGAACCGGTTGAGC
Organism: Bryobacter sp.; assembly: GCA_044376335.1. Taxonomy (GTDB): domain Bacteria; phylum Acidobacteriota; class Terriglobia; order Bryobacterales; family Bryobacteraceae; genus Bryobacter. Next base: position 8,148 of record JBIPMY010000171.1, read on the forward strand.
CCAACAACGGTTGCCACACTAGCGACAAAACCTTAGAGGTCTTGAATTGAGTTAGCTCCAGGAATATACTTGCTTGGAACTGGAGGAGTTCGCAATGCCCAAGTCAATTAGTGGATCTGTTGGTAAAGGTGGCAAGAACCGTTTTGAGGATGTACTGATAATTCAGTATCTGCTGAATTGTGTGCCCGCTTCAAAAGGTGGGCCCAGCAAGGAATTGGTTCTTGATGCTCTCTGCGGGAATCTAACGAACGCAGCAATCATCAAGTTTCAGCAAGCAGCGCTTGGCTTTGCAGATGGGCGAGTAGATGCCGGCGGACAGACGCTAAACACTCTACTCTGCTATGACCCCTATCCCAGCATGAAACTCACACTGCCATCTGTGGATAACTCTGGCAAAGGAAGTGGCAAGAAGGGCGGCAGCCCGATGAATAACTCCTGGGATCCTTTCGGATATTACAATCCTGCCAGCCCAAACTATATGAAGAGTGGCTACGAGCCTCCTCCTTTTGAAGGTAAGCAGGAAAATGAAATTAAGAATTCCGTAGGGCAAAAGGACGGGGGGCAAGGCTGGAAGTGGGGTCCGGGGCAGCAAGGGCAAAAGGACGGAGGCCAGGGCTGGAAGACAGGTCAAGGGCAGCAAGGACAAAAAGACGGGGGCCAGGGCTGGAAGACGGGTCAGGGGCAGCAAGGACAAAAAGACGGGGGCCAGGGCTGGAAGACGGGTCAGGGGCAGCAAGGGGGAATAAAGAGTGGTGGCTATGATGGCTATGGCGGCAAAGGGGCCCCAGGGAGCAAGCAAGGACAAAAAGTGGGAGGCGGTGGCGGTGGTATACCTTGGCCTAGCAGCCCCAAAAACCAACCCTCTGTAATCATAGGCGATAACCAAAAGACCGGTTCGCCCCCGGAAGGCAACGTCAAGGGGTCACAAAATCAGGGGGGAATTGTTGGCAAGGTCTAGGCGGGAACTGACTGCATTTGTGCGAGAAGTTTTGATGCCTGGCGGCCCGGATGCCGTGCCCAAAATCTCGCGCAAGGATTGCCTCTTTCCTTTGAGATACGGGCCATCGGAGGTGCATCGTTGGGGTGTTTATGCAAAAAGCGACATCCCTTGCAGACGCCGGGTGATTGAATACACCGGGCAGCGGATTCACCGAGCCGAAGTGCAGCGACGAATGATTCGGCCCAACCTGTACATCTTCGCCTTGACTAAGAACTATGGCCTCGATGGAGCGATTGGTGGCAGTGGGGCAGAATACATCAACCATAGCTGTGAGCCGAATCTTTATGCCAAAGTTGGGCGGGGCCATGTCTGGCTGGTGAGCCTGAGACGAATTCAAGCGGGCGAGGAATTGTTTATCGACTACCGGATCCGTGGTACTTATCCGCTGGTGAAGTGCCAATGTGGCTCGCCCGCTTGCAGGGGTTATCTCAATTTGCCGGGTTGACCTGGCAGGCTTGAGAAAGGTGGTTGGCTCGTGAGCCGTCGTTACCAACGCCTTCAAGCAGCTCAGCAAAAGTCTGGAGAGGCGCATCGGTACCAGCTTTACCGGTTGCAGAAATCGCAACCCAGTTCTCAGCGGCACTGAGAGTAAATCGAGCGTCGGCTGTTTGAGCCGTGTTGGTATGGCCGTTAGGAATGCAGAGTTCCGGATGGTCGAAGGGAGCTCGCTGGAACTTGACGCGATCATCAGACAAGGCCTTCATGAAGGCAACCAGAGCCGCGCGCTCATTGGCATTCAGGTTAAGGCGGCGGATATCCGGGCCTAAACCACCGGCTGGAAAGTCACTGCCACGATTGTAGAATTCGATCACCTGTTCGAGCGTTGCCTGACCGCCGTTGTGGAAGTAAGGACCGGTGAATTCGACGTTGCGAAGGCCGGGAGTTTTGAAGGCGCCCTGGACGTTAGGGGCATTCGGATTTCTGGAGAGAGGGTTGCCGAAGTCGTCAACTCCACCAAGCCCCAGATCCCATTCACGGGGAGTGACTCCGGTGCGGAAGAAACCTGTGTCGGTGCCGGCATTGGGTGGGCCGCCACGGCCGCCGTTGTTCAGCAGCGCACCAATAGAGGCGGCTGTGAATTCAGGGCCGCTGTGGCAGGTGTTGCATTCTGCGCGACCCCGGAAGAGGTTGAGGCCATTGATCTGTTGTTGAGTCATGGCGGTGGGGTCGCCTGCAGCGAAGCGGTCGAAGGGAGAGTCATCCGAGACCAGCGTGGATTGATACTGCTGCAGGGCGAGACCGAAGAATAAGGCGAAGTTGGATTCTGCCTGCGAGAAGCCATCACGGCCTTCGGGAGACTGCCAGTATTCGGGTGCAAAAGCGGTCTGCACCAGGCTGCCGTAGGTGATGGAGGAGTGCAGGCCTTTGCCGCTCGCGTTCACAAACGGGCCAAGAACACTGTCGTCTTCCGCCACACGCTGATTGGCAAGCGGACGAAGGCTCAGCATACGCTGGCCGAGGGTGGGCCATTTCAGGCCGTCATACGCCATCTCGACATTATTGGTGGGTGGGCCAACCGCTTGTGAGGCAAGGCTTGCGTTGGTAGCGTTTACTTTCTCCGATTGCAATTGGCCGTTACGATAGACAAGAACTGCTGCCTCGGTGTCGGCAGTGCCGAACGGGCTTCTGCCATTGAATACATTTTTGGCGCGGCCATCCCAGAAGTTTCTTGCGTTGAATACGGCATTGATCACTGAAGGAGAATTGCGATTGGTGACCTGACGGAGGTTGAGACCGTCGAGGGCAAAGCTGGCAAGGTCTGCGAGATCATAGCCATCGTCGGTGCCGCTGGAAAAATTTAGCGCCGTGAACTTGCGCCGGAATGTGCCGGCTGAACCATAAACGCCCGAGTTGCTGCGCAGCACCGTCGAGTTGTTGTTCGACGGATCTGAAAGGGCGTGGAAGGGGAAGTCGGAAGATGTCAGGGTTGTATTCAACGGGAAGGAAAAGTTAGGGTTTGCGAGCTGGTGCTGGGAGCGATGATCGGCACCCGCGTGAAAGTGGCAGGTGGCACAGGCAGTACGGCCATCAGAGCCCACTTGCATATCCCAGAAGAGAGCCTTGCCAAGCAGAGTAAGAGCCGCCCGGTCGCGAATGTACGGATCGACATTGGTGGGCTGGGGCACGGGTACCGACCTCAACGAGGGCTGAGCCTGGAGTGCAACGGCGGCGAAGAACGAAAAACAGAAAGAAAGCTTGTAATGCATGGAGTCCTCCCGGACTTATCTGGGGGGGCGTGGTGGGCCTTTGCGGCCTTTGTGTCCCCGGGGAAATACTTCACGCTGTTTGTCGGTAAGCGTGTTGTGAAAAGCGGTATCGGCTTTGGCGTTGATTGATTCCAACTGGCCGATGAGATTGCCGATGACAGCAGCGAGCTGGTCTATTTCGGCATGGCTGGCATTGCGTTGAGTGGCTTCGCGCAAATTGCGACGAGCCTGCTCCAGACGATCTTCGAGTGGCTCAGCGCTGCGGTCTGCTTCAGTGAAGATCGTCAGCGCCTGACGCCGCTGAGACTCATTCAGATCGAAGCGTCGGGTGAGGTCATGGACGCGACGCTCGGCGAACGATTCGTCGTCGTGATGGCGGCCTCGCGGGGGTTGCCCGGCGAGGAGGAGAACGAGGGTGAAAAAGCTTATCAGAGTGCGCACAGTAGCTACCTTTCATCTTGATTGCTAGGACGCAAGCAATCCAGTGGGTTGCCGTAAAGAGACGGCAAAACGATCTTTACACTGCCTTTACAGGCGGAACGAATTGATAACCGAGACCAATCCGGGTAACAAAAAGCGTGGGATTCTTGGGGTCTTCTTCGAGTTTTTGACGAAGCCAG
>JBIPMY010000513.1:0-4011 GCA_044376335.1 Bryobacter sp.
TTCTGCTTCGCTGGAAGCATCACGGAAGGCCGCTTCGATGTCTTCTTCGCGCTCAACGCGGCGCATGCCTTTGCCGCCGCCACCGGCCGCTGCTTTCAGGATGACGGGGTAGCCGATTTCATTGGCAATGCGTTTGGCTTCTTCGGCATTGGGCAGGGCTTCTTCCGTGCCGGGAGGGATGGGGGTGCCAGCCTTCTTCGCCAGTTCCCGAGCAGATGTCTTTGAGCCCAGTTTTTCAATTGCTGAAGCCGGCGGCCCAATAAACACAAGGCCCGATTCTACGCACAGAGCGGCAAAGGCGGCATTCTCGCTGAGAAAGCCATAGCCGGGGTGGATCGCCTCAGCACCACAGGCCAGAGCGGCGGCTATGATCTTGTCTGCCCTGAGATAGCTTTCACTCGACGCTGAGCCGCCTATGGCAATTGCCTCGTCGGCCATGCGTACGTGCAATGCATTGCGGTCTACATCGCTGTAGACCGCAACACTGGCAATTTTCATTTCGCGGAGCGCCCGCATCACTCGAACCGCAATCTCGCCGCGATTCGCTACCAAAACCTTACGGAACACGCTCCCTAATGTAGCAAGCCTCTCACTGTATTTCTTCTACTCGCAGAACTTGTTCGAGTTTTCTGAGTTCTGCCAGCTTCCCTGCTTCGATGGTTCCGTTGAGAAATCTTGCTCCCAATGCCGCCGGGTCTGCGAGGAAGCCAAGCTCTTTCAACTTCTGAAGCACTGTGGCTGAGGCTTCGCGTAACATCACCCGGATTCGAAGGCGCACTTGCTCCACCTTTAGCTCATGCCGTGCGGCTTTGTGAAATTCTCCAATCATTGGTGCGGCAGGAGCCATCTTCACCATGTTCATCGCAGCTGAGTCTGCAACACGTCCCAACCCTTCATGGCTCATGCCTTCGGGCAGTTCAACTGGGACCTCGACACGCCTTGACTGTCCGCCTTCGTTTACGATTCTCTCCTCGACTGCGTAATAGCTGGTGAAGGTGGTCATGAGGCCGTAGCTAAGGCCGAGTTGCGTAATCGCCTCGCGGTTTTCATTTTCGTTGACGCCGAGCGCGTCAATTTTGCGGCGCGCCCAGATCGCGGGGATCGCTGAATTCTCCTTCTGCTGAGCAGGCAGCTTGACTTCGATCTCACGCTCGTAGCGGCGAGCGCCGATGCGGCCCCGAATGCGAAGCTTGCCGGTTGCGGCGGCGTCGAAGCGACCGCTGACAATGATGGGCTTGGCGCTAAAGAGATCGGGGATTCTGGACGGAACGACGTCGTGTACAGGCAAACCATTCCAGTCGATTTCGATATCTGTGAGAAGAGGGTTGCGCACTCGTTCGTGAAAGCGCCTGGCTGCTGCGCTGCCGTCGCTATTGAGGGATACGTACTCGACTTCACCACGGCCAGCTTCTGCCATTTTGTCGAGCAGGAAGCGATTAACGCTGCTGCCGATGCCGAAGCTGAAGACTCGAGCGTTGGAGTGCTTGCGGATTTCAGAGATGATCTCGTTGTCGTTTCCGACATAACCATCTGTCATAAAACAAACGATACGGACGTGTTCCTGACTGTCGGTTCCGTCGAGGGCCGCGCGGATGGCCTTCATCATTTCGGTGCCGCCACCGCTGTTCTTGAACTGCAGGAATTGTTTGGCTTTCTGGACGTTTTCAGGAGTTGCAGATACGGGATGCGGCCAGAGGATCTCAGTGTCGCCACTGAAGGTGATCAGGTTGAAGGTATCTCTGGGGTTGAGCCCGTCGATTGCCTGCAGCATCGCTTCTTTTGCTTTGTCCAGGGGGAAGCCGTGCATGGAGCCTGAAACATCAATGACAAAGACCAGTTCTTTGGGCGCAATGTTGGCCGGCTCGGATCGAAGTGCCGGAGGATCGATCACAAAACTGAAGTATCCGTCTTTGCCGTTCTTGTGAGTCAGGAGAGAAGGAGCAATCTCTCGCGAGGCTACGCGGTACTTGAGCAGGAAGTCTTTGTTGGGAATCTCGCGGGACTGACTGAGGTTGATTTCTTCAAACCATTGGTTGAAGCGCTTCTGAGTAATGGCATGACTTTCACTGGTAACAGTTCCAAGAGGGGTTCCCATACCGAGCTTTACCTGGATACTGATGTCATGGCCAGCGCGTGTGCCTTTGGCAGCAAGCGGCGGATTGATTGTGCCCTGTTGGCCTGCCATTGATTTTGGAAAGTAGCGGGGGCCGACAACCATCGGGAAGACAAACTCATAAGTGCCTGCCTCGTAAGGCACCAGTTCAACATAGTGGATCTCAACCATCACCTTGGCGCCAGGAGTGATGTTGGCCAGAGACTGCTGGAAGACGTTAGGCCGTTGCTGATTGAGCAGAGCGGCAGTCTGGCCGCGGCGACGCGCTTCGTCATAGGCTTTTTGCGCATCCTCACGACGAGCGATTTTGCCCTTCACGACTCGATCATTGACGTGCATGGTGTAGCCGTTTACGGCAGCCATTACCGGCAACGGGAAGTTGTAGATTGCTTCGATCGTTTCCGAGGATTCGTTGGTGAATTCCTGACGCACCACAACGGTAGCGAGCGGGCCGCTGACCTCGGCTTTCACATCGGTATGCTTCAAGGGGCATTCGATCATTCGCCCATCAGGCAGCCTGCGGGTTAATGCCCCAGACCCGATCTCCGTATGCGGAGCAGCCGTAGCCGCTACCGCGCCAAACGCCATCAAAAGATTCAAGAGTTTCATACACTCTCCTTTCATGTGGAGAATGCCGTGAGTGGGGAGGCCCTTTCAAAAAAGTTCAGGATTCGCGAAGAACCTCATTTGGATGGATTCGTGCGATGCGCAAGGCAGGGGCAAGGCAGGCGAGAAGCACGGCCAGAATCAGACAGCCGATCATCGCTGCATAGACCCAAACATCTTTATCGAGTACAGGATCCACCATGGATGGGACGACACTACCAAGCCAACGGATCAGGGCTGCAGCAGCCAGGCCGCCGATGATCAGCCCGACACCGGCAAGGCTCATGCCCTGCCGCAAGACTCCCACGGCCAGTTCCATTCCTGGGGCTCCAAGCGCGAGGCGGATTGCGAATTCCATGCTGCGCTGGGTTACGAGATAGGACATGACGCCATAAAGACCTGCGCTTGCCAGAAGCAGCGCCAGGATCGCAAAGGCACTCACCAGATAGGCGAGGAATCGCTCGTTGCTGACGGCCTCGAGACGGAAACTTTCCATCGTGTTGAATTCCTGAACGGGTTGGAGGGGATCGAGTGCCCTGAGTTCTGCTTCGATCTTTGCTGCGATGCCCTGGCCTGAATCTTTAGTTCTAATCATCCAGCTCATTGGGAACCATGTGTGCGCCGCTTTGATGATGCCGTCTGCTGCCTGCGAAACCGGAATGTACATGGTGGGTACCAACTTTGATTTCAAGCTATTGGTTCTGACATCGGCGACAACACCGACGATGGTGCGAGAGATCTTGCCCCCGCAATGCTCAATGACATTGGCGCCAATCGGATTCCTACCCGGGAGATAGCGCCTGGCAAAGGTGTCGCTGACGATGGCAACAGCGGGTGCGGTCGCTTGATCGGCTTCATTCAGATAGCGGCCAGCCAGAAGAGGAACGCGCATGGCATCGAGGAAACCGGGAGAGGTATATCGCCAGTTCATATACTTAAGATCTTCCGGCCGGTCTGGGGAATCTGGCACCACTACCGAGCAATTCAAACCTCGCTCCAGAGGCATTGCAGAAGTTACGGCTACGCTCTCGACGTTAGGAATCTGTCGCAGACGTTCGATGCCTTTCTCGAAGAATTGCGTTGCTTTGGCGCTTGTGTCGAAACGCTCGCCACGCAAAGACATTTGGGCGGCAAGGACATGCGATTCATCGGCGCCGCTAGGAATTGCCATCAGGTCGATCAGGCCGCGCAGAAGGACTCCAGAAGAGACAAGTAACACTACGCTTAGAGCCACTTCTGCGATCACCAAAGTCCGTCGCACACGCGAGCCGGACTTACCGGAACTCGACTTA
>JBIPMY010000153.1:0-12993 GCA_044376335.1 Bryobacter sp.
GCACAATAAAGACAGACGCAAGTGACTCTTGAATTTCTTCAATCCGAAAAGCGATCGGCGATACTCGATCTGGCACGTATCCACGGTGCAAAGAATGTGCGTGTCTTTGGCTCGGTTGCTCGGAGCGAAGCTGGTGCTGATAGTGATATCGATTTTTTGGTAGACCTCGAAGCTGGCCGGAACATATTCGATCTCGGAGAGCTGCTTGCAGATCTGAGGGATCTGCTCAATTCTCCTGTTGATCTTGTCGAAAGCAGTTGCCTTCACCCACACATCCGGGATCGTGTACTGGCCGAAGCCAAGCCTCTTTAGGTTTCGATGAAAGACCATCGGCTCTATCTCATCCATATCTAAGACTGTGTGGACAAAGCTTTGTCCTATACGGCAGGACTTGGTCGTGATTGGCCTGAAGAACCTATGGTATTTGATGCCGTATGTCGCAATCTTGAAATCATTGGCGAAGCGGCCAGAAAGCTCGGTGATGAGTATCGGTTGGCCCACCCTCAAATTGCATGGCGAAGAATCATCGGAGCAAGAAACATTCTTGCGCACGCATATGATTTGATTGACCCGCATATCTTGCAGGACGTCGTTGAACGCGATCTTCCCGTCTTGCGGCAACAAGTCGTCGATTTGTTGGTGGAATTTTCTGACGACGATCGCGCGGTTTGACTTCATCACGAGTTCCTCCCCACCGTTACTACAGTGATGTCGTCGTTCTGGCCCCAGGCGCGGGCGGTATCAGCGATGAGTTGGGCAGACTGGTTGCTGATCTCGCGGGTGCGGTCGAATCCGAAGAGCTCACGCTTTGCGTTCTCCGCCTCCACAACACCATCGGACACCAGCGTAACTTGAGTTCCTGGCTGCAGAAGGATTCGAGTCTCCTGCCATTCGGCTTCAGCCACCACGCCAAGCGGGAGCCCTGATGAAACTTCCACTTCGCGACCCTCGCAGTAAGGTGCTGGATGGCCTGCGCTCGCCACCGTCAGCTCACCTCCGGGCGCATACCGGATGCAGCAGCAGGTGACAAAGCCACCTTGACCCAGCAGGGCTTCATTCAGCCCAGCCAGGATCGCTGCAGGCGATGAAGACTTCTCTCTGCGCAAGGCACCGATGGCGACCGAGACCAACATTGCGGCTTTGAGGCCCTTGCCGCTGACATCACCCACCAACGCCACGCGTGAGCCATCGAGGCGGTCCAAGATTTGATAGAAATCTCCGCCTACCTCTGACGCTGGTTGGTAGACAGCTTCGATTGTTATTTCCGCTCCTCCCTGCGCCGAGCCTGGGAGCATGAGCGTCTGCACTTCTGCGGCCGCGGCAATCTCGCGGCTCAAGCGCTGCTTCTCGTTGGCGAGCTTCGCAGCACGCCGATTCAGCAGAATCGCCATGGCAAAGGTTACAAGTAGTAGCGTGATCAAACGGATCGTTTGAAGCCATAAGCCCTGGCTTTCGGTCAACTGCAGGAAGCGAACGGCGAAATGTTGAATCAAAGTACCCGACATGTGGAAGAGGAGAACCGCATGCATAGCGGGCAGTTGGCCTCGAATGGTCGAGTATTGCCAGGCGAAGGGGAAGTAGTAAAGAAACCAGACCGTGGTGGCACCGAGAATCAGCATCCGCTGGGTTTCAATCGACAGCGGAACATCAAAGAGCTGGCTGGCCATGGCGGTGCAGGCCATCGTGTACATGAGCACGGCACCGAGCCAGCCAACCACGGTATGCCGTGAAGCGAAAAGTTCAATGAGCAGAAACGGCAATATCAAAACGCCACCAGACAGCGAAATCGCCATGCCGAGGTTGGACATCACCGCACGTTCGAGCCCAAGACCCTCCGGATAAAGTGGGATCAGCCGGAAGCCGAGGCTTCCCGCGAGAAAAAGCCCGAACCAAAAGTATTCCAGTGAGCCGCTGCGAGAGAGAGGCAAGGTAAGAAAGAACAACACTGCCATAACGATGGCCGCAGAGATCAGCAGCCCATAAATTCGGCCCTGAAGCCGGTCTGCATGCCAGAGCTTTTCTAGCGTGCGCACGCCAGCGAGGGTGCCGATATAGGAAGCGCTCGCCTCAGTTTCAGCTGGAATTGTATAGGCAGAGGGAATGCTGCGAACTCGAAAAGCGAGCACCAGCTTGGAGATCCCCGGCGTAGGGAGTGGATAGACAGCCACTGTTGGCAGGCGGAGCTCTGTGGCCCCAAAGCCGCCCAGGCTTCCTATCTGCTTGCCGTCCGCGTAAACCTCATAAGCGAATGCTGCTCCGAAGGGCCCGGCGAGCAAGCCTATCGGTTCATTGGCGCCAGAGGCGGGAAGGCTCAAGTGAACGCGATACCAGCGCCGGCCGAATTCCTGGTTCACCTTGTCGGGCATGGCGATGGTGGGCCATTGGGAGTCGTCGAAATCTGGTTGTGCCCAACGCGGGTCGTCGCCTTCCTGAAACTTCCATTGACCGCTGAGTGCCTGGGGCTGCGACAGGCTCTGGATCGCTATCGGTTGCGCGTGGAGGACTGTAGCCAGGAGGCCGAGGTAGAGCAGCTTCATGAGTTCCTTTGAATTGTAACTACGGTGATGTCGCGGGTACGGTCAAATCCAAAATGAACCATTGCCCAACGCGTTACACTCAGATCATGGCGTTCGCTATTGATCAGGAACATCTGCCCGCCGTGCTCACATCGCATCCAATGACGGACGACGAGTTTTCTGCCTTGTGCGCGGAGCATCCCGATTTGTCCTTTGAGATGACTGCCGAAGGGGAACTCATCATCATGGCCGCTACTTTTTCGATCCCCAGTCTTCGAAATACTGAGATTGGCAGACAACTGGCAAACTGGGCCGTTGCTGATCGTCGTGGCGTTGTAAGCGACTCGTCGGGTGGCTTTGTCCTGCCGAATGGAGCTAGACGATCGCCTGATGCGGCCTGGATGCTGAAGTCCCGGGTCCAGCAAATGAGCCCGGCTTCGCGCGAAGGCTTCTGGCACCTCTGCCCAGACTTCATCATTGAGTTGCGATCTCCGAGCGACCGTCCCCGGGCGATTGGCGAAAAGATGCAGGAATGGATCGCGAACGGTGCCGCCCTCGCGTGGTTGATCGAGCCGGACGAGCGAGCCATCACCATTTATAGGCCTGGCCGCGATCCCGAGAAGCTGTCTGGTATCGATTCTCTTTCTGGCGAAGGCCCGGTTGAGGGATTTGTCCTCGATCTTCCCGATGTTTGGGACCCCTTGCAGGATAGCTGAATTCATCCGTTCCTCCGTACCCTAACCACCGTGATGTCATCGGTCTGACCCCAGGCAAGCGCGGCTTGCGCAATTTCCATTGCGGACTTCTGGCTCTGCGTGCGAGTTCGTTCGAATCCGAACAATTCGCCTGCTTCGTTCTCTGCCTCAAGCACTCCGTCAGATACGATCGTCAGCTGGTCTTCTGGCTCCATATGGAACTCGTAGCTCTGATAGGTTGCATCTCTTACGACACCCAGTGGGAGCCCGGCTTCGAAGTGGATCTCTTGTCCGCGCAGGTAGGGGGCGGGATGCCCGGCGCTGGCAACCCAGGCGCGGCCACTGGCTTCGATGCGGACGCAACAACAGGTGACAAAACCACCGCCGGTGCGCCCAATCAGTGCGAGGTTCAAGCGCTCCAGAATCGCCTCTGGCATCAGTGATTTTTCACGCTCGATTGCGCCGATAGCAACTGAAACGAGCATTGCTGCCTTCAGGCCCTTTCCACTGACATCTCCGACAAGCGCAATTGTAGCTTTATCGTGAGTTTGGAATGCCTGGTAAAAGTCGCCACCGACTTCCGATGCCGGGACATAGGTTGCTTCCACGCCTTCGGTCGCGACACCCGGAAGGAGCAGCGCCTGAACCTGAGCTGCGGCCGAGAGTTCCTGCTGAAGCCTGGCCTGTTCTCGTTCTGTTTCTGCCTTGCGCTTGCTCAAGACCAGCCCCATGGCAAAGAACATCAGCAAGATAGGAGATCGCAAAAGAATGTAAGAAAGTTGTACTCCACCCGACTGAAATGAAGCCTGGCTAAACTCCATGTTGAAAAAGCCCAGGATATTCTGAGTAGAGTTTGTTGCCAAATAGCTGATCAACGTAAAGTGGGTAAACCATTCCGACCTGCCTGGTTGTCTTCCCCACCAACCTGCCAATACGTAGATCAACGGCATGCAGACGATATAGGAAAGCACCCATACGGGCCGAACCGGATGGATTCGAACCCATTCAATTTGAGTTTCAAAAGCCATCAGGGCCATTCCGCTCATTGCGCCAGCCGCTGAGGCCCAAACCCATTTTGTTGGCCGGCGATGGAATAGCCCGCTCAGTAGCAAAACCCAACAAATGATAAACGAGGTTTGTGTCAGGCTATTCAGGATCCCGATCGTACTGCGGCTCTCGATGCCAAGCACGTCGGAGATCGTGTAAATGCGGTTCATCATCGCAGAAAGCAGGAGCAAGCCGCACCACAGGAATTCCCTCTCGCCTTGCTTGGTTAGTGCGAGCATGACGAAGAACAACCCTCCGAAGCCAAGGCCGGTGCACAGTACACGCAGCCAACTGGAACTATTTACCCTCGCAATCCTCTCCTCTGCCAACTTGAGCTGGATTGCTTCATTCATCCCGATCCAGGAAGTTCCAACCAGGCTCGAACCACTCTGCACTCCCAGGCTCATTTTCCACTCGCTGCTGCGGATGGCTATGACGAGTTTCGATTGTTGCTTAGGCAGAGAGAAGCTCATAAGGCGGGCAAAGTGCTGTCCTGACGCCGCACTGAGTTCTCCGCCAAACGATCCTATCTTTACTCCATTGGCAAAGACTTCATAGGCTGCGAAGTGGGGTGCGATGGCAATCGCGAGAGGCATATCTGTAGCAGGGATTTCAAGATGGATCCGGTGCCAGGTATAGCCGTATGCTCCGGGAACAATGGCCTTTGGCATCGTGATGCGGGACCACGAGGAATCATCAAAGCCAGGGTCGGCGTAGCGCGGATCGTCTCCGGTTTGCTGGCGCCATTCGCCATTGAGTGGGCTTGCCATGTCGAGCTTCGTCACCAGGATCGTCTGAGCTGAAAGTCGAGCAGCCAGAAGCAGGAAGATGATTCGCTTCAAACCTTCCTCCTCAATCTCTCTTTATAGAACTGATATCCTGATATGGATGCACATATGGAGCTAAGCAAAAAAACTACCATCCTGTTTCCGCCAGATTTGTACGACCAATTGGCGAGCCTTGCTGCGCAGCGCCAATCGAGCGTCGGTGAATTGGTTCGCGAGGCTTGCCGGTCGCAATACTCGTTTTCCAGTCGAGCGGAACGAATGGCGTTGATTGAACAGATGGCAGCACTAAGCCTTCCGGTAGGCACTCCAGAAGAAATGGAACGCGAATCGGTCTCGGAAGTCGAGCCTCTGCCATGATTCTGGTGGATTCGAACGTGCTGATGTACGCCAGCGGTGCGGAGCATCCCAACAAGCCGCTGGCGTTGACGTTTTTGAAGCGCATCGCTAGCGGGGAGGTGTCGGCCACCATTGATGCGGAAGTACTGCAAGAGATTATCCACCGGTATCGATCCTTGAATCGCTGGGGCGATGGGAAGCAAGTGTATCGTCTTGCGCGGGAACTCTTTCCTGAAGTCTTGGCTATCAGTGGGGCGGTGATGGATCATGCAAAGCATCTCGTCGATTCTGACCAGACAATCTCGGCTCGAGATGCAGTGCACGCTGCTGTTGTCGTAACTTACCGGCTCGAAGGTATTTGTACTTTTGATCGGGATTTTGACCGCATGCCGGGCTGCCGCCGCGTTGGACTTTGAGCTTGTCATCTTGATTTCCTCAAGTTGGAAACAGTCAACACGGTAATGTCGTCGGTCTGCCCCCAGGCCTTGGCGGCGCTGGCGATCTCTGCCGCGGACTTAGTGCTGATGTCACGAGTACGGTCAAAGCCGAAGAGTTCCCGATCGGCATTCTCAGCTTCGACGACGCCGTCAGAAACTAAAGTGATCTGTGATCCTACGGGCAGTTGCATTCTTGTCTCCTGCCACTCTGCCCCCGCAACCACCCCGAGAGGCAGCCCTGCCAGCACTTCTACTTCGCGGCCATCGCAATACGGTGCGGGATGTCCGGCGCTTGCCACAGTGAGTTCACCGCCCTGCGTGTAGTAGATGCAGCAACAGGTGACAAAGCCTCCTTGTCCGAGGAGCGCTTCATTGAGTCCAGCAAGAATCTCTGCCGGTGAGGATGACTTCTCCCTGCGCAAAGCCCCGATGGCTACAGAAACCAGCATGGCTGCCTTTAAGCCCTTGCCACTGACATCGCCCACAAGTATCACGCGTGAGCCGTCGGGACGTTCGAGAACCTGATAGAAGTCGCCGCCTACTTCAGAGGCGGGAATGTATGTAGCTTCCACTCCTTCGGTTGCAAGTCCCGGGAGAAGCAGCGATTGAACTTGTGCGGCGGCCGAGACTTCCTGTTGCAGCCGGGCTTGCTCGCGTTCTGTGTCTGTCTTGCGCTTGTTCAACACCAGGCCCATTGCAAAGAACATGAGCAGAATGGGAAATCTGAGCAAGATGTAGGAAAACGAAAGCGCGGATGTCGGTTGTCCGTTCAGGTTCATGCTCTTGTCGAATAGTGCCCAAAAGTTTTGGAACGAGTTCGTAGCAAGGTAAGTGATTAGAGTTGCGTGAGTAAACCATTCCGACTTTGTTAGGTGCCTTCGCCAGTGGCCCAAGAGGTAATAGTTCAGGGGCAACGATATGGCCATCAGATTGGCGTTCAACAGTTGTGTTTGGACAGTGTGATTTCGCAGCCATTCAGAAATCGTCTCTAAAGGAACGAGTAGCTGGCCAAGAATCGCAGTTGCAGCTGTTGCCCAAACCCACACGCTGGGGGGACGCTTAAAAAGTGAACTCAGCAGCAGAACCCAACAAACACTGAAGGTGGATTGGGTAATGAAATTCAAAACGCTGACCGCACTCCGACTCTGAATCGAAACTGCGTCAGGGATCTGATAGAGACGATTCATCATTGCAGCTAGCAGCAGCAAGCCACACCAGAGAAATTCTCTGTCGCTTCGCTGCGACAGCGACAGCATCACGAAGAAGAGGCCGCCAAAACCAAGCCCGGCACAAAGTACACGCAGCCAATTCGCACTCTCTCTCTGCGTCAGTTGCAGCGCCGCCAACTTGAGCTGGATATCTGCTTCGCTGCCAATCCAGGATGTACCTGAGAGGAGGCTCTCACCCAATTGGCGTCCAAAGGTCAGCTTGAGTTCATTGCTGCGGATGGCAATCACGAGCCGCGATTCTCCCTTGGGTAGAGGAAAGCTCGCGAGTCTGGCAAAGTGCTGTCCTGACGCCGCACTGAGTTCTCCGCCAAACGATCCGATCTTTACCCCGTTGGCAAAGATTTCATAGGCTGCGAAGTGTGGTGCGATGGCAATCGCGAGAGGCATATCTGTAGCAGGGATTTCAAGATGGATCCGGTGCCAGGTATAGCCGTATGCTCCGGGAACAATGGCCTTTGGCATCGTGATGCGGGACCATGAGGAATCATCAAAGCCAGGGTCGGCGTATTGAGGATCGTCGCCGGTTTGCTGACGCCATTCGCCGTTGACTGGTGTAACCGAATCGAGGTTAGTGACACGGATTACCTGACCAGAAAGTTGCACGGCCAGCGTCAAACAAAGAATATGCTTCATTGCGTTCTCCGAACCGTAACTACGGTGATGTCGTCGGTCTGGCCCCAGGCCTTCGCCGCCTCGGCAATCTCGTGCGCCGACTTGGTCGAGATCTCGCGTGTACGCTCGAAGCCGAAGAGTTCGCGCTGGGCATTCTCCGCCTCGACAACTCCATCGGAGACAAGCACCAACACTTGTCCAGGTGCCAACTGCCCCACCGCCTCCTCATAGCTCGCCTCAGCAGTCACACCCAGCGGAA
Source organism: Bryobacter sp. (assembly GCA_044376335.1). Taxonomy (GTDB): domain Bacteria; phylum Acidobacteriota; class Terriglobia; order Bryobacterales; family Bryobacteraceae; genus Bryobacter. Next base: position 7,920 of record JBIPMY010000153.1, read on the forward strand.
GCCCGGGCGGAACTGTCCATTCCCTACCAGCCAGAAATGGAGAGGGGTGGCCGGCGCTGGCTAGGGCAACTCTTCCGTCGGGGGATATCCGGGCAATGATGCAAGTCACAAATCCTCCCGCTTTTCGTTGCACCAGAGACCGGTTCATCTCAGCAAGCAAATCTGCTGGTGTAGACGAGTGCCGGTTGCGCAAGGCACCAAGCGCGAGGGCTACTACCATGGCGGCTTGCAAGCCTTTGCCGCTCACGTCACCCACCACAACCAGCAGGGTTCCGTCTGGTGCGGCGATCAGTTCGTAAAAGTCTCCTCCAACTTCAAGGGCGGGCCGGTAGACAGCTTCGGCACTGCAACCCGCATGATCCAGACTATTCACCGACAGCAGGGAAGTCTGGACTGCACGCGCCGAATCCATCTCGGCGGCCAGCCGGTCACGCTCGGCCCTCTGCTGTTTCAATCTTTCCAGATACTCGACTGACATCCAAGCGGAAGCTACAAGATAGGCGACTGGAGTTACTGGAAAGGAGAAACCTTGCCACTGGATCTCGCTAGCCCCAATGCCAAACAACCTGCTTAGAGTGTTAACCGAAAGACTGATCACCCCGGCGGCCGAAACGAGGAGCGCTGGGCCGATGTAGGTCCGTTGCCAGAGCCGGACAGCCGCGAAGCATAACGGCAGCCCTAGAGGGAGCAGTTCAACAAAGGATATGTTGACGTTAACGTTTTGATCCACGTAAGGCAACAGATGCGTTCCAACCATGATCACGGCCAGCGGCGCAATGACGTAGCGCACGGACAGACGTGAAAAGCCAAGGAAGTCTACCGAAGTGGCAAACCAGGCAATCCAACCTGCCGAATTAGCCAGGTAAAGGATCGCATTCCAGTGGCTACCCATATGTGATTCATACCCCCTCAGGTGGCTATAGAAGGACATCAGCCCTCCCCATGTAATGAGAAAGAAGCCCCACCCAAAAAGGTCTCGCCGCCAGACCAGCAACAGATAGAGACCCAAGGCGACTTGTGCTACCGAGATCAGCAGGCGCGGGTAAGCGGAATCGCGGCTTTTTATCCAGAAGTGATCCAGTGCCGCCGTGGCTGTTGCCGGAGTGCCCAACTGATAAGGACCGGCATCGAAAAACATACTGGACCACACCTTGATCTCCCAGCAGCGCAAGGCAATGGTGACCGGGCCGGAAGGGAGTCCGCCGGGCAGACGAAACTTACGCGGTTGCCAAACTTCGACAATCCGGCTGCCAAAACCAGGGGGCCCACCAATAAGCTGGCCGTTGACGTATACTTCGAAGCTCGCTGCTACGCCGCCCACCACAAGTACAGCTTCCGGCAGTGCTGCGTCCAGGGTCACCGTTTTGCGCAGCCAGAAGATGCCGTTGGCGGGCCTTTCTTTCCAGGGCATTTGCACTTCGACCCAGCCGCCGTCGGCGGCTGCGGGCAGAGGGAAGGAAGGCGAGTCCTGCCGGGCCATCCGCCAAGGGCCTTCGAGTGAAACCTGCGCGCTAAGAGAGGCTGCGATCAATAGAAATGGTAAGTACTTCAAGAAAGTCTCCGAACCGTTACTACAGTGATGTCGTCGTTCTGTCCCCAGGCTTTGGCGGCCTCGGCCATTTCCTGTGCTGGCTTCATCGAGATCTCGCGCGTCCGATCAAAGCCGAAGAGCTGCCGTTGGGCATTCTCAGCTTCCACGACGCCATCGGATACCAGAGTGATGCGAGTCCCTTGGCTGACAGACTCCTCATACGTAGCTTCGGACACAACTCCAAGAGGCAAGCCGGATTCAACCTCAAATTCACGCCCATCCACATAGGGTGCCGGGTGCCCGGCGTTGGCCACAACGATTTGTCCATCGGCACGCAGCAGAACGGCACAACAAGTAACGAAGCCCCCACCAGTCTGCCCATGCAGAGCTTTGTTTAAACCTTGCAACAGCTTCCCCGGCGAAGCCGTCTCTGAATGCCGGAGCGCGCCCAAAGCCACCGACGCCAGCATCGCCGCGCGCAGGCCCTTGCCACTGACGTCACCCACCACCACCATCTGCCCGCCGGTGGATTGCTGGCAGAAGTAGAAGTCTCCACCCACTTCTTTGGCCGGCAGATAGGCAACATCCACTTCTGCCCAGTCTGCTGTGTCTAAAGTTGAAGAAGTAAGTAGGCGCTGTACTTCTTGTGCGGCCAGCATCTCGCGTTGCAAGTCAGCCCGGTCCAGCGCGACGCGCCGGTATCTCGCCGCGATTACAACAAAGATCGCGATCAGGGATGCACTGCCAACCCAAGCCTGGAAATTTCGAGCGGAAGCAGCCAGCGCTGCGGGAAAGAAGGATTGCTGGCTCATCGAATTGGCCGCTGCTCCTGCCATCCATAGCATACTGAGGGCGCAGACCACGCGTTGTTCCGGCCGGATTCGCCACAAGGGCCAGAAAGCTGCAGCGGCTGCAAACAGGTTTACCCAACCAAAGATTGTCCAGCTGATTCTGAATTTTGGTACCCACTCTTGATAAGCGTCTGCGGAAGCGAAACTATAGAACAACCACATTGCACACAGTGTTGAAACAGCACCAACCCAGGACCAATAAAAGACTCGGGGAAAAGGCTTGCCGGCCAATGCGAAGAAGAAGCGTGAACTAGCGGTCGAAGCCAAAGCATTGAGAACGAAGAACAGGTTGAGGGTCTGTGGGAACGTAAAGGTTGAGAACGGGGCGCTGATGGAGCGTAAGCCGCCAATGGCAAGACAAACCATACTGAACCAGAAGAGTTCTTTGCGACTCCTGTCAGCCTGGAACAGAATCAACATAACTAGCGAGGCAAAGATCGATAGAACACCAAAGAGCAGGGCGGGCAATCGGTTGATCGTGACATCGATCAGGTTGATGGCATTCGCCCCTTCAATGGCTTCTTTCGTGCCAGCTTCAAAACGAACGCCTATGGCGCCTAGTGGCCATGCCAATTGCCACCTGCGCAGCGCAATCGTAACCTTACCCTGATTTGTAATGTTTACGGGCAATGGATCCAGATAAAAGATGTTGGTCCGGGCGAAGCCGGTGGCAATGTCACCGTTGGTGGCGACTTTAGCCCCGTCGATGAAGAGTTCCCACGCACCGAAGCCGTATACGTTGAGTTGCTTTGATGCGGCAGTAGAAAGCGGCCCAAGATCGAGATGACAACGGGTCCAGCTATAGCGAGTTCCGATGGGAGGCAGGTCAGTTTGCCACTTACGATCATCGAAGTCAGAGCGAGCCCAGGCCGGGTCATCGCCGCCATTATGAACGCAGCCAGTGGCCTCGATGATCTGGCCCGGCAAGTTAACCGCAGCCAGGACAAGGCTAAACAATAACCAACGCTTCATACAATCCTCCGTACCGTAACCACGGTGATGTCGTCGGTTTGGCCCCAGACCCGAGCGGCCTCGGCGATCTCACGCCCTGGTCTCGTCGAGATCTCGCGCATGCGCTCAAAGCCGAAGAGTTCGCGCTGGGCATTTTCGGCTTCTACGACGCCATCGGAAACGAACATGAACTGATTCGCTTGCGTGCGCGTCTCCGCATAGTGGACATCCGGCATAAGGCCCAGCGGCAACCCTGTTTCGAGTTCGGCCTCATGCCCATCCATGTAGGGTGGGAGGTGACCGGCGTTGGCGATCACCGTTGCTCCGTCAGGTTGGATCAGCGCTGCACAACAAGTGACAAAGCCGGATTGCAAATGAGCTTTCGCAACGGCATTCAGCTTGTTTAGGAACAAACCTGGCTCGCGGGTTTCCACCGCTTCCATCGCACCTACCAACACTGATACCGTCATCGCCGCCTTCAATCCCTTGCCGGAGACATCACCGGCCACAACGAAGATCGCTCCATCGCCGGCGTTGAAGACGCGGTAGAAGTCACCGCCCACCTGGCTGGCGGGGCGATAGACTGCTTCGACGGTGAAGCCCGGCGTTTCCGGCAAGCGCTGCACCAGCGACTCCTGCATCTCACGCGCGGCTTCAAACTCAGCGTCGAGGTCTTCTTTCTTACGCCAGTCCAGCCACAAGCGCCGCAATAGTTGGTAACACATGGTAATGATGACCAGTGTCGTGCAGAGGTTGTCCAGCAGGATATTGAAGTTCCCCACGCCAATTTTCGTAGCTACACCCATGTTGTCGACTAACAGGTAGGCGAGTCCCGCAAAGAAGAGCGTCACCGCGAGCCCTCGTGTTTCTGCTCTGCCCCGGAACACGAGCCACCCAGTCAAGCCCATTTGTCCAATGAAAAGCACGAAGCCCAAGGACACGCCACCAACCAGCGCAATGGCACACAAGAGTCGGACGAGCTCATTGTCTTCCACCCACAGAATTGGCACCCACGTGATCGCCAGCCACGGTACGCAAACGCTCCGTAGAGCGACAATTGTCCAAGCGGGAGGCTCCAGGACGCACTTCATGAATTGAATCAATGCGAGGTAAAAGGCCATCCACCCCCACAGATTGAGTGCCCAAAAGGCTGCATGGGTCGATCCGGGTCCCATGCTCATCATTCGCAGACCGTAGAAGCTCCAAAGCAGCACGAACGCGGCGAACCAGAGCAAAGTTTGGGTTCGGTTGTGCCACCAGATGGCCAGGAGGCTGAATCCAATCAGTGACTGCAGCAAAAACAAGATGAAATCGGGTTCAAGCGCCAGGCGACGATTCGCTCGGATTTCGTTTTGCCGGGATTGCATGAAATCGCGCGGTCCGATCTCGACGCTGAAAAGCCAGGGAGGCGTATACGAAACACCTGAAGTAAAGATCGGCGCCAACCACCCTCGCCAGGCAACAATGGCCGTTTGGCCAGGTTGCGCCGCGCCTTGCGGCAGAACAAAAACATTGGTCTCGCAAAATTGAAGCGTCAGCGGTTGGGGCGGAAATTGGCCTTGGCTTCCGATGCGCACGCCGTTCACCCAGAACTCACCCGGTGTGCAGGTTCCGTAATCTCGTTCCAACCGGATGGCGAGCGGGCTTTGGTCCGGCGGCACTGTAACCCGGTATCGCAGCCAAACCATGCCCTTGCTACTCCCGGCCACGGGTATCGGGAACTTGCCTGGTGCCGCTACAG
>JBIPMY010000514.1:0-3990 GCA_044376335.1 Bryobacter sp.
GGAACTCCGCCCCAAGCCAAAAACAAACCAACCCCCACCCACCGACATTGACGACAAGAAACGCGTCTTCGACAAATTCGAACTGATGCTCTCGATGGTTCAGTTAGCGCTGGAATCCGATTCCACCAGAATCATCACCCTGATGGTCGACACCTTCATGACTCCCATCTTCAAGATCGACGGCGAGCACACCTCCACCGACGGCTATCACAACCTAACCCACCACAGCCAGGCCCCAGAGAAAGTAAGGCAGTTAGAACAGGCCGACCGCCAGCAACTAAAGATCCTAAACACCCACTTGAGCAACCTCGCCGACACCAAAGAAAACGGCCAGCGATTACTAGATCAGACAATGGTCCTCTACGGCAGCAGCATGGGCGACGCGAACATCCACGACAACACAAACCTGCCGATCATCCTCGCCGGAGGAGGCTTCAAGCACGGCCAGCACATCGCCTTCAAGCGAGACAACAACGCCCCCCTCTCCAACCTCTACCTCTCCATGCTCCACCGCTTAGGCATCGAAACCAACTCCTTCGGCACCAGCACCTCCACCCTCACCGGCCTCGACTAAGTAGCAAGTCATACTCATTCGAATCGGATATGTCGTTGTGTCAAACGCCCTCCACGACACGCATCGAAGCCACCCCCGGCCTGAACTGCGCGTAAAGCGCCTGAGTGCGAGCCAAGGGGATAACCTCATCCCGGGCAGCCACAACAATCAACGTAGGCGCACTCACGCTTTGCACATACTTTGAAGACTCATACCTGTCTCGAAGCAGCCACCGTACCGGGAAGAATCGAAACTGCTCAGCCGCCACAGCCTCCACACTGTCGAACGGAGTCACCAGCACCAGCCGCTCCACCGTTCTCAAACTGGCGAGATAAGCAGCCACCCCACTACCCAGGCTCCGCCCCACCACCACAATTTTCGAATGCCGCTTCTGCACCATGTCATAAAGAGCGACCGCATCCCGAACAACCCTGCCTCCGTCGGCTTTCCTGTGCTTCCTCCATAGCCTCGATACTTCGTCAGAGAAAGCGCCTTTTCCGGAAACGCCTGCACGAACCGTTGAAGGTGGTCGGGGAATGGCTCGGTCTAGTGCTGCGCGGCTATTACCAACACCATGCGGCAACGGGTAACTTGGAGGCACTTACGCTGTTTCGGGAACGGGCGAGCCGATACTGGTGGCAGACGCTGAGAAGGCTTAGCCAGTCAGGGCGGCTTGGCGCGGACCGGATGCATCTATGGCCAAGCCTGGCTGCCAATCCCTTGCGTGTTGCACCCGTACCCGGACATTCGCTTTGACGCCCGAATGCAAGGTAGGAGCCGTATGTGTGAGCAACGCCCGTACGGATCAGTGGGGGGGGCGCTTAGCGATGATCGTCCCTACCACGATCCATTCCTGTCCCCATTACCCATTCCGTTACGAATGACATCGAATAATCCCGACAGCTTAAGCTGGTAAACGTGGAACACGAGTCGAAGGATATTCAAGAAGATGAAGCAAACAGCGAGAGCGCCCCGCTTGAGGAATTATTCCTCCACCCCGAACCTTCACAGTTAGCACTCGCGGATCTCCGCAGCTTCTGCAACAATTGCCAAACGCCATCCCTGAAATCCTTAGCCGAAGTGTTTCTCGCAAACCTCGAAAGTGGCTTCTGGATCGCTGCACTACCGGCATTCATCGCGGCCTCCGGTGCCCATCAACTCATCCGTAACCAGTACTTTCATGCCGAGCGCATGAGCGCAAGGGCGGCACAATTACGCATCCAAGCCGCAGCAATCAGTAGAGGAGAAAAGACTGGAGAAACAGAAGAGAACCTCGACGAGATTTGGAAAATCGCGGAAATAAAAGCCACAGAAGCTAAAACAGCGATAGACACGCTTACACGCCGCACGCTACAAGGGTTTCACGACGCGAAAGTTGCCACGAACGACATCTCGCAAGAAGTTTTACGACAAGCACTCGTGTTGTGCTGGACAGCAATTGAAGTACTAGCAAACGACCTCGCCGTTCTCCTTCTCAACCTAAGACCCATACTCATCCTTCGCATCGCGGAAGACGAGACCTGCAAGAAGCTCCTGAAGAACAACATATTTAGCTTCAATAATATGGCTACGTATGGCTTCGATCTTTCCAGACGCCTGGGCGATCTGGTCATCAGTGAGCTACAGATCGACAACGTGCAACGAATGAAAGCAATCTACAATCCCCTATTCGCAGAGACATCAATTCTTCCCGTGTTGAGTACTCGCTGCCTTTGGGAGTTGCAGCAAACCCGCAATCTCATTTTGCACCGAAGGGGAATTGTTGACGAAAAGTACGCAGCATTCATCGACGGTAAGCTGAAGCCTGGTGTCCCAATTTGCGTGACAGTATCGGACTTGCAGCAGGCAATAACGTGTGTTGAAGCAACCGGGCACGCACTCCTCTCTGCTGCTGAACTGTTACTCAATCATATGAACAAAACAGAGGAACCTCTTGCCTACGATACTGCTGCCGAATAGGCCGTCTCCTAATGCGAGCAAGCGCCGACTTCTTCTCGACTTACCTCCAAAAACTTAGAGCTTTCGATTGGCGCGTATCCGACAATTCGGGAAAGGCATCGGAAAGGCATCAGACTAAACTGTCCCAAGGCCAACCTCTCGTTTTCCTCAATGTTTTTGAGGTTGGCTCTTCCGTTCTCAGCCACAAAATGCCTCCAGACTTCCAGGCAAAATCCAGTGCCATGCCCCAAGTGGCATGGAATCTACAATTTAGTACAAAACCCAAAACTCGGATTTTGACCAAATCACGGTCGGGACAGGTGTGCCCGCACCAACTGAAAAATCACCCTGCAGCAACCTTCCAAGGGGTAGGATGGACTTGTGGACAGCCTGGCGCGTCACTGTGCGTTTTATTAGCATTTTTGATGGGTCTCCTCAAACCAGCCACCAAGCATTCATTTTGAGGCGCTTTTGCTCAGCCCCGATTGCAATTCAAAGTTGTTCGACAAGTTCTAATAGAAATGCAATGGATTCAATTTTCGATACTGCAGAAATCCGCTCCTTTGAGGTTGTTGAGCGGATTGTGAGTTTGGGGCTCCAAGAGAATCTCTATCTAGAATTCAAAAGTGGGAGACCGCAGAACTATGAGAGGTTCAAGGACGACATCGCACAAGATGTTTCTGCCTTCGCCAATTCTGATGGTGGAACTTTGCTTGTTGGCATTAAGGAGAACGACAATCGAGCGGTCGAAATTGATGGTGTGGATGAGGCTCGCTTCAACCGGGAGTCTCTTGGACAAACCATCGCCCATAAAGTTTCGCCCTCAATCCCTGGTCTTCGTATAGAAGCACTCTCCTCTGGATCCAAGACGGTGCTGGTGATTAGCGTTCCCAGAAGTTTGGCAGCACCTCATCAAGGCCCGAGGCATGTCTACTATCGAAGGCATGAGTTCCATTGCCAACCGATGGCACATTACGAGATTGAAGACCTTCGCAGAAGGCAAACCTATGTTGAACCTCTCGTAATTGTAACCGCCGCAACGAGAGGTGGCACTCTCGCTGCGGTTGACGTTCGTAACCCAAGCTCATTTCCAGCTGAAGCCATAACTTTCAAGTTCTCGGCCAATCATCTTTGGCCAAGCGATAAGGTTCCTGAACCCTTAGAGAAGGGGATGGCATACCTAGGTCCCGGTCAGTGGTTGAGATTTCGGTCAGAGACATTCTCCAAACTGCTGGCTGAGGGGCGACCTCCTGCAATATTTGTGGTAACAGTGCAGTATACCCATTCAAGACTGCGCACTAGAATAAGCCATGATTGGCCAGTTGATTTCGAATCGTATCGAGACTCAATGTCGATTCGCTCTGACGAATTCCAACTGCAGAGGGATTCGCTCGAAGAGGTCCAAAAGATTCGTACTGAAATTTCGAAGCTCAGCAGTAGTTTACGAGATAATCTCTCTACCCTTGTAGGCACCAATGGTTTGGACCTTTCACTCTACA
>JBIPMY010000155.1:0-12895 GCA_044376335.1 Bryobacter sp.
AAAGATGAGGGCTCCAAACTTTGGCGCTGGTGGTGGTGCAGCTGTCGCATAGGACGGCACATAAGCAATCAACATTTCCGGATCAAAACTGCCGCGATCCGAGCGTGGCGTCTGCTTACCTTTGGTCGCCTCCCGCACATTCTTGCGAACGTACTCGGTCATCTCAACAGCCGTTACCTGACCATCCCTGTCGTCATCAGCTTCTCCTTCCATGCCTTTCACGACATAGTAGGTGAATACCCCGTGGCCGCCACCAAAATCCGGTGATTCGAAACTGCGCTCCTCATCCCGTGATGCTGTCAGGCTGAACATGTTCTTGTCCAGGTTCTGCCAGAGATTATTCAAGTTGTCCGCACGAGTTTCCGAGGTGACAAATCCCGAGTGGCAGCTATCAGTCAGCAACACCTTCCACTTGGCCTTTACCTTCTGTCCTACCGTCTTGGCCAGCGCTTCCATGGGATAGCCGCTGCCCGAGATGTTGTTCAGGTTGAAGTCGTAAGGAGCAAGGTAGCCTTTGCCTTGATGCACAAAGCCATGACCGGCAAAGTAGATAAAGACACGGTCGTTCTCGTTGGCAACACTGGGTAGCCAGACTTCCAGTTCCTGCTTCAGGTTGGCGAGAGTCGCCTTCGGCCCCAGCAGCTTCTTCACATTCTCTGACCTGAAGTTGCCCCCTTCGAGACTGATCAGAATCGAATAGAGCGAGTCTGCATCGCGCTCAGAGTAGGCAAGGTGCAGGTCCTTGGGCAAGTTCTGGTAGGCCCCCACACCCATTACGATGGCGTAACTGCGTGGAATCTCCACCTTCTTGGTCATCAGTTGGCTCTCACCCTCAGGAAAGGGGTCGGCTTCCACTTTCAGGTCGCGTGCTTTTTTCGGGTCGGCTCTTTGCGCGACAAGCAAAGCTGCCGAGATCAGAATCGAGACGAGTAGCTTCATTTGTGGGTCAATGTCACTTCCGCCGTTACGCGAGGGTCATCTCCCCGCTTACTGGCAACATAAGATGCGTGCTCAAATCGCGGGCCAAGATTCGAACTCTTCTGTTCACCCTCAACTTTTTCTACGATCAGATCGCGGGCATACATAGTGCGGACGCGATCTACAAAGGGATCACCGAAGTTCGTATTGCTCGCAAGAATGATGCCGGGTGCCGGACGGATCGGGGCCGTAGGCGAAGCGGCTGGTACCTGGTTGCGGTCTGGGGCGACCTTATATATAAGGCCATCGAAATCGGGTTCAGGCTTTCGGCTGAAAACGATAAAAATGCGCTCCTCTCCAGGCTGATCGTCAAACTTAAACACAAAGCCGGCAGGGATTGTGTAGGCCTGATTCGGGCCCACGCGATTATCGCCGCCTGAAATCTGCGGAGAAGGGAAGAGGGGGCTCCACTTTCCAGAGCTGCCACGGGCGAGGATGTACAAATAGCCGAAATCATTTACTTCAACCCGAACGTTAATCCGGTCGCCACTTTTAAAAGCCTTCGTAGTTGGGACTTCCTTCTTGTTCCCATCTGGCATCAATTGGGTAATCGTCCAGCGCATCGCCAGACCACCACCCTGAGAAACAGTGTCGGCGGCCAATCTTACGGGCACGGTTTCTTCACCCGGTTGGGACGACGGCCTCATTTTTTGGTTCTTGGCCGTCTCTACAGCCTCTTTCGGTTTTTGAGCTGCAGGTGTCTTCTTTACAGCTGTTGCCGCCACAGCAGGTGCAGCCGGTTTGGCACCATAAAAAATTTCACGCGCAGTCATTCTCGGCCCACCATCTGAACCAGACTCTTGCGCCAAAAGCAGGGCGCTTCCAACGAGCGCCATAAAGCTAATTCTCTGAAACATTTTTCATGCCTCCCAATTCTTCTTCAGTATATTCTTATAGAACAATATGCAACGGTTATCCATCGGTCAGTTCCTTGCTCAAATCCTGATTTTGCTACTACTTGGAATGAGCTTGCCAGCCCAGGATTCGCCTGCGGCCCCCAAGCTGAATATTGTCCTCATCAGTGGCGATACCGCAATTAACAACATCAAGAGTCGAACGGCTCGCGAGACGATCGTTGAGGTTCGCGATGAAAATAACAAGCCTATTGCCGGTGCTGCAGTTGTTTTTCTGCTGCCGGATTCAGGCCCAGGACTTGTCAGTTCGAATGGTTCTCGCATGATATCTACCGTGACTGACGCCAAAGGTCGAGCCGCTGCCAGAGGATTGAAACCCAATGGCCAGACTGGACAGTACAACATCCAGGTGCGCGCCAACTTCCAACAGTCCTTCGGACAGATTGTGGTTAGCCAGTCAAATATATTAGCGACAGGCGCTGCCATTTCAGGTCTTACCGCTACATTAATTGCTGTTGGCGTTGCCGCAGCTGCTGGAACGGCATATGCCGTAACCCGGGATAATGGTCCTGGAAGAAGCTCCGTCGGACTCAATCCCGGAACGCCTTCGGCTGGAGCACCACGCTAATGACATCGATCCAAAGAATCCTGGTTGCTACACTTCTGCTCGGAGTCGGGCCAATCTGGCCTCAGGCCGCTGATTTCCCGCCTTCCTTTTCCCCGTTCACGCTGCCGTCGGGTCAAGTTGGAGTTTCCTACGCGACCCAGGCGATCACCGGAGCTGTTAGCGGCAGTGCTTCACCATTCACTTTTGGCATCTCAGCCGGCTCCTTGCCGCCCGGCCTCACTTTAGATTCTCAAACCGCCATCATTCAGGGCCTTCCGGCCACGGCAGGCACCTTTAGCTTCACGGTTCGGGCTACTGACGTTGTGGGCAGATCGGCGACTGCTCCAACCCAGATCGTAATCACCAATCCATTGAATCTCCCTCAAGTTACAACCAATGCCTTGCCGGTCGGAGTTGTGGGCCAAGCTTACCCAAACATCACCATAACCGCCACGGCCGGCACGGGCACTGGCTATACCTTCGCAATGTTTCCTCAGATCAGTGCTTCCAGCGGACAGACGCCCCCGGGTTTAACTCTCAGCCCCGGTGGTGTTCTTAGCGGATCACCAACTTTAGAGGGCAGCTATCCAGTTCGGATTCAAGTCACCGACAGTGCTTCAGCAGTAGGAAATCGCAATTACGACATTCTGATCACCAGATTTGATTGTCCGCAGGGCTTCTCCGTTTTCGGCAATCTTTATTCGAGCAACGCCTTCATCTCTCCTTTTGCTCCGGTTTCCTACGCGATTACATCTGGTCAGTTGCCACCTGGCTTTACTCTGAATACGAACTCCGGCACTATCAGCGGAACCACGAATTCGCCAGGAACTTTCAGCTTCACCCTGGGTGCAACAGATGGCCAAGGTGCGCAGATCTCCAGAAGCTGCAGCATTACTCCCCAAAGCAACCTGCAAACCACCAGTTCCAGAACCACCGCCCGAGTTGGCGTCCCATACCGGTCTTTTGTTGGTGTAAGCGGTGGTCCAACCGCATACACACATTCAATCGTTAGCGGGTCTCTTCCAGACGGGCTGGCCCTTGAGCCGAGCACCGGAAGAATCTCCGGTACCCCAACAACTGCTGGTCCGGCTCTCGCACGCATTCGTACTCAAAACCAGTCCGGAGATGCTAACGACCTCGATTTGACAATCTTTGTACTGGCCCGAGACTTCCAGCCGATTTTACGTTGCCCTTTGCCGGGAGGTGCTCTCGGCCGATCCTACAGTTCCGGGCTTAGCCTGAACTCGTCTTTGAATGCCATCTATTCCATCAGCGGCAGCCTGCCTCCTGGCCTGAGCCTCAACTCGTCAACCGGCCAAATAACAGGAACCACTTCGTCTGCAGGTTCCTTTTTCTTCACTGCAGTTGCGACTGGCGCCACAAGCACACCCCTGACGGCTTCCTGTTCGATTTTCGTAAGTGATTCCTCAGTTGCCAACCCTAATGTCGCCTGCCCAGACCAAAACGACATGCTGGTTGGTGAGTTTTACGCCTCTCCTGCGATTGCTTCAGGTGGCAGGCGTCCGTATACTTATTCGCTGTATCAGAGCACGCTTCCCCCTGGTTTGAACCTCGACTCGAACTCAGGTCTCATTTCAGGCACTTTGACTTCTCTGCCTCCCTCGTTCTCTCCCACTGCAGCCCCGGCCGCCCTTAGCGGAGGCCCAAACTTTGCCACTCAGAACTTTTTCTTCAGTTTGCGAGTCACCGACGCTGACGGCTTTTCTACAGTTACCTCCTCCAGTTGCATCAACACCATCAGCGATACGCCTTTGCTCTCTATCCTCACTAGCTCTCTCGCCAATACTCAAGTTGGCGCAACTTATGCTGCCGCCATCGATATCGCAGGCGGGATCACCCCTTATAGTGCGACTCTTACCGGTTCTCTGCCGCCTGGGCTGTCCTACAGTGTCGTTGCAAATCAGGTTCGAATCACAGGAAATCCCCAGCAACCAGGAATCTTCGCATTCCGGTTTGCCGTTCGAGATGCTTCAGGGCAGCAAGCCTTTCGCAACTACACAATCAATGTTGCTGGCATAGCCGAGCCACTGCGCCTTACAACGACCGTACTAAATGGAGCTACTGTCGGAGTCAATTACTTCTCCGGCCTCGACGCTGCCGGCGGCACGCCTCCATACCGGTTTTCCCTTGCCGGCGGTGCACTCCCGCCCGGCATTGCTCTTGCTGCCGACGGCAATCTTCGTGGCCTTCCCACCACTGCTGGCTCCTACCGGTTTGACCTTGAAGTCACCGATGCTTTCGGCAGCCGGGATGGGCGCACATTGTCCCTCGCAGTTTTCCAGGGAAACTTTCGACTCGGTTGTCCGAGTCTGCAAGCAGAGCTTGGAGTTCCTTACAACTCCCCTGCCAACGTTATCGGTGGCTCACAGCCCTACAGCTTCTATCTCGCCAGCGGACAACTTCCTCCCGGTTTAACTCTGGATAGTGCCACTGGTTCTATCAGTGGCCGTGCCACGGCGGCAGGTGCGTTCGTATTCGTTTTCGGTGTCAGAGATGCAAGACAAAACCAGACACAGTCGTCCTGCTCTATCGGTGTTCTTGGCAGTTCGTTACGTATCATCTCCGAAGGTCCAATCTCCACGAAAGCGGCTGAGCCTTACCAGGGGCAGTTGGATGCCGCCGGCGGGCAGGCCCCGTACCAATGGACTCTCCTCAACGCAGCCCCGGAAGCTGGCATGGTCCTTGCCGCCAACGGCTCATTTACTGGTAGAGCAACCAGGAAAGGTACCTTCTCTGTTACGGTTCAGGCTCGCGACGCTGCTGGTGCTACAGCCACAAGGGTACTCTCCATCGAATCTGCTGATTCCACTTTGACGCTGGCTTGCCCCGCAACCACCAGCTTCCAATTGGGTGTCAGCGCAACGGGTCAATTCGTAATGACCGGTGGCCAGGCCCCCTATCGTCTCTCTCTCTTCTCAGGCTCTTTGCCGCCAGGCTTTGATCTAAACAGCAACGGCTCTTTCGCCGTCAGAGCATTGCAGGCCGGATCATTCCCGGCCCAGTTTCAGGCTGTGGATGAAACCAATACTTCTGCAACTGTCCGCTGTACTTTCGAGATCACAGGCGAACCTTTCACGATCACCACCGATGCTCTTCCAGCCGGACGCGTTGGCACTGCTTATTCCGCTGGCATCAGTTCACTCGGTGGCGTTGGCGCAGTGCGTTACAGCCTTACCAGCGGCGGCCTGCCCAATGGCCTGGACTTCGATTCAAGCACCGGCTCCATCTCGGGTATCCCAGAGCAGGATGGCACCTTTAGCCTGGGTATAACTGCCACCGATGAAGTACAGCGGCGCGCATCAAAGTCCTTGTCGCTGAGCATCGAGCCCGGTTCACTTCCATTTCGAATCACCACCGCCTCCCCTCTGTCTGATGCCCTTGTTGGTCGCAGCTATTCGCAAAGCTTCGCCGCCGAAGGTGGCAAAGCGCCTTACGCATTCTCTTTCTCCGGTGTGCCGGCCGGACTGTCAACCGTGGGCGACAGCGTTTCCGGAACACCTTCTGAAGCAGGCCAATTCACCATCACTGTCTCCGCTCGCGATGCCAGTGGTGCCACTGCAACAAAAGCCTTCCTGCTGCGGGTCAAGGCGGATGGCTTGTTCATCCTTACTGACTCTCTGCCAGATGGCGTCGAAGGCCAACTCTACGGCATCGGTGTAATCCGCGAAGGTGGCCGAGCCCCGTTCAGCTGGTCCATCGTCAATGGCGCAATTCCTCCTGGAGTCGAATTCAATCCTGGCACTGGGAACTTCGAAGGGAGCCCCTCACGAAGTGGTCTTTACGCAATGTCCGTTGTTGTTACGGATGCTACAGGAGCCACTGCTCGCCGCAGTTACTCCTTCGAAGTCCGTCCCCCCGCGGTAGACCGCCTTTCCATCACAACCGCATCGCTCGCTAACGGCAATGCCGGTATTCCTTACTCTGTCAGCCTCGGCGCTACAGGCGGACGTGCTCCTTATAGTTGGGCCATCAATGGCGATTTGCCTGCAGGACTTTCCTTCAGTCCAGACGGTGCCATCAGTGGCACCCCGCAAACGATCGGCACTTCAAACTTCCAGGTCACCGTTACCGATTCCCTCGGGCTGAAGGCCTCCCGTGTCTTCAGCCTCACCATTGGTACAGCAACTACGCCTGCTCTGACGATCGAATCCCTACCAGACACCACCACCGCAAACCAAACTCTGCCTCTAACGCTGAGGATGGCCAGCGCCTTTGGTGTGCCTGTCTCCGGCCGACTCACTCTCAGCTTCGCCCCGGATTCTATTCATGGCGCAGATGACCCTTCGATTCGCTTCTCAAACGGATCACGAACCCTCGACTTCACCATTCCTGCCGGTTCAACCGCAGTTACGATCACAGGCAACGCTTCGATCACAACTGGCACACTCGCTGGAACCATCCGCATCGATAGCGTTCTCAACTTTGCCGGTGCAACGGTTCCCGGGCCATCCCGCTCGATCCTCATTCGCCGGGCTGCTCCCACCATCACAACACTTACTCTCACTCGCTCCGGCAGCGGACTTGAGATCCGCATCGAAGGCGCAACCAATACTCGCCAGTTGAGCGAGGCCCGGATCACCTTCACCGCCGCCGGTGACGTCGATCTGACAACCGCAAGTCAACTTACGGTGAACGTAAGTGCTGCCATTCAGAGCTGGTTTGCCAGCGCAGCAAGCCAGGCCTTTGGTGGCCGCTTCGCGTTGACAGTGCCGTTCACTGTCAGTGGCCAAGCCAGTAGCATTACAGGCGTCAGCGTCGTCATCACCAATGGCGAAGGTGCCTCTGCCGCTGCTACCGCAAACTAAAGAAATGAACCGCCGCGGCTTTCTCTCCGCTCTCGGTACTGCCGCTGCTCAACAGCACCGCAAGCCCAACGTTCTGCTTGTGCTTGCGGATGACCTCGGCTACGAGTGCCTGGGTTGCAACGGCGGCACCTCCTACAAAACGCCCAACCTCGACCGCATGGCAGCCGGCGGAGTCCGCTTCACCAACGGCTTCGCTCAACCCCTCTGCACCCCAACGCGTGTGCAGTTGATGACCGGTCTTTACAACAACCGCAACTGGAAGGGATTCGGCATCATGGATCCCAAAACCACTACCTTTGGCCACCGTATGGCTAAAGCCGGATACCGCACCGCGATTGCCGGCAAGTGGCAGTTCTGGAGCTACAACCCGCCCGACTATCAGCCAGAGCAGCGAGGTAAGGGCCAACGCATCCAGGACGCCGGCTTCGAGAGCTACTCCGTCTGGCATGCCGGCCATACCGAAGACAAAGGTTCCCGCTACGGCGATCCAACCTATGAGGAGAACGGCAAACTCTTCAAGGCTGTCAAAGATGAGTACGGAGACGATCACTGGTCTCAGCATCTGCTTTCGTTCTTTGATTCCCACCGTCGAGAGCCCGTCTTCGCCTACTATCCAATGGCTCTCACTCACGACCCCTTCAACCCCACGCCCAAGAGCGATGGGTGGAAGACGCAGAGGCTGAAGAAGGATCGGGCTTACTTTAAGGACATGGTCGAGTACATGGACGACATCATGGGCCGAATCCTGTCTGGCCTCGACAAGCAAGGCTCACTCGACAATACGATCGTGCTTTTCCTCGGGGATAACGGTACTCCTCAGGAAATCACCTCTCAAATGGGCGATCGCCCCATTCGGGGAGGCAAGGGCTTGCCCACCGACGCAGGCACCCACGTGCCTCTACTCGGATATTGGCGCGGCACTTCGCCAAAGGGCAGAGTCTGTGACGACCTCATCGATACCACTGACTTTCTACCCACGATGCTCGATGCCGCTGGCGTAGAGCCGCCGAAAGGCCTCGATGGGCGCAGCTTCCTTCCACAGCTGAAAGGCCAAAAAGGGAATCCCCGCGACTGGATCTACTGCTGGCATGATCCGCGTCCGGGCTGGGACAAAGATCAGTTCAAGCTCGAAGAGTGGGTGCGCAACAAACGCTTCAAGCTCTATCGCGATGGCCGTCTCTTTGACATTCCTGCCGATCCGCTCGAAGAACGTCCTCTACGGCCAGGACTCGCTGCCGCCGCGCGTCGCGCACTTCAGCCCGTCCTTGACAGGATGGCAAAACCATAGATTCCTATTGACGTTAACTACGGTTAAGTGTAATGTCGAAGTAGGCGTTATGGTCTATCGCTTACCTGTTGCTACATTTTTGTGCGTGCTGTGCTTAAGTGCGCAAAGCGGTGCGGTTCTCGACTTGACGGTAAGAGACGCATCTGGCGGCCCAATCGCTGGCGCGCAGGTGAGCCTGAGCCTCGAAGCTGGTGGTGCCGAGCAGGAGCGTTCCACCAATACAGACGGGCGTTTGCGTTTTGCAAACCTGCCCTGGCAACGCTTCCGCCTTTCCGTGAAAGCGCCGAATTTCGAGCCTCAAGAACGGGTAGTTTCTCTACGCTCCAATATCCCGGAAAATCTCGATTTTGTCCTTTCCATCGCCGGTGCCAGCGAAAGCCTGATCGTACTTGAGAAGACCGATGTAGCCGTCGATCCAGAGCAAACAGGCAGCAGAACCCTGATTTCGCGGGAATCGATTGAGCAGCTAGCCAAAGGTGGCGGCTCGCGTGGCATCGAACAAGTGCTGGCCACCTTCCCGGGATTTGCCCAAAACGCCAACGGCGCAATCCATCCGAGAGGTGCCCACAATCAGATGACCTTCGTCGTCGATGGCATGCCGATCAGTGACCAACTCGGTGGTGCCTTTGCCAATGCGATTGACCCGGCCCTAGTCGAAACCCTGGAACTCTACACAGGCAACATTCCAGCCGAATACGGCAATAAGGTAAGCGCAGTGGTGCAGATTACAACGCGTTCTGGCTTCGGGCTCGGGCGTAAATTCTCCGGCAGCCTGAGTGGCCAGGCCGGCCAATTCGATGCCTTAAGCCAAACCGTGCAGCTGGCGGGTGAAAGCGGCAAGCTCTCGTGGAGCGCCATGGTTCTGGGCGTCAAGAGCAATCGTTATCTGGACAGTGTTTCGGTGGATAATCTGCACAACGGCGGCAACTCGCAACGCTTCTTCACGCGACTCGATTACCAGGCTTCTCCGCGCGACACAATCCGTCTCTTCTCGATGGGCGGCCGGGCTGGCTTTGAAAGTGCCAACCTTCGCAGCCAGCACCAAAACGGGATGCGCCAGCGCCAGGCCCTGACAGATTCGAGCCTTGCCGGATCCTGGTTGCATGTTCTTGATCCCACCAGCACTACAGAGCTGAACCTGAGCTGGCGGCCTTCGAGGGCCCAACTCTTGCCGAGTGACGGCGATACTCCGGTTACTGCCTGGCAGGATAGACGGGCTTCTACTTTCAACGCCAACGCTCGTTATTCCAAGATCAAAGGCCGACATCAACTCCGCATGGGGCTGGACTACCAGACTTACCCGCTGCGTGAGGAGTTTCGTTTTGCCCTCACCGATCCGAGTTTCGATCCAGACCTTGCCGCCTTCACTCTCCCGCTTGGTGGCCGCGCATTCCAGTTTTCAGCCCAGGCCAGAGGCAGTATGCGCAGCGGCTTCTTTCAGGATCATCTGCGTATAGGTCGGTTTACCGCGACTCTCGGGCTTCGTTATGACTCCTACCGTTTTCTCGCGAGCGGCGGCCAGTGGCAGCCCCGCCTCGGCTTCGCCTATCACCTGAAAGAAACCAACACTGTCTTTCGGGCAGCCTACAACCGGCTCTATCAGACTCCTCCCAACGAGAATCTGCTGCTTTCCAGCTCGGAGTCTGCCGCTGTTCTTGCCCCTCCCATCGTGCGTCAGACCCTCGGCCGCACTGCGATCGTTTTGCAACCCGAGCGGCAGAACTTCTATGAGTTGGGCTTCCAGCAAGGGGCTGGCAAATGGATGAGCATCTCTGGCACTTACTATCACAAAGCCGCCACTGACCAGCAGGACAACAATAACTTCTTTAATACCGGAATCATTTTCCCGATCACACTGGCGAGTATCCGGGTGAACGGTGCCGAAGGGCGAATCGAATTCCGGCAGTGGCGCGGTTTCAGTGCGAACCTCAGCTTCACCCATGCCCGCGCCATCTCTACTCCTCCCTTTACCGGCGGCCTCTTCCTGGGCAATGAGGCCGTCGAGGCTCTGTCTCAAGGGCCTTTTGTTATTGACCACGACCAGAAGCTTGGCGTCAGTGCGCTGCTTGCTTACACCAACCGGCACGGCTGGTTTGGCACTTTCTCTTCACGTTACGATTCCGGCCTGGTGGCCAACCCTTCCGATCCGGCAGAAGTCGCCGCAGACCCTGACTACGCCGATCTGCTCCCCTACGTGAACCTGAGTGGCAGCCCGGCACGAGTGCGGCCACGCACGATCACCGATCTGGTTGCTGGCTACCGTCACCGCGCTGCTGAACGAACGCGATGGGAAATCGCAGCGCAAGCCACGAACCTAACCAATCAAACGGCACTTTATAACTTCCAGAGTGCCTTTGTCGGCACCCGAGTGGTGCAGCCGAGAGCCGTTTCTATTCGTTATCGATTCTGGTTCTAGACGTATCTTGGGCAAGGGCAGACTCGCCGTCACGCCCAGGCGGCCCCGAGATCACCCAGAACATAACCGACCACATCTACAAAAAGTTTTGCCGCCGCATGGAATTAACCGACAAAGAGCTCGCGGCCCAATACCCGCCAATCGATAACCCCCGCTAGCAAAAGTTGGATTCAAACCCAAACATAGTTCTCCCGGCGCGGGACAGTGACAACAGAGACCTCAAGTCCTATGGCCGCCACGCAAGTTGTTTGACAACTTAAAAAACCTTGCTGCAAAACAGCGCCATAAGTGTGGGCCTGTGTATCCAAATTTAGGCCCTACTTCTCTGCCATTCTAAAGATTGGCTTCTCCGTCCAATCGACTCATCCTCGGCGCCATCGTAACGTTGCTCATCATTGGAGCATATGCGGCTTATACGTTGCGATCGGTTCAGCAACTCCGTCAGGTGCAGACCGAAACCATTGATCGCAATCGGAAGGCTTCTCTCCAACTGATTCGCATTCAAAGCGATCTGAATGCTCTTACTTTCGCTCTGCGCGACATGCTCGAGGTTTCCGACGGCTATCCACTCAGCGCCTGGGCTGCCCAGCTTACCCGCATTCACGACAATCTGGATGATGCCCTCAAGGCCGAATTTGATCTTTCCAAATCCTGGCGTAATCCGCAGCAGGCTGACTATCTCAAAAGTTCATTCCAACAGTTCTGGGCCGCGATGGACCAGGTTTTCGTTTGGGCTCGCAACAACGAGGACGCTCGCGCTCGGGCCTTTATCCGCGCAACCGTTCTGCCGAGGCAGGAGGCCATCACTGCCCTGACCGCGCGATTGCTGGTTCAGAACACAGAAGAGGACCAACGTGCCGCTACAGATGTAGCCGCCATCTACGCGGGCATCGAGACCAATGTTTACCGCTTTCTCGCTCTTTCGGTGATCCTTGTGATTCTCGGAAGCGCTGCCCTCATCCGTTCCAACCGTCGGCTCTTTGATCGCGTAACGGACCTCTCAAACGAACGCCGCTCCCTCGCTCGCGAACTCATCTCCAATCAGGAATCTACCCTACGCGCTATCAGCCGGGACCTCCACGATGAGTTCGGCCAGATCCTCACTGCCATCGGCGCGATGCTCGGCCGCGCCCGCCGTCATGCCCCGGATACGAACTTCGAAAGCCAGGTCCTTGAGGTCAATCAGATCGTCCAGGAGACGCTGGAAAAAGTCCGCTCCTTGTCCCAATCCCTCCAGCCCGTCATCCTCGAAGAACAAGGCCTCTTGCCTGCCATCGAATGGCATTTGAATGCCTATGAGCGTCAGCACGGCATCGTCATCCACTACCAGCTCACAGGTGCCGCGCCGCCTCTTGAAGCTGCCCGCGCTATACACATCTACAGAATCCTCCAGGAAGCTCTGAATAACATCGCAAAGCACGCGAAGGTGCGCGAGGCAAGTCTGAAACTGACGATCACGCCACACCAGCTCGACCTCGAAATCACCGATCACGGCACCGGTATCCCGGCCGATTACAAGGCCGGAGTCGGCCTTGCCGGCATGCGCGAACGCGCAGAACTCCTCAACGGCTCAATCCACTTCAACCGGCTCGCCACCGGCACAAACGTCCATCTCACAGTTCCACTCGAAAGGCCAACTCATGCCTAAACTCCGCGTCCTCCTCGTTGACGACCACACCCTCGTACGCCGCGGCTTCCGCCGCCTGCTCGAAGACGATCCCGATATCGAAGTTGTGGGTGAAGCCAGCGACAGCAACGAAGCCCTGGAACTGGCCCTCCGCCTCACTCCCGACATCATCGTCCTCGACTACGCCCTGCCTCCAGAGAATGGTGCCCTCACCACACGCCGAATCCTCGCCGCCCAACCCCGGGTCAAGATCCTGATCCTCAGCATGCACTCCGAACCCAGCTATGTCCAGAACGTGA
>JBIPMY010000516.1:0-3945 GCA_044376335.1 Bryobacter sp.
CTCAGGAGAGAACAGCAAACCCAAACTAATGCTGGCAAGCAGGGTAATTCCGGTGCCCACCACGACGACAAAAGAACGCGAGACCGCTTTGCCCGCCAACCGGTAGAAAGGCCATACCGCAAACACGAGCATCAAACTATTGCCGATAAAGTAGAAAACTACGATACTCCATGCGAACTCTGTGGCTTGTCCCGGTATATCGGCCAACCGGTTCATGCCCAGGCTCATCGCCGACAGCCCGAACCAAAGGAGTTCTTTTTGCGTCCAATCCGAACAATACAAAATCAGCAATAGCAACCCGCCAACAATGGCAAATGCTCCCAAATAGCGAGCCGGCAATGCCGAAGTGAGACGGGCATTTACATCCTGCGCGTTGATGAAATAAATGTCGGACGGAGCTCCAATAAAAATCCGAAGAAAGACATTGTTTCTGTTGCCGAGCCCCAAGCTAAATCGCCGTAGCGCAACCTTTACCAACTTACGCTCCGGTGACACAGATATAGGCCCCATGCCATAGATATTGAACGGTACGCGCCCATTGCGAATGTCGCCATGCGAGGCGGCGAGCTGTCCGTCGATGTAAAGCTCCCAGGCTCCATGCACTTGCACCAGAACAGAGAACGGACCACCAACAGACAACCCTCTGAGATCGAGTTCGCAGCGGCTCCAGGTATAGGGATTGCCAAGCTCTGGCAGCTTCGCCTGCCAACGGGAGTCATCGAAGTCCTGGCGAGCCCAGGCCGGGTCATCTCCAACGGTATGGCGGCATCCAGTGGCCTCTACACTCAGCTCAGTTTGGCCAAATAAAACGCTGCCCAGCAGCAAGCACCAAAGGATTCTCAAGTGCGCCTCCGAAATGTTAAGACAGTGATGTCATCGGTTTGACCCCAGGCAAGCGCTGCCTCGGCAATCTCTGCTGCGGACTTCATCGACATCTCTCGTGTTCGCTCAAATCCAAAAAGCTCACGGCGCGCATTCTCGGCCTCCACCACTCCGTCTGAGACAAGTACCAATTGCTCGCCCGGAGCCAGCCTCGCCGCTACTTCTTCATAAGTCGCCTCAGCCGTCACACCCAACGGGAGTCCCGGCGGAACCTCCAATTCCACCCCGGCGAGGAACGGGGAGGGGTGCCCGGCGCTTGCCACCACCACTTCTCCCCCAGGCGACAACCGCGCAATCGCGCATGTCACAAAACCGCCTGATCTACGCTGCACCAGCGACTGGTTCATCTCCTCCAGCAAATCAGCCGGATTACTCGAATGGCGGTTCCGCAGCGCGCCTAAAGCCAGTGCCACCACCATGGCAGCCTGCAATCCCTTGCCGCTCACATCACCCACCACCACCAGCATCGTTCCGTCTGGTGCAGCAATCAGTTCATAGAAGTCGCCACCTACTTCTAGTGCTGGCCGGTACACAGCCTCGGCACTGCAACCTGCTTGATCCAGAGTGTTCACCGACAACAGCGACATCTGCACACTGCGTGCGGAATCCATCTCCGCCGCAAGCCGGTCACGTTCCGCTCGCTGCCTTTTCAATCGTTCGAGGTATTCAACCGACATCCACACCGAAGCCACTAGATAGGCGACAGGCGTAACGGGAATCGAGAATCCCAGCCACTGGATCTCGGGACCAGCGGCGGCGAAGCGAAGGGCCGAAGAATTAACCACCAGGCTAATCGAGCTCGCCGCCGCCACGATCAATGCTGGGCCGACATAGGTGCGTTGCCAAAGCCGGATCAAGGCCAAACTCAACGCCAAACCTTGAGGGAACAATACGGCCATGGTGCCAGCGTTGCCACTCGGGTTCGAGAATGGATTCAAGAATGGCCACAGCAAGGCCCCACAATAAATGGAAGCTACGAGCCAAATGGCAAAGCGCCAGGGCCGACGGGCAAAGCCGAGAAAGTCGAGCGAAGTGATCACCCAACCAATCCAGCCCGCCGCATTCAAAAGGGAAAACAATAAGCCCCACATGCTGCTGGCCGTCGATTCGTACCCCCGAAGATGGCTATTGAAGCACCACATGGCTCCCCAACCCGCAAGAAACAATCCCGACGCGAAAAGGTCCCGCCGCCAAACGATCAATAGATAAAGGCCCAAGGCGACTTGAGCCACCGAGAGCAGCAGGCGCGGGTGAATCGCTTTGCGGTTTACGTTCCAAAACCGGTCGAGTGCCGATTGCGCAAAGGCTGCACTGCCCAACCGGTAGGTAGCACCATCGACAAATAAAGCGGCCCTCCAGACCTTAACTTCCCAACAGCGCAAAGCAATCGTCACCTCGCCCGCCGGTAGCCCGCCGGGCAATTGAAACGAACGCGGTTGCCACACTTCAACCCAGCGGCTACCAAATCCGGGCACATCCCCCACACGCTGGCCATTCACATAGACTTCGAAGCTCGAAGCCACTCCCCCCAACACCAACACTGCTTCCGGCAGCGCCGCCTCCAGTGTTACCGTTTTGCGCAACCAGAACACACCTCCGGCCGGGCGTTCCTTCCACGGCAATTGCACCGTCGCCCAATTGCCATCCCCGGTCTGAGGCAATGCGAACGACGGTGCATCTTCGCGCGACATCAGCCAGGGCCCTTCGAGCAAGATCTGCGCTTCCAAAGAAGCCGCCAGGAAGAGAAGAAGCAAGAACTTCACGATGATCTCCTAAGCTCGCCAGGCGCAAACAAAGCGCCAGATGACGAAATACCGGCTGCAGTCATCTTTATGCTTTTATGTAAAGCTATATTTATGCGAACCACGATCGATCTTCCAGATGCACTCTTTCGCAAGACCAAAGCGAATGCCGCGCTCAGGGGTACATCGATGAAGGAACTGATTGTTGCGGCACTCGAGAAAGACCTCAACGCGACACCTCCGAAAGAGACCAGGCACCTGACGCTGCCCCTGATCCGCATGCCGAAGGGAAAGAAGCTAAACCTGAAGGGCGTTGACTTTGACGATCTACTTGCCTGATGTCAACGTCTGGATCGCTCTCGCGGTTGACACACACCCTCACCATCCCGCTGCCAAACGCTGGTTTGAGGCCCAGGGCAAGGTCTTGTTCGTATTCTGCCGGGTTACTGAAATGGGCTTGTTGCGGCTGCTCACCAATGCGCATGTGATGAATGATCATCCATTGTCGGCAGAAGCGGCTTGGAAAATCCGAAAAGAATTCGAAACAGATGCCCGAGTAAAGTACGCAGCGGAACCAGACGGCTTTGAAGATGTCTGGAGAGCCACAGCCAGGGCGGGAAAAGTAGGTCCTAATTTCTGGACGGATGCTTACCTCTCCAGTTTCTGCGCCAGCGCCGGGGCGACGATGGTGACCTTCGACCGTGCTTTCGGGCGCCGTACTCCATGTAAAAAATTGCTGCTCGATGCCAGCTGAGCCACAGGACAAAGTATTAACCCTCATGGCTTCCTCCGCACCGTAACTACGGTGATGTCGTCCGTCTGTCCCCAGGCACGTGCCGCCTCGGCAATCTCTGGCGCAGTCTTCATCGACATCTCCCTCGTCCGCTCAAATCCAAACAGCTCACGCTGTGCGTTCTCGGCTTCAACAACTCCGTCTGAGACCAGCAAGAGGATTGCCCCTTGGCTCTTGGATTCCTCGTAGGTGGCATTGGCAACGACGCCGAGCGGCAAGCCGCTTTCCACCGGCACCTCGCGGCCGTCCAGATAGGGAGAAGGATGGCCTCCACTTGCGAGACTGACTTCTCCGTTGGGGCGGAATAGCGCCGCAGAACAGGTAACAAAGCCTCCACCGGTTTGCCCATGCAGCGCGTTGTTGAGGCCGTACAAAAGATGCGCGGGCGAACTCGTGTCTATAGTCCGCAGTGATCCCAAAGCCACAGACGCTAACATCGCAGCGCGCAGGCCTTTGCCGCTGACGTCGCCCACAACGATCAGTTGTCCCTCCGGAGTCTCTCGCAAGAAGTAGAAATCACCGCCAACT
>JBIPMY010000517.1:0-3938 GCA_044376335.1 Bryobacter sp.
CCAAAAAAGTGCAGTGACGATTCCGTCTGTCTCCTTGGCCGTCTGTCCCCTTGGCCGACGCTATATCCAGTGACTGAGCACCGTTGCTGAAGAGCCACCGCGCTCCTAAGCCGTAGCTCCTAATCTACGCATTCGATGAAGCCAGGTGCGTCGGGAGTGAGGCTTTTCGTCTGGGCTTTGCGCCCTCTGATGCGGAGGGTTAAAGCACTATGGGTTACAGCTATCGCTCCGCCTGGAGCCTTCGGACGGCGGGCGGACAGTCACTAAGCAAAGGCATCGAGAGAATGGGTCTCTCGGTTGGCGCTGGAATGCGCACCGTCGATATGGTTGCCTACCGGCACGAGGAAGCCGCCAGCGGGTACGGAATGGGCAAGAACTTCGAATTGAAATTGAAGATGTCTCTTACCGGAATGCAGTTCAGCCTTGAAAAAGGCGCGGACTTGATCCAGTATCTGACGGGGGCGCAGGTATCTGTATTCCGTCGTGAGACTGACCGGACTGCCATCATGGTGAATCAAAAAAATCCGAGAGAGTTACAGACATCAGACTTCCTTGGCGAGTGCTCGCTGATCAGTTTCGATTTCGTCAAAGCAAGCGTTGGACAGGAACTGGCGAAGTTGGGCGGCAAAACTTATCTCTACCTCGGCATGGGGACTACAATCATCGGATCGAATCCGAACTGGCTCCAGGAAGTTGTCGACAACGCCGACCGGGCAACATTACTTGGCAACTGGATGAAATTCAATGCCAACGACATGCCGCTATGTAACGCCAGGGCCGCCAGCGTGATCGAGTTGAACGAGCGATCGCTGGGGGCGAAGCTGGAGGTCTCAGTCGCGTTGTTTTCGGGCCAGATCGTAGCCACGGGGATGAACAAGTACTGAGTTCCAGCGCAGCGAGGATATCTGGCCTCTGCTGCACAGAAGCTACTGGAAGGCATGCGGCCGTCCACCTATGCCAGATAAAAGGGGCGAAGAAGAGATCTGGACGATTTGTCCATTGTGCGCGGCAGCGGCCGGCGGCTCTTTAGTCAAGAACGTTGCTCGCGGATCGATACACTTCGATTTAACCAAGGCGGGCTCAGCGCAGGGCTTGGTGCGGGTGCGCCCGTCCCTCGTGCAAAACTCTCAAAATTTGAGTGGACTGGAAACTTTCTGTGTTCTGGGCTAAGTGTTGGTTTTTGAACCACTTGGAGACAAGGTGCAGGAGACTAGAGCTTAAGCCGTAAGCAGAGCTGCCCTGGAATTGGTCGCGAGAATCGCAAAAACATTGAGGAAAATGGAAAAACGCGGGCGGGACAGGTCAGTCTGCTGACATTCCCTGACATTCCCCAGGCTGACCACATTCGCGATTGTGGAGCCGTAGCTCCCACCTACGCATTCAAACGAGCTGATTGAATGCTCAGATGGCATACCCTGTTATACTTCACGAAAAAGAGGAGTTCTCGATGCGTGTAGTCTATTTCCTTAAGTCTGCAGTGTTCATTGCCTTTACTGCATGCTTAGTCGTTGCTGAAGAGAAGCCAACACTTGACGAAACAACTGGTTGGCTCGCCGCACGCCTGCCTGAGGCGACCAAAGGTGTTCTCTTTGAGAGAGGAGTTAGCGACAAATTGTTTCAAGAGCGGCTGTCGTTTAACGGATGCAAAATGCAGCTTGAGTCTCTCCAAAAATTGGCCTGGGAAGAGAAGCAAGCAACGCTTATCATCGATTTGTCTAAAGTGACATCTCCGGTTATCGAAAGATTTCTAGGCTCGTCCAAATTAACACTACGTTCACTGCCACTCGCGCGACATGCCTTTACTTTTTCGGGAAGTATACGATCCATTTCGCTTGAGAATTCAATCGAATCTATGGGCCCCAAAAGCCCTCTTGAATATCAATATTCACCCTTTACTATTCGCCTACTAGATACTGAGATGGCTGAGCGCGTTTACAAAGCGCTAAAACATGCAGTGAAGCTTTGCGGCGGAGCAAAAAAAGAGTCCTTTTAAGGCTTTGGCCCTGTTTCCCGCACTACAGTTGAAATTCGCTGAGCACTCCAAACCATTTCTACTGCCAACTTATCCAGTGAGTGCGAATCTGCAAGCAGGTAATGGTTTAAACAAATCTGGGCCTATGCTGAATATTGACGATCGGCCTCCGCATTTGAGCGCATCAGAGGAGATTCAAGATCTGAAGTCGCCGCTAGAGTGCCCCTGGAGATCTGATTACTTCTTGCTTGAACGTGGCAACGCAAACGGAGCCTTAGTCCCAGATTTGCCCGTGTACGGGTTGGTGTTTCCCTTTGTCGAGTAATTATCCATTTTGCTGTGATTTGGCGATGTACGCGCGTGGGGCTGGCGGTAAGTTCCCTGTTTGGTAAACCCCCCGCGTACTCTGGTGGATCGTTGGGCGATGCCGGTTGAGGCAATCACTATGAACAAAATGGGCAACAAAAATCTCATATAAAATTCCTTCTGGCACGAATGATCGCTGTTTGAGCTACTAAACCGAAATCTATCCGAAGATGATATCGCAAAGAGGGCATCATGCGAGAAGCCAAGCAAAAGGACTGTTCTTTATGTGCGCTACATTTGCCTTGACTATCAAGTGGTCAGCCTTCCATAAGGCCGCTAGCTCCGTCAACCGAAGTTGTTCTTTCTGGTTCTGCTTATTCTTCTCCTTCGCCCCATCTCAGTTCCTCTGCACGAGTCGAGGCGAAGTCTTGACGGGTGTTGCGTTTCGTGCGATTTCACAATCTTCGAGGCGAAGGAGACGGCCATTCTCGACTACTTTATTTGGCCGGAAAGTCTTGGCTGCTGGGTTTGGCTTTGTGCTGCTTTGAAGATCCGGCGAAGGGATTAGTCTTCCATCCGCACTCTTGGTGTGCACTCATTCGGCCCAATGCATACTGAGATTCGGAACCTCAAGCTGCAGAGGAGGTGCAGCTTTCTGATGCTCGCCTTTGCGATTGAAATCGCGAGGCCAAGGCTGTCCCCTCAGTCACCAGCTCATCGCTCTTCAACATGGCGTCAAGCAGGTTGTCAAAAGTCTATTACTTCAAGCCTGGTGAGCAACTTCGCATCGTTAGAATCGTTTTTGCTGATGTTGGCCGAGATCAGGGGTAACTGCCTTTGTTGGCCGCAATGACCTCGTGTCGGAATTCGCCAAGCGTTTTTGCAATCCAGAGGGATTGTGCGCCGGCTTCAATGGCGATCCGCGTTCGGGGCAGCTTTGCAAAGTGCTTTCGAAGCCCAGATGGGGTAATGGCAACGGTGCCCTCTTCGGTGAATTTGCCTTCTTCATTCAGGCAAGCGTAGCGAGCATCTTTGTCGCCGACATCGATTCCAATCGCGGCTAGAGTGGTGATAGGATCCGTCAAGGCTCGACTCCTTTTTGGACTTCGAGTCCGTATCTGACGACAGCTTAACGCCGACGTTCAGTCGAGGCCAGCCGCCTCATCCTATCTGCTGACTTTCCGCTGACATTCCTGCCCTATCACTCGACATCCCAAAATTCTACTTAAAAGTGCTATGCCAAAGCTCCTTGAATGCCCCCATCTTCAGGACAAGAGCTTCAGCGAGTGTTATCGCTAAAGACAAAAATATGAACGCTGCAATCAGACGCTTTTTCCAGCGTTCTATTTTGTCGATCACAAAATCTTTACTACTTGTCATGCTTCCTCCAGAACTAGGAGAATTCAGGCCGCCGATAAAATATTTCAGCGGCCTGCCGCCTTTTGGAAGGGCGGATCCCCATATTCCGAGTGGGCGAGGTACCCTTTGGACAGGCACCCTTTCAGGAGGAGTGGTCTGATGGCCGATCACCAAGCTAGACCACTCCTACGGCCTTACTCGAAAACTCGATCTTCATTGTTCGAAGCTTCAAGACCCGGCGGACGGGTTCTAGCCGCAACGGCTCCCTCCGCGAGCTTTGAGAGTCTCTCTATCAATCCTG
>JBIPMY010000518.1:0-3934 GCA_044376335.1 Bryobacter sp.
GGACAAGATGGAGAAGAAGGGCAAGAAGAAAGACAAGATGGATAAGTCCGACAAAATGGACAAGATGGAAAAGAAGCCTGCTTCTAACTAGTCTCTTCGCAGTTACTCTGAAAACGGGCTGGCTCAGGATTCGTCCTGGCCGGCCCGTTTCCTTTTTGAATCGTGTTAGCCTTCCCTTCGATGCGCTACCTGCCACTCCTGATCCTTGCCCTGCTCACCACGGCTGCAATTGTTGTGATCCAGCCGGGCCGCCAACCAGACGGCAGCTATCTCATCCCCACTGGCCAGATACTCACTCCAGCCGGAACCTCAATCGAAGTGAACGACCGGCCACTCGGCATGACCTTGAGCCCGGACGGGCGTTGGCTAGCCGCCGTCACCGGATCCAACTTTGCTCCCCGCGCTCTCCACCTGATCGAGATGTCTTCACAAAAGCTGATCCAGACGCTCACTCTCGGCGATAGCTTTGTTGGCGTAGCCTTTTCTAGCGACGGCAGCCGCCTTTATGTCGGCGGCGGCCAGAATCAAAACCTGAAGCGCTTCCGTTTTCAGGAAAGGTCTTTCGTCGAAGAGCCAGCCATTCCCTTGCAAGGCGCCCCTTCCGGCCTTGCCCTTTCAGGCGATTTGGTGCTTGTAGCCTTGAATCAAAGCCACGATTTGGCAATCGTGAATCTGAACGATCAGAGTGTGAGCAAAATCCCCGTAGGCAGCTATCCATATACGGTTGTGGCCGACAAAACCCGGGCTTGGGTATCGAATTGGGGTGGCCGCCGGCCAGGCCCCGGCGACAAAACAGATGGCGTTTTTCCAGTGGTTGTCGATCCGCGGACAGGCATTCCCTCAACTGGAACTGTCTCTGTGATTGATCTCCAAACACGCAAGGTGACGGCAGAAATCTCTACAGGCCTCCATCCCAGCGCAATGGCGCTCAGCGCGGATGCCAGCGTCCTTTATGTCGCCAATGCCAACAGTGATTCTATTTCGGTAATTGACACAGCTACCAATCGGGTCTCTGCCTCCATCGATGCACGAATCACACCCAAAGCGCCGCTTGGCAGTGCTCCGAATGCCCTGGCTTTGAGCCCCGATGGCAAGACACTCTATGCCGCAAATGGCGCAGATAATGCAGTTGCGGTAATCGATATCAGCAAGCGCCAAACCCGGGGCTTTATTCCTGTTGGCTGGTTTCCTACTGCCGTTGCCACCTCAAAGGATGCCAGCACCCTGATTGTTGCCAGTGGCTATGGCTTCGGCTCGCTCGCACCTGCCGCTGCAGCTACCGGGCGATCGTACAAAGACCGTAAAGGCATTCTCTCTTTCATCCCAATCCCTGACCCCACGCAATTGGCCAGCTACACAGCGGCAGCCCGCAAGAACGACGGCGGGCTTCTGAATCGTGGCATGAAGGGCCGAATCGCGCCCGTCAAACATGTCTTTTATGTGATCAAGGAGAATCGCACCTATGATCAGATCTTTGGGGACATGCCGCAAGGCAATGGCGATCCGAAGCTTGCACTCTTCGGGCGCGAAACAACTCCAAACCACCACAAGCTGGCAGAGGAGTTCGTACTACTCGATAATTTCTACACGCCCGCAGATCAGTCTGCTCTTGGCCACCGTTGGTGTACACAAGGCTACGCCAGCGACTGGGTTCACAAGTACAGCAACGGGAGAAATGATCAAAACCCGATGCTCTTCGCTCCCAACGATTTTCTGTGGGACGCGGCCAAAGTACATGGCGTCAGCGTGCGCTCGTTTGGAGAACGAGGTCTGAATACCGTCAGTCCAGTAAAGGCTTCCTGGACCGACATCTACAACGATTGGAAAAATGGCACCAGCAAGGTAACGATTACACCACGAGCTCAGATTGTCGGCCTCCGCGACGTGTATTCAAACAAAGTGCCCGCATACGGGCTTCAGATCAACGACCAATACCGTCTGGACAAGTTTCTCGAAGAGTTTCGAGACTATGAGAAGAACGGAAACCTTCCACGCCTGAACGTGATCCTGCTTCCCCAGGACCACACCAGCGGCACCTCTCCCGGCTTCCCCACCCCGCGAGCCATGGTGGCCGACAACGACCTTGCCCTCGGCCGGCTCGTAGAAGCAATCTCGAAGAGCAAGTACTGGAAGGATTCCGTAATCTTCGTCACCGAGGATGACGCCCAGAGCGGTCTCGACCATGTCGATGGACACCGCACAGTTGGAATGGTGATCGGCCCGCACGTAAGACGCAAGGCTGTAGATTCCACCTTCTACACCACCATCCATATGTACAGAACCATTCAGCATCTCTTGGGCCTGCCGCCCCAGAATCAGTTCGATCTCGCGGCAGAGCCAATGTTTACGGTGTTTACATCGAAACCGGA
The DNA here is from genome assembly GCA_044376335.1 of Bryobacter sp. GTDB lineage: Bacteria > Acidobacteriota > Terriglobia > Bryobacterales > Bryobacteraceae > Bryobacter. The sequence goes on from JBIPMY010000518.1 coordinate 2,370, forward strand.
TCTGACACCATACCAAGCTGAAAAGAATCGTATCCCCCTCGACGAGATGAATCCCGCTCTGGACAAGACGCAGGGAGAAGAAAAAGAAATGGCCCAGGCTTCACTGCGCATGGATTTTTCTGAACCAGACGAAGCCCCTGCCGAACAGCTCGATCGCATCATCTGGCACTCTGTAAAGGGTTGGACACGGCCTTATCCCTCTATCTCGCGGCGGCCATCCTCCAGCGAAACTTTACCGCTTCGCCCTGCTGCCACTCAGACCAATCGCTAAGCTCCTGAACCGGCCCTTCTTTGGGAATCGAAAAAGTCTGCACCTTTCCCTGCCGCGCGAAAAGACCAACGCGGTGTGAAGGATTGTCCGTCATCTGCATGTCGCCTTGCAGGTAATACACTTCCCCTTCCTGTCTGGAATTGTAGAAGGGGTATTCCGCTTTGCCTTCGAGCGCTTCGCCTTGATATCCCCACTTCAACTGGTTCAGTCTTTCGGCCTCTGCAGCCTTCACCTCAAACTGCATTTCCAAATTGATCTTCGATCGTGCTGCTCTTTCGCTTTGATTCATCAGCACAGGTAGCAGAAATACAACGAGACCAATTGCTGACAAAACCCCTCCTCCCCAAAACAGGCCCTTGCTGAGCGCGCCCGGCGTAGCGCCAAAGTGCAGTACGAGGGCCGCCCCCAACAGAAAACCAGCCAGCAATCCGAATGGCCCAACATAGAAGAATCCAGCCATGGCAGGCCCGCCATCTCTTGCTCCTCCAATTCCTGTGTAAACGCTAGCAGCCGCAAATCCTGAACCAAATCCCAACGCGGCACCCAATAGAAGGCCACAAACCACAGCAACAACGTAAATCATTTCTCTTGCCTTTCTTCAAACGCTTCCAACTCTGCTCTCAGCAGATTCCAGGCCTTGCGTAGCTCCTGATTGTCTTCCACACCAAAAGAAAGAAAGTAGGGCCGTTGCGCCCAATCGAAAGCTACTTCAGCCTTGCCCATCAGAAAGTACAGCATCGCCACCATGTGTACGCGCACCGTCGAGTCTCCACTGCGAGCCATACCGAGTACGGCCTGTCGTACTGCGGGTGTATTGCATTGCTCCGTCAACCGCAGAGCAGCATCCAACCCATCCATCGCCTTCGCAGTTTCCAGCGCGCGGATCACATCGGTTTCCGAAACCGGCCCAAGACGTACCGCGTAGTTTCGAACATTTGTAATCTGGTGTTTACGCGCTGAGATTACGGCCGCTCGTGCCGAATCGGAATCGATGGCAGCCAGGGCCGCTACGTCTCTCCAGTCCCCGTCTCGTTTGAGTTTTTCCACGAGCTGGGCTTCCAGGAGGCGCAATTCAACTTGGGACATCTCCCGCATGGAATCCAGGTCGTAGCCCTCACCCTCGCGCCATTTGGCATAGTCTATGACCATACTGTCCTGGAATCGTTGTTTCGCTGTTTTTGCTTGGTCCACTCAACTTGTAGAGCGAGAGACTTCACCGCGATCGATCAAAAGTACAAAAAAATGTCTGGATTACAGGATTCATGGAATTGTAACCTGATAGTAATCTGACTTC
>JBIPMY010000519.1:0-3932 GCA_044376335.1 Bryobacter sp.
CTGGATATGAGCGGTGGGCAAAGGCGATGGAACCAACTCTTCGTCAATTAATCGGTGAAGAACAGCGCTAGACATACGAGAATGGATCGATGAATCCAGCCACTGACCCTGTTGACGAGATGTTGAGCTTGCCCCGGCTGGGCGCGCTGGGTTTGCAGCATGTGCTGGTAATGTATGGCGGAGCGGTGGCGGTACCGTTGATCGTTGGCCGGGCTCTGGGACTGGCGGCAGAACAAGTTGCACTGCTGATTTCGGCAGATCTCTTCTGTTGTGGAATCGTAACGTTGATTCAATCCTTCGGGTTGACCCGATACTTCGGGATCAAAATGCCTGTAATGATGGGCGTTACGTTTGCGGCGGTAGGGCCGATGGTGGCAGTGGCGAATGGGCAGGGTGGGACTGAGGGAGCAAGAGCAATCTTTGGGGCTTTGATCGGGGCAGGAGTTCTTTCTATGTTGTTAGCCCCGGTGATGGGCAGAATGTTACGATTCTTTCCGCCACTGGTTACAGGCACCATCATAGTAATGATTGGCATTAGCCTGATGCGGGTGGGAATTGGCTGGGCAATGGGCGGGCCAGCAAGTATTGCACAGCGAGTAGACATGACAAAGCTACAATCGATGCCGGCGGGACAAACTGTGGTGCCGATGGTTGACAACCCAAATTATGCCGCACTGGATCATCTGGCGGTAGCGATCTTTGTGCTGCTGGTGATTCTGCTGATCATTCGATATCTGAGAGGATTTTGGGCAAATATTGCCGTTTTGTTAGGTGCATTGATGGGGTGTGGAGTGGCAGCGATGATGGGGAAAATGAGTTTTGAGCAGGTAAGCCGGGCGCCGTGGTTTGGACTGGTGTTGCCTTTTGCTTTTGGACCACCCACCTTTGACCCGATCATGATTGGAACCATGACGCTTGTGATGGTTGTGGTGATGATTGAATCAACGGGAATGTTTCTGGCTCTGTCTGAAATTACAGGAAAATCACTTAGCCGGGCAGAGTTGACGGCGGGCTTAAGGACCGAAGGACTCGGCACGCTCATTGGAGGGTTGTTCAATACGTTCCCATATACCAGTTACTCGCAGAACGTAGGGCTGGTAAGTGTGACTGGGGTACGAAGCCGATGGGTGTGCGTTGCAGGCGGATTGATTCTGGTGGTGATGGGGCTGCTACCGAAGATGGCAGCACTGGTGGAAGCGGTACCGTTGTTTGTGCTGGGCGGTGCGGGGCTGGTGATGTTCGGGATGGTTCTAGCAAGCGGCATTCGGATTCTGTCAGGAGTTGATTTCAAGGGGAACCGAAACAACCTCTATGTAGTTGCGATTGCGATTGGGATCGGAATGATTCCCCAGGAAGCACCGCGATGGACCCAGCAAATGCCTCATGAACTACGTCCGCTGCTGGAGTCGGGAATTCTGCTTACTTCGATTAGCGCGGTATTGCTGAATTGCTTTTTCAACGGGAACGACGGGCGGCAAGCCCTCAGCGCAGAATCTCTTTGATGATGCGGCCATGAACTTCAGTGAGGCGCTCGCGTCGGCCCTGGTGGAGGTAGCTGAGCTGATCCTGGCTTAGGCCGAGCTGGTTGAGCAGGGTAGCGTGGAGGTCTCGGAAGTGAACCGGGTTTTCCGTGGCCTTCAATCCGATGTCGTCGGTAGCTCCGTAGGCGAGGCCGCCTTTGAAGCCACCACCGGCGGCCCACATGGTGAAGCCGGTGTTGTGATGATCGCGACCGGAGCCGCGCTCTGATTCTGGAGAACGGCCGAATTCCCCGCCCCATAGGACGATGGTGGAATCAAGAAGGCCTCGGCGCTTGAGGTCTGTTACGAGGGCGGCCGTTGGCTGATCTGTAAGGGCGGCCATGCGGAGATGGTTTTTCTCAATGTCGCTGTGAGCATCCCACTCGGTTTCAGCACCACCACCGCCGGCCACTACGCAAATGAAGCGGACGCCACGCTCGACGAGGCGGGCAGCCAGCAGACAACGGCGGCCATAGTCGTCGGTATCGGGTTTGCCAACGCCATAGAGGTCAAGAGTCTCTTGCGATTCTTTGCTGAGATCGAAAACTTCAGGCGCTTCGGTTTGCATCTTGAAGGCAGTGTCGTAGGCAGAGATGCGGGCGGAGAGTTCCTGATCTTCGGGGTCGGTCATACCGGCTTCATTGAGAGCACGGAGGAAGTCTACTGTCTTGCGGCGACGATCAAGCGAGACGCCTTTGGGGATTTCAAGGTTGAGGACGGGACGCTTGCCCGAGCGGAAGAGGGCCGGCTGGTAGGCGGCAGGCAGGAAGCCGTTGGTATACATGGGCTGGCCTGCTTCGGGGGTGCCGTTGGGGTCTGGCATGACAACGTAGGCGGGTAGAGATTCTGACTCTGTGCCAAGGCCATAGCCGAGCCAACTACCCATGGCGGGAAAGCCGGGGATGACACGGCCGGACATCAGTTGGTATTGGGCTGCGGAGTGGACCACCATGTCACCGTGCATGGAGCGGATGACGCAGAGGTCGTCGGCGATTTTGGCCTGATGGGGAAGCAGGTCTGAGACTTCGAGGCCGGATTTGCCGTAGCGGGCAAAGGTGCGTTTTGTACCGAGGATGCGTGAGTTTTCGTTGACGTTCTGGTATTCGACATTGCCGAAATCAGCAGGGCGCTTCTGGCCGTGAAGCTTGTTGAGCAGTGGCTTGGGATCAAAGGTTTCGAGGTGCGAGGGGCCTCCGGCCTGGAATAGGAAGATCATCGCCTTGGCCTTGGCCGGGAAGTGGGGTGGCTTGGGGGCGAGGGGATTGTAACGAGCAGCCTGGGCTTGTTCTGCAGCGATGAGAGAGGCGAAACCGAATGAGCCAACGCCACAGAAGCAATCGGTGAGGAAGTCTCGGCGGTTACGGGCGTAGCGAATGTGTTCTGGCATTTTAGTTCACGTAGAGGAAAGCATTGGAGTTGAGCAGCGTGAGCGCGAATTCGGTGAGTGCTGCCGGGTCTGGGTCGTCTAGATACTTCATCACGAGTGCGCGCTCTTTGGGGTTGGGTGCGCGGCTGGCGATGAGTTGGAAGGCGTGGTCGATGCCGCCTGATTTGATTCGGGCAGCGAGGTCATGGGCGAGACGGTTGGTGAAGTCGCCATTCATGAGTTCGAGGGCTTGAGGTGCATGCGTGGACTGATCGCGGCGGGCGCAAGAAAGCAAGGTGTCCGGGGAGTCAAAGACCTGCATGAAGGGCAGGATCAGGTTGCGCTTGTAGATCATGTAGATGGTGCGGCGATTGTGCTCGGACTTGTCTTTGGTGGTGACCCAGTATTGGGGGCGCTTGAGGTCCTTGATGAGTTCGGGATCGATGGCGGCCATGACGCTGGGCCCGCCGGCTTTGAGGTTCAGCTTGCCAGTTACGGCCAAGATCGAGTCGCGAAGTTCTTCTGCGTCAAGGCGTCGCCGGTTGAACTTCCAGAGCAGTTTGTTTGCCGGGTCGATCGTGGCAAAGGCTTTTTCGTTCGGGGACTGGCTGGCCTGGCGGTAGGTGCTAGAGAGCATCATCATGCGATGAAGCGGCTTCAGCTTCCAGCCACCAGCGATGAACTGGTTGGCAAGATAGTCAAGGAGTTCCGGGTGTGTAGGACGGGTGCCCATACGGCCGAAGTCGTTAGGCGTGGAAACGAGGCCCGTGCCGAAGTGGTAGCCCCAGACGCGGTTCACCATGACGCGTGCCGTAAGTGGGTTAGCAGGATCGGTGATCCAGTTGGCGAGCTGGGTTCGAGGCTTGTTCGCGTCAATGGGGAGCTCAGGCTCGGTCTCGGGAAGGAGGATACCCAAGGGGCGCATGCCAACTTTGGCACCCTTGCTGCGGTAATCACCGCGACCAAGGAGGTGGATCGGGGTGAGCTCTTTCGTGTTGTTGGTGACAGCGTAATAGGCCTTGAGAGGAGGAGGCATTTTCTCGTCG
>JBIPMY010000156.1:0-12737 GCA_044376335.1 Bryobacter sp.
ACTCACGCCAAGTGTTGGACATTGCGGTCTTTCTTTCTCACAGATCTGTTTCAGCGTGCGATTCCGTGGACGGAGATGTTGTTAACGAGGGAAGGCGGGTTACCGGCGGATCTGAATTTTGGGGTGTCGCAGAAGTTGAGTGTGCCGCTGGCTTTGGTGCTTGTGTTGAGCTTGCTGTTTGGGTTGTGGGTACCGATGCTTGTGTGTGGCATTTTGCTGGTTGGTTTGAATCTGGGTTTCTTCGGGTATCTGGCGCGATTGCGCGGAGTGATGTTTGCGGTGGCAACATTCCCGCTGCAGGTGGTTCATTATCTGGCCAGCGCGTTGGGGTTGTTTGGGGGTGTGTTGCGGGTATGGAAGAAGTGGGATCCGCAGATTGGGGTTGCTGCCCTGGTGTTAGCAGTAGTTGTAGCGGGAGCGCAAGTTTGGAGTGGGACCTATCAGGCGGATTTCAGTGGGTTTCCTGATGAGCCCAGCCATTACGTAACAGGGGTGATGGCGGCGGAGTATCTGAAGGCTCCGACCTTGCGACCGATGCATTATGCCGAGCAGTATTATCTCCACTATCCGAAGGTGGGGATTGGGCATTGGCCGCCGCTTTTTTATCTGGTGGAGGGGCTATGGTTTGTTTTGTTTGGGGTGAGTAAGACTGCGGCTTTGTTGTTGCAGCTCTTGCTTGGTTATGTTTTGGCTCTAGGAGTTTACGTTTTGGCACGGCGCTATGCTTCCTGGGTTGGAGCGCTGGGTGCTGCGATGTTGCTGATTCTGACTTTGCCCTATCGGCAGTCGCTGTCGTGGGTGATGGCAGAACATATGACGGCGGTGCTGGTAGTGGGTGCGGCTGTTGCTTTTGCTCGCTATCTGGAGGGGCCGGGGCTGGTTGCCGGGCAACTGTTTGGCGTGCTTGCGGCCTTTGCTTTATTAACCAAGGGCAGTGCTAGCCCGCTGGTGTTGTTGCCTCTATTCAGTGTTCTGATTGCGCGGCGATTTGATGTTTTGCGGAGACTTGATTTCTGGTTATCGGCATTGCCGGTGATTTTGCTGGCGTTGCCCTGGTATGTGTTTTCGACACGATTTGTCAGCCCGAATTCGGGATCAATTGGGAGGAGTGTGGGGAGTGGAGCCTGGATGCCCGGGCTTGAGTATGGGCCGGTGGTGCTGGTTTCGGCGTTGATCGGGTTTGTTTTGCTTTCTAAGCGGGACCCATATGTCGCCACGCTGGCAGGGCTGGTGGGAACTTATGCCGTTGCGCCATTTTGGATCGGTGCTTTTCGGGAGGGGCGGCATTTATTGCCGGCGATTGCCGGGGCGGCCGTGTTGGCTAGCGGAGTTTGGGGCAGATTGAAAAGGCCGGAATTGGCGGTGGGATGTTGTTTGGCTTTGAGTTGGTGGTTGACGCCCGGGACGGTTGGCTTTGCGCCGGAGCGGTTTCGGAGTTGGGCGCAAGGGATTCCAGATCTTGGGGCAATTTTGGTTTCTGGATCCGGGACAGAGGAAGGAGCCGTTGTGGCGGCGATAGCAGAGCGGGAGCCGAAGCCGAAGCGGGTTGTGTTTCGGGCCGGGCGCGTCTTGGCTACGAGTGGCTGGAATGGGGAGCGCTACCGGTTGCTGGTGAAGGATGAGGCGGAGGCGCGAGCGCGGATGGATGAGTTGGGGGTGGCGGTGTTTGTGCAGCCTGAGGGGGCGCATGCGCCGCATGATTTGCTGATTGAGGGGGTGACGAATGGGTGGAGGCGAGAGGTGATGCCGGGGTTTGTGGTGAGGGTGAACCCGGTGCCGGTGGTGGGGAAGAAAATGGAAATCGAGCAGCAGCGACTGGGTAGGAAGCTGCTGCTCGATCGTTGATTGCGGGTGTTTAGTTTACGAAGACTGTGACAGTGCCGCTGGTGGTGGTGCTGCCGCTGGTGATCTGGATTGAGTTGGGGCCGGAGACGGTGCCGGCCGGGAGGGTGATGTTGATCTGGGCGAGGCCTGGGATCTGGCCCGGGGCACCACCTGCATACAGAACCTGAGCGTTCTGTCCGTTGATGGTAACCGTTACCGGGGTGCTGAACTGGCTGGGTGTCATCACGATCACACCGTCTTGCGAGGCGGGATTGGTTTGACCAAGGCCTGTGGCGTAGATGCTAACGATGCTGAGTTTGGCGGCTGGGTTGAGTGCGGTGTTCACAGTTGCATCCTGGTTGAGGATGGCTGCGGGGCCGGTGCCGGAGGAGTTGGTAGTGAAGATGGCTGGCTTGGCTGCGCGGACGGGGACTTGCAGTGCTGCGCCGGATGCGCCGAGGTATTCCACCACGATACTCGTTGTGGATTTAGCGACTAGCGAGAAGGGCACGACTACGGATGTCTGTGTTGCCGAGGAGTAGAGAATCGGGGCGGGGATGCCATCAAAGAGGACGCGTGTATTGGTTGCTGAAGTGACCAGGTTGGCGGGCCCGATGTTTGTGCCGTAGAGGACTACGATTTCACCGGGGGCGATTCCAGTTGCGATGTAGTTTGCCGCGCTGAGGACGGCTGTGATGGTGGGTGCGCCGGTGGTGCCGAGGCCGATGAGGTAGCTTGCGGTGCTGGTTTGGCCTTGGGTGTCGGTGGCTCTGACTACGAAGGAGAAGTTACCGGCAGCGGTGGGGGTGCCGGAGATGACGCCTGCGGGTGAGAGGGTGAGCCCGGTGGGCAGGCTGCCGCTATCGATTCTGAAGGTATAGGGAGCGGTGCCGCCGGTTACGGCTATCGTCTGGCTGTAGGGCATGTTGATCGTGCCTGAGGGCAGCGTATCGGTGGTGAAGTTCACAACCGGGGCCGTTACCGTGAGGGCGAAGATGGCCGTGGTGTTGGTGCCGGAGCTATCGGTTGCACGGATGGTGAAGGGGTAGGTGCCAGCGGTGGTTGTTGTGCCCGAGAGGAGGCCGTTTGTAGTGAGGGTGAAGCCTGTGGGCAGGGTGCCGGATTGGATGGTGTATTCAGTGTTGCCGGTGCCGCCCGATGCCGTTAGGGTTTGGCTGTAGGCCTGGCCGGTTTGTGCGTTTGGCAGGGTGAGGCTGGTGATGCGGAAGCCTGCGCCGAGGACGGTGAGCGGGAAGGTGGAGATGATTCTGTCGCCATTCAGGTTTTGGGTCTGGATGGTGACGTTGTAGGTGCCTGCGCGCGTTGGGACGCCGACGAGGTTGCCGAAGCGATCAATGAAGATGCCGGGGGGCAGACCGCTGAGGATGTAGAAGGTGAAGGGGCCGGTGCCGTTGCCGGCGGTGGTGAAGTTGTAAGGCTGGCCGACTGTTGCATTGGGCAGAGTGGTGAAGCCGAAGCTGATGGGCGATTGCATGGCACCGATGGTGAGGGGGTTGACGGCGGTGCCGCCGGAGGCGTCGGTTACTTTGAAGGTGACGGTAGATTGACCGGCGACGGTTGGGGTGCCTGAGATGGTGCCGTTGCTATCGAGCGTGAGGCCTGCGGGAAGATTGCCCGAGACGATGGAGAAGGTGTAGGGCTGTGCTCCGGCGGCGGCTTGCAGGTTGGCACGGTAGTTCTGGCCAAGGTAGGCCATGGGCAGGACTACGTTGGTGAAGGAGAGGGCGCTTGAGCCGATCAGGATGTTGAAGGATTTCTGGGTGGTTGCGCCTGCGGAATCGGTTAAGCGAATGACGATGGGGAAGGTGCCGGTGAGGCTGGGCGTGCCGGAGAGGATGCCGGTGGGGGAGAAGCTTAAGCCTGGGGGCAGGGTGCCGCTGAGGAGGTTAAACGAGTAGGTGGGCGTGCCGCCGGTGGCAGTGAGGTTTGAAGTGTAGGGGCTGCCAACGATGCCGTTGGAGAACTGGTCGCTTGCGATGTTGAGCGAGCCGGAGTTGATGTTGAGGGTGAGTGTGCGTTGTGAGTTGTCACCGTTTGCGTCTGTTACGCGGATGGTGAAGGTGGTGGTGCCGTCGGCGGTGGGCATGCCGGAGATGAGGCCGGGGGTTGAGAGGGTGAGGCCTGCAGGCAGGGTGGAGCCGGAGAGGAGTTGGAAGTTGTAGGGGGCTCTGCCGCCTGTGGCTACGAGCATTACGCTGTAGCTTTCAGTGCGCCGGCCTGAGGGCAGGGCGGTGGTGGAGATCGTGAGGGCTGAGCTTGAATTTACGGTGAGTGTGGTGGAGAGAGTGGCTGTGGCACCAGTTGCGTCTGTGATTCTAAGCGTTACTGGGTAGGTTCCGGTGGAGGAGGCGGAGCCGGTGAGGTTGCCGTTGCTCGCCAGGGTGATGCCTGGGGGCAGGGTGCCGCTCAGAAGCGTGAAGGTGTAAGGGGCTGTGCCGTTGATACCTGTAAAGGTGGCAAAGTATTGGGTGTCGAGGGTGAGGCTGGGCAGGGTGGATGTGGCGAAGCCGAGCTGGCCGGAACCGATGGTGATGGCCTGGCTGAAGAGGGCCGAGGCGAGAGCTGCGTCTGTCGCTTTGATGTTGAAGATGTAGGTGCCGGGGGCGGTGGGTGTGCCGGAGAGGGTTCCACTGGAGCTAAGGGTGAGGCCTGAGGGTAGGGTTCCGGTATCGAGGCTGTAGGTGTTGGTTCCGGTGCCGCCGGAGGTGGTGAGGGTGGTTGTGTAGAGTTGGCCGAGCGAGCCTGTTGTGGGTGTGGTTGAGGTTAGAAGGATGATGCTCGTGTTTACGTTGAAGAGGTAGGAGGCGAGGATGGATGCGCCGGCTGCGTCTGTGATGCGGACGGTGAAGGCGCCGTTAGTCGGTTGCGTGAGAGTGCCGGAAAGGAGGCCTGCGGAGGAGAGGGTGAGGCCGGTGGGGAGTGAGCCGTTGGTGAGCTGGACGCTATAGGGAGCGGTGCCGCCGGTGGCCTGAATCATGGTGCTGTAGGCCTGGTTGGGGCGGCCTGAGGGGAGGATGAGTGTGGTGAGGCTGATGCCGCCACCGGTGATGAATAGGGGAAGCGTGGCCTCTATGGATTTTTGATTGGCGTCGAGGACTCGGTATGTGATCTGGTAGATGCCGGCTGTGGTGGGCGTGCCGGAGATGTTGCCGTTGGAGGAGAGGGTAAGGCCGGGGGGCAGGGTGCCGGTGACGATGTTGAAGTTGTACGGGGCTGATCCGCCTGTGGCTGAGAGAGTCGAGGTGTAGGGCTGATTGAGCTGGCCGTTGGCGAGGCTGGATTGCGAGAGGGTGAGAGTGGTGGAGAGGACTCGGATGGTTAGGGGGAATTGGGCGGTGGCACCGGCGGCATCGGTGGCGCGGACCGTCAGTTGGTAGTTGCCTGCGGTTGTCGGGGTGCCGGTGATTGTGCCGTTGGAGTTGAGGATCAAGCCATTAGGGAGGGTGCCGGAGAGAAGGGTGAAGGCGTTGGGGGCGGTGCCGTTTGAGGTTGTGAGCGCGAATAAGTAAGTTGTGTTGACTACGCCGTCAGGGGCTGTGGTGCTGTTGATTGAGAAGGTGCTGGAGTTGATGTTGATCAGGAGATCGGCTTGCGAGCTTTGCTGGTTTGCGTCACCGATGCGGATGGTGATGGGATATGCGCCGCTAATGTTGGGGGCGCCTGTTAGAGTGCCGTTGAGATTGAGCAGGAGGCCAGCGGGGAGAGTGCCGGCGGCTAGGGAGAATGTGTAGGGTGGGGTGCCGCCCTGGCCGGAGAGGGAGGCGTTGTAGGGTTGATTGAGGATGCCGGTGGGGAGGGTGGAGATGAGGATGCGGGGGCCGGAGCCGGAGACGATGATGGCGAAGGTGGCTTGTGCGGTTGCTGTTGTTGCGTCTGTGGTGCGGATGGTGAAGTTGTAGGTTGCGGCTGTTGTGGGCGTACCGGAGAGGACGCCGCCGGGGGTGAGGGTGAGGCCTGGGGGGAGAGTGCCGGAAGTTAGCGAGTAGGTGTAGGGAGGGGTGCCGCCGATTGAGGCGAAGCCCTGACTGTAGGGGACGTTGGTGGACGCGCCGGCGAGGGAGTTGGTAGCGATTGCGAGGCTGGTGGCTTCGATGCGGAGAGGGAGCGAGGCGGAATAGGAGTTGCCGCTGGCGTCAGTGACGCGGATGGTGAGGGGGAAGATTCCGCCAGAACTTGGGGTGCCCTGGAGGCGGCCCTGCGCGCTTAGTGTGATGCCGGGAGGGAGGGTTCCGGAGCCCTGGACGATGTCCCACGAGTAGGGGCTTGCGCCGCCCTGGGCGGTGAGGGTCATGTCGTAGGGGGTGTTGATGCGTCCGGTGGCGAGGGCGTTGATGGTGATCTGGATGCCGTTTGTGTTGGCGACTCTGAGGTTGAGGTTGGTTAGGGTTGTGGCGGTAAGGGAGTCTGTGGTGAGGACGGAGAAGCTGTATTGGCCGGCAGATTGTGGAGTGCCGGTGATGGTTGCGCCGCTGAGGGAGAGGCCTGGAGGGAGGCTGCCTCCGGTGAGGGTGTGGGTGTAGGGTGAGGTGCCGCCCGTGGGGTTGAGGGTGGCGGTGTAGGGTTGGCCGAGGGTGGCGCTGGGGAGGTTGGAGTCGAGGGTAATGGCGGCGGCGAGGGTAAAGACCAAGGCTGGCAGGGTGTAGCGAAGCGAGTTTGACAATTTCATCTCGCCTTCTTGAGGAGGGTGGATGAAGAATTGTTTCCCTTAGGGATCTTTTCTTGGGTAGATGATGGTGGTGGTGGAATCTTTCTTTGAGTTTGTGCGGCGGTATCCGGTGCTTGCCGGGGCGGGGCGGGTTGGTGTGGCTGTTAGCGGAGGTGGGGATTCTGTTGCTTTGGCTTGTTTGGCTCGGGAGTGCTTTGCTTCGATTACGCTCTTGCATATGAACTACGGCTTGCGGGGTGTCGAGAGTGATCTTGACGAAGCGGCGGTTCGGGATCTGGGTTTGCGGTTGGGTTGCGAGGTGCTGGTGGAGCGGGTTGTGCCGGAGGGGCGGGCTGAGGAGGAATTGCGGCGGTTGCGGTATGAGTGGTTCTCCCGGTGTGCGGTTGATGTTGTTTTGACCGGCCATACTCGCGAGGATCAGGCGGAGACTGTTTTGTTTCGCCTTGTTCGGGGGACCGGACCTGATGGGCTGGCTGGGATTTCTCCGGTTTTGGATGGCCGGGTGTTTCGGCCTTTGCTGGATGTGGGGCGGGGGGAGATTCGGGGGTGGCTCGAGGCGCAGGGGATTTCGTGGCGGGAGGATTCTTCGAATTTGGACCTCGGGTATCGGCGGAACTGGATTCGGCATGAGTTGCTGCCGGTGCTGCGGCGGGAGTTGAACCCGGAAGTGGATCGGGCGCTGGGGAATCTTGCTGCCATTGTCGGGGACGATTCGGAGTGGATCGAGGGGGTGGTTCGGGAGCGGCTGGCGGGGATGGTGTTTGGTGAGGGTGATGGGGTGGTGCTGGATTGCGCGAAGTTTTGCGGCGAGGCGCTTGGTTTGCGGCGGCGGTTGATGCGGGCTTTGCTCGAGCGGGTGAAGGGGGATTTGCGGGAATTGGAGTTTGGCCATATTGAAGATGCTTTGCGTTTGTGTGACGAAAAAGAGGGGAATGGGCGGATTCAGGTGCCGGGGCTGGATTTGATGCGAAGCTTTGGATTGCTGCGGGTGATTCGGCTGGAGACGCTGCAGAGGATGCCGGAGCGAAACTTTCGGGTGGACTTTCCGGTGCCAGGGCGGGTAGTAGTACCTGAGGGTGCGGGAATAGTAACGAGCACACTTGATCCGGGATGTAACTATAATGAAAGTGGCAGGAGTCTAGACTGGGACAGGCTTTTTGCGGCTGTGGATGCGGAACGGCGTCTGGAGTTGCGGAACTGGCGGCCGGGGGACTCTTTAGTCCGGGGTGGAAGTACTGAACCTGAAAAGGTGAAAGAACTGTTTCAAAAACACCGGATTCCCTTATGGCGACGGCGTGCCTGGCCGATAGTTGTCTTAGGGGATCTGCCCGTATGGGTTGCCGAATTTGGTCCTACGGCAGATTTTGCTGCTACACCAGAGACCCGGACTGCGTTGCGAATAGAATGGACGCAGGGCTGGGGGAGCTAGTCGATTGGCTAGATCTCAAGAGAATCTGGCTTAAGGTGAATCAAGTAACGAATTGTTTACGTCTGTAAGGTAAGAATGAACTCCAACGTCAAGTCGGTTATTTTCTGGGTGGTCATCATTTGTGTGGTGTCCCTCATTTTCGTCGTCGTCCGCACCGGAAACAAAAAAGCGGACTCCCAAGTGACATTTAGTGACTTCATGCAACAGGTTGAGAGCAACCGCGTGAAAAGCGTCGCGATTACTGGAACAGATGTACACGGGATTTACCGTGAGGACGGTTCTGGTCTGAAGACCACCATCCCCCCGATGTACCCCGACGTCTACAAGATCCTGCGCGATAAGGGTGTCAACATCGACATCAAGGATACTGGCTCGAACGGCATTTTGAGCCTGATCTTCCAGACGGCTCCATTTATCCTCCTGCTTGGATTCTGGATCTTTATGATGAGGCAGATGCAGAGCGGCGGCAACAAGGCGCTGAGCTTTGGCAAGAGCCGGGCGAAACTGCATAGTTCTCAGCAGAAGAAGGTTACGTTCAAGGACGTTGCTGGCGTAGAAGAAGCCAAAGAAGAATTGCAGGAAATTATTGAGTTTCTGCGCGAGCCCCAGAAGTTCCAGAAGCTTGGTGGCCGAATCCCAAAGGGCGTTTTGCTGGTAGGATCTCCTGGCACTGGTAAGACTTTGCTCGCCCGCGCGATTGCTGGCGAGGCCAATGTGCCTTTCTTCTCGATCTCTGGCTCTGACTTCGTCGAAATGTTTGTTGGTGTCGGTGCGAGCCGCGTACGCGACCTGTTTGAACAGGGCAAGAAGAATGCGCCTTGCATTATCTTTATCGACGAAATCGACGCTGTCGGCCGTCATCGTGGAGCTGGCCTGGGCGGTGGTCACGATGAGCGTGAACAGACGCTGAACCAGTTGCTGGTTGAGATGGACGGTTTTGAATCGAACGAAGGCGTAATTCTGATTGCTGCCTCGAACCGTCCTGACGTGCTGGACCCCGCGCTGCTTCGCCCCGGCCGCTTTGACCGTCGCGTTGTTGTGGGCCGCCCCGATGTGAAGGGCCGCGAACAGATCCTCAAGGTTCACACGAAGAAGATCCCGCTTTCGGACGACGTAGATTTGAGCGTCATTGCTCGCGGTTGTCCTGGATTTGCCGGTGCTGATCTGGCGAACCTGGTAAACGAAGCCGCCTTGATTGCTGCGCGTCAGAACCGCAAGGTTGTGGCGATGACTGACTTCGAAGTGGCCAAGGACAAGGTGATGATGGGCGTCGAGCGCCGCTCGATGTTTATCACCGAAGAAGAAAAGAAGCATACGGCTTATCACGAAGCTGGCCATGCTCTGGTGGGTGCTTTGCTGCCGAATTCCGACCCTGTGCATAAGGTGTCGATCATTCCGCGCGGAATGGCGCTGGGTGTGACGATGTACCTGCCCACGCAGGATCGCAATGACATCAGCAAGGAACAGTGCGAAGCGCAGATTGCTACGGCGATGGCTGGCCGCGTTGCGGATGAAACCTTCCTGGGACTCAAGACCGCTGGCGCGTCCAACGATATCGAGCGCGCAACTGAGATGGCTCGCCGCATGGTTTGCGAGTGGGGCATGAGCAAGCTTGGGCCTTTGAGCTTCGGCAAGAAGGACGAGCAGATCTTCCTCGGTCGCGAAATTGCCCAGCATCGCGATTACTCTGAGTCGACTGCTGTATCGATCGACGGCGAAGTGCGTGGCCTGGTGGAGCAGGGTTATCAGGTTGCCAAGACCTTGATCGACGGCAACCGTGATGCAGTAATCCGCATCGCCGAAGCTTTGCTCGAACGCGAAATTCTGGATGGCGCTGAAGTGCTGAAGCTGATTGCCGGAGAAGAACTGCCGACTTCGTCACGTTCTACCTCGAACAATAAGCCGAACAACACCGACGGCCAGACCCAGCAGGTGCTGCGTCCTGAGACGGCAATCCGTCCCAATCAGGGGCTGACACCCGGATCGAGCCCCGCTTAAGGCTGTGGCTGCAATCCCGCCCTTCCGGGCTTATCTGTTTGATGTTGACGGTACGCTATTAGACTCCGCCCCCGATATTTGTGGGGCGGTTTCTAACGTTTTGAGCCGTACTTCGAAGCCGGATGTTCCTTACGCCTACCTCAGAACCTTTATTGGCCGGCATCTGGTGGATCTGTTTGGCGAGTTGTTTCCTGAGGCTTCGTCCGAGAAGATTGAGGCCTGGATTCAGGAATACCGGGAGATCTACCTTGCCCGGGAGCACGCTGGAACCGTGCTTTACCCCGGGGTGAAGGAAACTCTGGCCCAGCTTGGCGGACTCAAGACCACTGCAACCACCAAGGGCACGCCCACTGCAACCAACGTGTTGACGAAGTTTGGGTTGATTGAACACTTTCAGCATGTGCAGGGGACAGATGGGTTCCCCAGCAAACCAAAGCCGGAAGTGTTGCAAAGGGCGATGCTTGCACTGGGGGTAAGCGCTGGAGATTGTTTGATGATCGGGGATTCCGTGCCCGATATCGTTGCAGCACGAGCGGCCGGGGTGAAGGTTTGCGCGGTGAGTTACGGATATGGCAAGCCGGAAGAATTGCGCGCTTGTGAGCCAGACTACTGGCTGGATGAAATTACTGGACTTCTTCCTGGCTGACCGGCGGCAGACTGGAAGGCAGTCCTGGATCCTTCGGCGATTTCTTCTTCCTGAAGCGCAGCAATTTGCTGGGTGTGAATTCCTGAAGTAGCGACGAAATAAATCCGAACGCCATGGCGCTGTTTCCCATTTGAATGCCCTGCGCTGACCATTTCTGGTTTGGGGTGTAGCTGGTGGACAGCATTCCCACGCTATAGCTGCCGACTATGTTGGGCCAATTGACCACCGTTTTGCCTTCGTGATTGTAGGTCACCAGGTTGAACCATAAGGCATGCCCGATGCGGGGCAGCACTTTTGTACACTTGCACTGGATGTAGCGCATCTCGTAGCTGGCTGCAGCAGCAAGGCCTTCAGAGGCTGCATCCTGGAGCGAAAAAGTGGCAAAACTATTGAGGTTACGCTTGCCGTAGGCACCCCAGCCCTGGCCATAATCTTTAGGTTTGTTGTCGAGATGGTGTGATGTGGCTGTAAAGGTAGAGCGAATGTAGGCACCGGGGCTGAGGGCCAACCCGCGCCAGAGAACACGCAAGCGCTCTTCTTTGGTGGGCGGGCTCCATGTCATGCCACGTGGAACTCTTGTGCCAACCAGCATGTCGGCCTGGCTGGGCGTCGTGATATTGGCAGCGTCCTGAGCGTATCCTGAGGCTGCCAGCAAAAGTAGTGAAGTAGGTAAAAGCAAAGGAATCCTGGAATATTTTATTTTCGCTTGAATGCGCGCTTGAGCTCCGGGCCAAATTCGCGAACCAAGTTAAAGAGAGCGCCAAAATAAAGTTGGGAATTGCCTGCCTGCAGGCCTTCAGCACTCCACTTGTATTCGTTGACCCAAGTAGTAGAAGCCATACCAGCGCTGTAAGCACCAGCAAACTTCGGCCAGTTGAATACTTGTTTTCCTTCCCGGTTGAGGGTGAGGAAGTTCATCTTGAGAGCATAACCCAAACGAGCTCCCGCCCCTGTGCATTTGCAGCGGACATAGCGGGGTTCATAGCCGGAGGCGGCAGAAAGACCGGCTTCAACAGAGTCCTGTAGCGTAAAGGTTATAAATCTTTGCCCGACGCGCTGGGAGTAGCCTTTCAACCCCTGTTGCCAGGCGGCAGGGCGATCGCTCAACTGATCTCCTGAGGCTGCGCCAAATGCCCGAAAGTAGGCGCCGGGATTGGCGAAGGTTTTATCTCGGTAGATTTGCCAGCGTTGTTCTGAGCTAACGGGCTTCCACTCTATTTCTTTGGGAAGGACGGTAGAGGATTGCGCCAGCGCAAGATAGGGTAGGGAAAATACGCCAAGGAAGCATAGCCGAAAAAAAATCATTCTTTATAAAGACGCATGGCAACAAAATTGGCTGCATAAAGTTCATTAAGATATGCTGAAGCCATGACACGCCGACAAATGCTCAGCTTCGCAGCGGCAGTGCCAGGGATCAGCCCGGCACTGCGGGCTCAAAATGGACGCTTTCGTACTTCGCTTGCCGAATGGAGCCTTCACAAGTCGATTCGTTCTCAAATGATGACGAATCTGGAGTTTCCGCAGATTGCGAAAGAGCAGTTCGGAATCAGTGGTATTGAATTTGTGAACACTCTTTGGGAAGCCCCCACGCAGTATTATTTGGGCCGGCTCAAGGCGAACATGAAAAAGTTTGGGGTGGAAGGCGTGCTCATCATGTGCGATGGCGAGGGGAGTATGGGCCATTCCGATCAGAAAGAGCGACTCAAGGCGGCCGATCTGCATCGTAAATGGGTGGACTACGCTGCTGAGCTTGGCTGCCACACCATCCGTATGAACATGTATGCGGAGAAAGAAGCCAAAACTGAGGCCGAGATCGGCGAATTCCTGAAGTGCTGCCAGCAGAGCTTTACCCGTATCTGTGAGTACGCAGCCCAGAATGGCATCAATGTCGCAATTGAGAACCACGGCGGCCTGTCTTCTAATCCTGATATTTTGGTGCGATTAATGAAGATGGTGAATCTGCCAAATTTTGGAACGCTACCTGATTTCGGGAATTTTCCAAAAGGTGTCGATAAGCATGAAGCAGTGTCTAAATTGATGCCCTATGCAAAAGCGGTCAGCTTCAAGTGTTTTGAGTTTGGGCCCGATGGGAAGGAAACGACCATCGACATGGACCGCATGATGCAGATTGTCACCAAGGCTGGCTATGGAGA
>JBIPMY010000520.1:0-3913 GCA_044376335.1 Bryobacter sp.
TGCCTTCACCGTTGGCAACCTTGGCCGTAATGTCTTTGAAGGGCCGGGCCTCGCCTGGACGCAGTTCTCCATCGCAAAGTGGTGGACACTCAAAGAACGCTATCGCTTTCAGATCCGCCTCGATGGCAACAATTTCCCCTTCAAGCAGCCCCAGTTTGGTGACCCCAACGGCACCTTCAACACAAATTCCCCGGGAGCTTTTGCCCGAGTTGGCAGCGCAACACGAGGCGCTTTCTCCGATATCGGCACCGCCAATTCAAACCTCCTGATCATCGGCCGCTTCCAGTTTTGACAAAAGCGTTCACAGAAATTTTCAATATTTTATTTCGTTGATTCCAAATGAGTTCGCTATAGAACACGGCAAAACCCTGTCTTCCTGATTGCTAAGTTCCTTTCGAGTGTGAGCGTATGTCTCGCCAACATATCGATACCCAAAAGGAACGAATCATGAATCAAGAAGAAGAACTGCCTGAAGTACAAACCCAGAAGCGGAACCGTAACCGCACTCTGCCGCCAGTCCAGGTCAACGACGTCGAGGATCCACGTTGCTATGCAACCCTCATGGACCGCCTCTTCACAGAACTGCCGCCCTCAAACGTCCAGCAGGAAGGCGACCTCAACTCCATGGGGCAGCTCCGCTGGACCAGCGAACGCGTCAACAACCTCATCGAGAGTGAACTCAATCACTTTGTCCGAATGCCACAACTGCAGACCGTGGGCGACACCAACGCAAGGTTGCGGAATGCATACCGCAATTGCCTGAGCGAAAAGACTTTCAATCTGCTGTCTAAGCAGCATCTGGACACGATCAAGACCACCAACGCCCTTGGCGCCCGCGTCGAAAAGTGGTCTGCACCCAAGCCGCCCCGCAGCAGCCGCTCGAGGGAGCTCTAATCATGGCCCGCAAGAAAGCCGTTTACGGCATCCTCGAATCAGCTCCCATACAGGCAACGCAAATCGAAGTTATCGAAACAGGCACCGTTCGCATGGCCCTGATTCTCGACCTCCTCGCAGAAGCTCTTCGGCCATATCCAGAGGCCAAACTCGCAATCTCCGAGGCCATCGCCGCCCGTCTCAGTGCAAGCCCCGAAACCAGGATCTTGCCCTGATGGAACCGCAATTCGTTCTGCGCAAAATAGGGAGCAGACTCGACCCTGCTTCCTTCGCGCGATACTTCCTGGGCATCGATCCAGATGAGAAGCAGGCGCTGGTCCTGCGCTCAGAGTCGCCTCAGCTGCTGCTCAATTGCTCCCGCCAGTGGGGCAAGTCTACGGTGTCGAGCATACTCGCACTCCACAAAGCCTACTTCGAACCGAAGAGCCTGGTCCTCGTTGTCAGCCCAACGCTCCGGCAAAGTGGCGAACTCATTCGCAAAATCATCGGCTATCTTCCGGCCCTCGGCATACGCAAAAAAGGCGACGGCGTAAACACGCTTTCGCTTGAGCTTCCAAACGGTTCACGCATCGTCGGTCTTCCCGGTCGCGACGGAACTATTCGCGGCTTCTCTGGCACCAGCCTGCTCATCATCGACGAGGCCAGTCAGGTTGCCGACAGTCTCTACCGCAGCGTTCGGCCCTTTCTCGCCGCATCCAAACATGGCCGCATGGTCATCATGTCCACCCCTTTTGGCACCCGTGGTTTTTTTTGGGATGAGTGGGAGCGCGGTGACGGATGGCAACGTGTAGAAACTCCAGCAAACGAGTGCCCGCGCTTCGACCCCGAATTTCTCGAGCGCGAACGCAAATCAATGGGCGAGTCGTGGTTCAAGCAGGAATACCTTTGCCAGTTCCTTGAGAACGAAAACACCTTCCTGCCCAGAGCGTGGGTGGAAGCCGCATTTACTCGAGAGATCAAGGCACTATCCCTATGAGCAACCAACTTCAAAAGAACGAATACTTTCTCGGCCTCGACCTCGGACGCAAGCAGGATCATTCCGCACTCGTCATCGTTGAACGGTCTCTCCAGGCAATGAACACGCGCTACATCGATGCCTACACAAAGTGGGAAACCTTTCTGAGCGTGCGTTATGCCAGGCAATGGAAACTGGGCACGGCTTACGGCGAAGTAGCCAAAGAAGTCGGCACCATCTTCAAGAAGGTAGAAACGCTTGGCAAGAGCGTGCTGGTTTTCGATCAAACCGGCGTCGGCGACGCCGTCTTTGAGATGATCCGCGAACACCTCCGAGGTTCAAACGTAGAAGGCGTCGTGATTACTCACGATCTCAAGCGCGACATGTACGCCGCCGTCGAAACCAATCTCGAACAGGGCAAACTGCGAATCCCCGAAGATTGCTACTCAAGCCGCGAACTCAAGCAGGAATTGCTATCAGTAGAAATCCGGCGCATCGGATTCGGCTACAAATTCGGGGCCTTCGAAAAAGACTCCCATGACGACCTCGTCATGGCCCTGGCGCTAGCCTGCTGGCGCGAGCGAATGAGCCAACGCAGCAACGAACCCAACCGGCGCCTGCCCGGCTTCTAGCGGAAGTAGGCGTAGGTCAGACCCTTTGTGCCAACCGTGGCCTCAAAGCGGTCTGGCCCCAGTGGCAACCGGATTCCCCTAAGATCTAGCCGCTTCTGCCCGGCTGCAATCGCATGCGTGCCGAGCCACTTGGCAGTCAACTGTGTGGCTTCGTTTTGTGGAGCGAAGAGCAGCGTGACATCGTAAGGCCCCGCCGCCTTCACATCCACTTCCCAATGCCCCACTCCATTCGCGTCCCAACTGGCACCACTACCGCGCCAGTCCTGACGAGTGAGCAAGACCGGCGACTTGCCATTGATAACGATTTTCGGTGGCGCATAGTTGTGCGTCCCCGCCACGTCTTTGAACCACGCCTCATAAGACATTCTCAACTGCCGCACCGTATTCGGATCTTCAGCTGCCAGATCTTTAGACTCCGCCCGATCCGCCTCAAGATCATACAGTTCCTTGCCATTCACCAGCTTCATTCGCTGCGTCAGCACAGCACTATTTTCAAAAGGCCGTGGAGCATCCCCACGATGCCATTGAATGTATACCGTTCGATCGCTCCAGGTCTCTTTAGCTTTGGCATCGGTCAACAAAGGCATCAAGCTTCGCCCATCGAGCTTCGCCGTGGTCTTAACCCCAACTGCTTCCAGCAACGTCGGCGCAAGATCAATATGCGCACTCAAGCGATCTACAACGGTTCCAGCGGCAACCTTCGCGGGCCACTTCACAAAGAGCGGCACACGAATTCCGCCCTCATACGATGTACCTTTCAGCCCGCGCAACCCGTCATTAAATCGCTTCTGTTGCGGCCCGTTATCGGTCATGAAAATCAGGATCGTATCGCGTTCAAGATTCCGCTCCTTCAGATGCGCCACCAGCTTGCCAATGTTCTGATCGACGTTACTCACCATTGCGTAGATCTTCGCCGTCGTCTCATCAAGCCCCTGCTTGCGAAATGGCTCCACCAATTCCTCCGCCACCTGAAGTGGCGTGTGCGGAGCATTCGTCGGCAGATAACAGAAAAACGGCTTCGTTCGATTGGCATCAATAAATCGCATGGCCTCACGAAAGTACACATCCGTGCAATAGCCCTTCTGCTGCTCCCACTTCCCATTCCTGCTCAGCACCGGATCAAAATACGAAGGCGCAACCCCACTGATCTCTTCCGGCACGTCCCCCGGCTGCATCAGGCCTCCACCATTCAACACCAGACTATCTTCAAACCCCTGATCAATCGAGCGAAGCGGATAGTTGTCTCCCAGATGCCACTTTCCGAAGATGCCCGTCCGGTACCCTGCCGGCTTCAGCATCTCGGCGAGAGTCGTCTCTTCAGCCCGCATCATGCTTCGCCCTAAATACGTATCCACAACTCCAGTGCGATAGTGATAACGGCCGGTGAGCAAACTGGATCGCGTGGGGCTGCACACAGGACACGAATAAAAGC
>JBIPMY010000521.1:0-3905 GCA_044376335.1 Bryobacter sp.
TTCCAAGGCAGACCTCGTCAAGATGATTGAAGCTCACGTCGCTTAATCTAAGCTCTAAACTCGAATCGAACAGAAGGCAGCCTCGGCTGCCTTCTTTCTTTGTATTTGAGGGGTTAAACTGTCCTTGATGATGATTCGATTGTTTTGCGCGCTGACCGTTCTAAGTGCGATGGCTCAGCAGCGCGACTTGCGAATCGAGGTGGCACCACAGCGCAAAGCTCTGCTCATTGGCAACAACCGTTACCCGAAGCAAGCTCTCGCTAATGCCGTCAACGATGCAACCGATCTCAGTGCTGCCCTGAAAACCACTGGATTTCAGACAGAACTCGTTCTTGATGCCGATCTGCGAACGATGGATATGGCAGTGCAGCGATTTGTCCAGACTCTGAACGCAGGCGATGTCGCCTTGTTTTATTTCAGCGGTCACGGTATCGGCGCAGAAGGTGAGAATTTTCTCCTGCCTGTCTCTTTCGCCGCTGAATCCGAGGCCGACATTCGTTATCAGGCTTATTCCGCGGCCCGGGTCCGCGATCTCGTGAAAAGCCGTAACGTTGCCCTGTCTATCCTGATTCTCGATGCCTGCCGGTCGAATCCGTTTC
Organism: Bryobacter sp.; assembly: GCA_044376335.1. Classification (GTDB taxonomy): domain Bacteria; phylum Acidobacteriota; class Terriglobia; order Bryobacterales; family Bryobacteraceae; genus Bryobacter. The sequence goes on from JBIPMY010000521.1 coordinate 600, forward strand.
GCGGCACACGCTCTGGAGGTGGAGGCCTGGTTGGGATGGGTGGTGCCGGTGCCTTCATCGCGTTTGCAGCCGACGAAGGCAAGACGGCAGATGACAACCCAAATGAGCGCAATGGCCTTTTTACGAAACACCTGCTGAGTGAAATCCGCAGCCTCGGTGTCGGTTTGGAAAGCCTCTTCACTCGAGTGAGAGCAAAGGTCTATGCCGAGTCTAAGGGGCGCCAGACTCCCTTCAGTTATTCCGGCCTGCTCGGGGATTTCTACTTTCTGGCAATGCCACTTCCCGCTAATCCACCGTCAGCCGCGCCTCCCGCACCCTTTGTGCTCCCGCCTGCAAAGACACCTGCAACAGACGGCCCCGCCCCTGCTGCAAACGAAAAACGATTGCATTCCAAAGATGGGTTGAATTACATCTACATTCCCAGCGGCCCGGGTGTAATCGGCTGTTCTTCTCCCGGCCAATGCGCGCCGAATGAACAGGCGGCCCGGCCTGTTCATATCGCTCCTGGCTTCTGGATCGGCGAAACAGAAGTTACCCGTGGAGCTTACGAGAAAGTGATGGGATCGGTGCCAGCTCTGCAATCCGCCGCTCATTTGGAATTAGCTGCCGAACTGCGATCGCGCTTGCCGGTGACAGATATCAGCCCGGTGGATGCGCAGCAATACTGCCGCAAGGTGGGGCTCTATTTGCCTACCGAATTTCAGTGGGAGTTTGCCGCTCGCGCAGGCGCAGAAGCAGACCAGCCACAACCGATTCAGGATTACGCCTGGCTATCGCTGGACGCCTCTAACACCGTTTCTTCTTTACTCAAGACAGGCGAAGTCACCCGTCTGGTTGCGCAGAAGAAGCCCAACGCCTGGGGGCTCTACGACATGATCGGCAACGCCGCTGAATTTGCCATGGCCACGGGAGACTCTTCCAAAGTCGTCGTCCGTGGTGGGAGTTTCGTTCAGAAAGTCGACCAGGTGAAAATCTGGAGACGGTCTATGCTGCCAGACCTCGAAACCACCTACATGGACTTCGGCTTTCGTTGCGCCGGGCCAAATCTCACTTAATGTTTCTTTACACTCGCAGTGCACCGGAATCGCGACTTGAGTGCGTCTGAAGGGTTGAGGTAGAAGAAACCAAATGCAGATTCAAAGGTTGATTTCGATATGCGTAGTGGCGGCCATGCCGCTTCTGTCGCAGTCCGGGGCTGGAATTACCAAGATCACTCCCGTGATCTACAACAATGATCAAGTGAAGGCATTCCTCGCGGATTACCTTGTTTTGACCGAAGCACAGATGGTTGCTTCTGATCTTGCCTTTGCTGAGGCGCGGGTAAAATTGTTTCCTCTGAGTGAGCGACTGAAGCAAACGCAGACTGCCCTTGACCTGGCACTCTCAAGCGGCAGCCCGGCTGCTCAATGGCGGCCTCTGGTGAATACCATCTCCACGGTTCAGGCACAAATGATGGCGATTGAATGTGCCACGATCGAACGTTTCCGGCTGATCCTCGATGGGGATCAACGGCACAAACTGGGTCGAATCAATGATGTTGCCAAGCCAGCAATCCAGTCAACCCTGCCTGCAAGTGCGGAAGTGGAGCAATAAAGATGCGCAGTATCCTTCTATTTCTATCCCTGAGTTTTGGCCTTTATGCACAGTTCGTCCCCAACCAGTTCATCGTAGAACTGAAAGAAGAAAGCCAGGAGCGGCCTGCCGAAAGGCGCACCAGAGCAAGGGCGCGGCAGCAACGTGTTGAGAGCGCCTTGGGTGCGCGGGGCTTCAAGGTGATGGGGCGTACCGAGAATGTCGCCAATGCTTTGCTGGTAGAAGCTCCAGAAGATAACAGCCAGGCCAGAAGTCTTGCCGGGCAGTTGTCAGATGTAGCGCAGGTGCACAAGGTGCGGCTTTTCCACAAGACCCTGGATCGAGCCGCTCAGGTACATGCCGTTACAGCAGCCTGGGAGACACTTGGGATCGCCAATGCCGGGAAGGGAATCAAGATTGGAATTCTAGACAGCGGCATTGAGCTTGCGCATAAAGGCTTTGCCGACGCTGGCTACGATTCCCTAAATGGATTTCCGAAGGTCGACAACGACCGCGACCTTGTTTACACAAACAAGAAAGTGATCGTGGCGCGGTCCTATGCTTCGTTGTTTTCCCGCAGCGATCCGGATACTACTGCACTCGATCGCAGTGGCCACGGCACTGCCGTAGCAATGTGCGCAGCCGGTACACTGCACGAATCTCCGATGGGAGCTATTGCCGGAATGGCGCCCGCCGCCTACCTTGGTGTTTATAAAATCTTCGGCACTCCCGGCTTCAACGACAGCACTACCGACGCAGCGATCCTGAAAGCGATTGACGACGCTGTTGCTGATGGCATGGATGTCATCAATCTCAGCTTCGGCTCGATACTGGCATCGAGGCCCGAGAACGACATCATTGTGAAGGCGCTCGAGCGGGCAGAAGCTGCCGGGGTGATCGCGGTTGTCTCTGCCGGCAACGACGGGCCAGGCCCGGCTACTCTCGGCTCACCTGCCTCAGCACCAACAGCTCTCACGGTGGGTGCCAACGAAAATGGCCGGCTCTTTGCTTCGGCTGTAGTTGTCAACGACAATGCAGTGTTGGCCAAGGTTTCATCCACCACCGCGGCCAATGGTGCCGTTGTCGGCAAACTCGTATCTGTAGCAAGCCTCGATCCCAGTGAGGAAGTCTGTACTGCATTGCCCACAGGAAGTCTGTCTGGCAAGATTGCTTTGATACTACGAGGCACCTGCCTGTTTGAGACAAAGCTGAACCTTGCTGCACGCGCTGGTGCCATCGCAGCCGTTATCTATTCTGATGCAGCACGGGCTGGAGACTTTCTCACACCAGGTGCCGGTACGGCAAGCTTGCCCGCGGTTTTCATCATGCACTCCGAAGGCCTCAAACTCCGCGAGAAAATGCAAAACTCCGATGGCCTTGATGTCACCCTTGAGTTGGGGCTGAAAGCGCGAGACGCCAATCCAGATCGCCTGGCTGACTTTTCCTCTATTGGCCCGGTTACCGGTGTCCCGATTAAGCCAGACCTGCTCGCTGTCGGTACTAACGTTTACACCGCATCCCAGACCAATTTCGCTACTGGCGATGTTTACTCAACAAACGGTTATGTTCTGATCGATGGCACCAGTTTCTCTTCGCCAATCACGGCTGGCCTGGCTGCTGTTCTCAAGGCAGCTCGTCCTGGCCTCAAGCCAATCGACTATCGTTCCATGCTCGTCAATAGTGCGCGCCCGGTTTCAGATCAGCCCCAGTTGACTCTCTCTCAAACTGGTTCCG
>JBIPMY010000011.1:0-37158 GCA_044376335.1 Bryobacter sp.
CTTTCAGCGCTGCACGTTCGAGCGGCGCGAGAGATTCAAGACATTTCGGATGCTCAGAGAACCGGTAACTCACTTCGTCAAAGCTTATCGGAAAATGCTGGAGGAGCTTGACGAACTCGCATGGGAATCCTTCCAGCAACTGGAGGCGTTCAGAAGAAAGAAGTCTCGGGGCCAAAAATTTAGATGTAGAAGCGAAGCTGTGGTTCTATGAGAGCGTACGTTTCGGATGCTCCTCGCCCTCGGGCAAGTCCAAGGCGCGATGGGGTTTGAGCTTACCGCTGACGAAGACCACCTGATCTTGGGGCTTGATATGTCCTCGCCGTTGCAATTCCTGATCCATCTGGTTGTGGCGCCCTGGGCCGTGAAGACGGCGATTGCGGTTGCCTCGAGGGATAGGCCTGCAGTGTGGGCGGCGTTGGTAATGATCTCGGCATGGCTGAGAGTGTGTGCCATTGGGCAATTTTCTGTCCAGGGGATGCCTTCTTGCCTGGCGTGGTCTGTTGCTGTTGAGCTTCTGATCCTCGATCGAATGTCACCCATGTCGTCGGGCGGTACCGGGTCAAGTTGCCCGTACGGAGGGGGCAGCGCAGGCAAAGTATGGCGGTTAGTTGACCACACTGGGTCATGTGACCGTCAGCAAACGCGCAGGATTTAGGGGCAGGAACAAAATCCCAGTATCGTCCTAACGCTAAAGCTCCTGTTTTCAATTGACCGACAAAGCTTGAGATCGGCCAGCAGATTGCACCTCTGTGGCTGAACCCATGAGTTACCAAAGCGTAGATCCATACAGCGAAAAGATCCTCAAAACATTCGATGAATTCACGGAAGAAAAACTGGAAGAGGCCATTTCAAAAGCGGCCCTTTGCTTTGACAGCTGGCGGCAAAGCACCTTTGCGCATAGATCTTCTATCGCTTTGAAGGCGGCCGAAATCCTTCGGGCTCGCGTTGATGAATTTGCACGGCTGGCAACACTCGAGATGGGGAAGCTGATTGGTGAGGCGCGAGGCGAGGTGTTGCTGAGTGCCGACATCATTGAGTATTACGCCAGACACGCTGAAGAGTTTCTTTCCAACTACAATCTTCATCCAAGCACTGGCGAGGCCGAAGTTCAAAACTGTCCCATCGGCGTTCTCCTTGGTGTGCAGCCATGGAATTTTCCTTACTATCAGCTGGCTCGATTTGTAGGGCCGAATCTCATGGCTGGAAATGTCGTGATGGTGAAGCACTCGGGATCTGTTCCGCAATGCGCCATTGCCTTTGAGCAGATTTGGATCGATGCAGGAGCCCCTGCTGGTGCCTATACAAACCTGCAAATCACACACGACCAAGTGAACCAGGTTATTGATGATGCACGCATCAAGGGTGTGGCGTTGACGGGAAGTGTGGAAGCAGGAAAGCTGGTTGCGACGCGGGCGGGGTTGAATTTGAAGAAGTCCACTATGGAGCTGGGCGGCAGCGATGCGTTTATTGTGCTGGAGGATGCCGATCTCGACAAGACAGTGCAGTGGGCCGTGTGGGGCAAGATGAACAACACAGGACAATGCTGCGTCGCCGCCAAACGCTTCATTGTTGTGGAAGAAGTGGCCGATCGGTTTCTGGAACAATTCCAGGTGGCTCTTGGAAAGTTGAAGGCAGGCGACCCGATGGATGAAGCAACCAGCCTTGGACCTTTGTCGTCGGAAGCGGCGCTGAAGCAATTGCTGGGGCAAGTGAATGCGGCAGTCGAGCATGGGGCGACGCTTGTGATGGGTGGAAAACGCATTGATCGCAAGGGATGGTTTCTCGAGCCGACGATACTCACCGGAATTGATGCGGCAAATCCGGCGTTTGGCGAAGAATTCTTTGGCCCGGTTGCGTTGTTGTTTCGGGTAAAGGATGAAGAGGCAGCGGTTGCGTTGGCCAACGATTCTGAGTTCGGGCTCGGCGGATCAATCTTTACGAAAGACATCGAACGCGGCAAGCGGCTGGCCAGCAGGATTGACACGGGTATGGTCTTCATCAACCACCCCACGTGGACAGCGCCAGATTTGCCGTTTGGCGGGATCAAGAACTCCGGCTACGGCCGGGAATTGTCGCGGATGGGCATCCAGGAGTTCGTAAACAAGAAACTAATTCGAGTCAGCTCCATTGACTCAGCAGAATAATCCAATGACACAAACAAAAAACACATCGACAACGAGCGCTAAGCCAGTCTGGTTCATTACCGGTTGCTCCACAGGCTTTGGCCGGGAGCTAGCTTCGCACGTTCTGGAATGCGGCTATCGAGCCGTAATTACAGCGCGCGACCCGGAGAAGATTCGCGATCTCGGGTCGAAAGGCGAAGCGCAGATTCTAGAGCTTGACGTTACCGATCAGGGAGAAGTAGACGCAGCGATTCATGCTGCGGAAGAAAGGTTCGGCCGGATTGACGTACTGGTGAATAACGCAGGTATTGGCTACTTTGCGGCCGTAGAAGAAAGCGAAGAAGAGCAGGTACGAAAGATGTTTGAGGTGAACGTTTTCGGAATGGGGCGAATGATTCAGGCCGCTCTTCCGGGGATGCGCCGGCAAGCAGGCGGCAGCATCGTGAATGTATCGTCTATTGCGGGCCTGGTTGGGTTTCCAGCGCTTGGATACTACAATGCCAGCAAGTTTGCTGTGGAAGGATTGTCAGCAGCGTTGCGCAAAGAGCTGGAGCCGCTCGGCATCAGCGTGATGGTTGTAGAACCGAGCGGGTTTCGCACAGACTGGGCGGGGCGCTCTGCCAATGAAAGCAAAACGACAATTGAGGCTTATGCCGAGACGGCAGGTACAGCAAGGAGCATGCTGCGCAGCATTTCAGGAAAACAGGAAGGCGACCCGGTTCGCGCTGCACAGGCGATCGTGAAAGCGATTGAGTCTGGCAACCCGCCTCCGCATCTGCTTCTCGGAAATGCGGCCTTCGATGGAGCCATGGCAAACCTCGCAGAGCTGCGCAAGCAGTTTTCGGCAGGAGAGACCGTTTCACGGAATGCGGATTTTCCCCCCAAAGTTCAATAGATGACTGCCGGTAGTCGCTCTGGCTGCATGCAGTCGGCCTGAAGCCCGAAACAGAGCGAAATTCCAAGCAATGAAGTTTGGAGATACAAGTGCAAAAGCCATAGTGATGGCAAGCCGTTGCACTTCCAATCGTAGTCAAGTTGTGGTGCTTCCAAATGCTGCAGCGGCAATTCACTTTGAGAGGTTTCGACTTGAATCAGACTTCTCCAAATCCGCAGCCCTCCCTGCTGCAGGAGTGTCTCTCTTCGGCAGAATCGGGCCTTAGCTTTCTTGGGGGCCTGAGCTTGTTTGCGCTAGAGACGGTGCGTGAATCGGTCCGCAGACCTTATGAAGGCGGCGAGATCATCCGGCAGTTGTTTGAGATCGGCTGGCGTTCTGCGCCACTGATCTTCCTCTCCGGACTGGCTGTAGGAGGGGTGCTGTCAATGCACACCAGATCGACACTGGAACGATTTGGTGCCGAATCGATGATCCCGACTGCACTGGCCTTTGCGCTGGTTATGGAAACCGGCCCGCTGGTGACCGGCCTGCTTGTTGCGGGCCGCGTTGGCGCAGGGATTGGCGCTGCACTGGGTGGGATGAGAGTTACAGAACAAATTGATGCCCTCGAATCGCTCGGGGTGAATTCGCTTCACTATCTGGCAGTCACACGAATCATTGCGTGTGTCATCGCATTGCCGCTGTTAACGGTATTGATGAACTTCTCGGGCCTGCTGGGGAGTTATCTCGCAGAATCCTCTATTGCGGCTACGCCTTTTACCTATTATTTTGAGACTGCTTTCAGCAGTATGGCTTTCTCTGACTATGTGCCGCCAACGCTGAAGACTCTGGTTTTCGGCTTTATCATCGGCGCAACCTCGTCATACCTCGGCTACAACGCGACGGGTGGTGCTGAGGGAGTAGGAAGGGCTTCTACTCAAAGCGTTGTTCTCTCTTCAGTGCTGTTGATTGTGATCAACGTTATCCTTGTCCGCCTGATCGCCTTTCTCTTTCCAGTAGGTGGGGCATGACAAGGGAAGCAGGTGCACTTCAATTTTCCTCAGTGTCGAAGGCATTTGGCGAACGCACGGTGCTGAAGAATGTATCTTTCTCTGTCGCTACTGGCACGGCATTTGTTCTTCTGGGCAGGAGTGGCACCGGCAAGAGCGTAACGCTGAAACTGCTGTGTGGGCTTTTGAAAGCCGATTCTGGTTCGATCAGCGTTAACGGAGAAGACATCACCAGCTTTGACAGCAATCAACTATCCAGTATCCGGATGCACATGGGCTTTCTCTTTCAAAGCGCGGCTCTATTTGATTCGCTCTCTGTCGGAGAAAACGTTGCCTTTCCGCTTCGCCGTCACACCGATAAGCCGGATGACGAAATTCGCCATCAAGCCACAAGCCTTCTGGAAAGAGTGGGCCTGGGCAAGGAGTATGACAGCATGCCAGCGAACCTTTCGGGTGGAATGCAGAAGAGGGCCGGGCTTGCCCGGGCCCTGGCCGTCGAGCCTTCCATTCTTTTAGTCGACGAACCGAGCGCGGGACTGGACCCGATTACTTCGAATGAAATCGATGAGCTACTGCTCGACATCAAAACGAAGCAACACGCAACCCTTGTTGTGGTGACCCACAACATGCAAAGCGCTCGCCGCCTTGCAGACCAAATTGCATTTCTCGACCAGGGACAATTGATCGCTCAGGGAAGCGTCGAAGAACTCGAGCGGAGTGAAGAAGCATTGGTGCGAAATTTCATGAGTTCACAGCAGGCCGGATAAAGATGAAAAACAAAAATACAGTTGTCGTAGGAATCTTCGTGTTCAGTTGTCTGCTGCTCTTTGCCGTGGGGTTGTTTTTGATTGGAAACAGCAATCAACTCTTCACACGTTCTTTCGAGCTTTATGCGGAGTTCTCCCGCATTACCGGTATTGTAAAGGGCGGCAAGGTACGTGTTGCAGGAATGGATGCCGGAACAATTACCAGTATCGAGGTGCCTTCCAGGCCAGAGGCAAAGTTCCGTGTGCACTTCCGGATTATCGAGAGCCTCCATCCAATCGTGCGTCAGGATTCGGTGGCAAGCGTTCAAACCGATGGCCTGCTCGGTAACAAGTATCTTCAAATCGACACTGGAACCTCAGAGCAGCCGGTCGCCCGAAACAAGTCCGGGATTCGAGCCACTGAGCCATTTGATTGGGGGAATCTGGCCGAGGAGATCAGCGGTGCCGTCAAACAAGTGAATGTGATTCTTGCAGGAGCGAAAGAGCAACTCAGTACCACGCTTCAACAAATTGAAGATGTTTCGAAGTCAGCGAATTTGATGATCAAAGGTGCGACGCCCAAGGTGCAGAGCATCCTCGTGTCTGCCGACAAGATCAGCGCGAATCTCGGCGAGATTCTTGATGGGGTAGAACAGGGTGAAGGCGCGGTTGGTGCTCTGTTCAAAGACCAGGAGATGCAGGCCAGCGTAAAGCGCAGCGTCAAAAAGGCTGAAAACGTTGTCGACCAAATTGGCCAAAGTGCAACTGGGGCCAGAAAGATTGTAGACCGTGTGGAAGCAAGCGATATTGTGCCCGAAGTGGAGAAGACGGTAAAGAATCTGCAGCAGATTACTGTGCAGTTAAAAGCGGCAGTTGAGAAGTTTCAAGGCTCGCCCGGAGAGGGTGGCGTAAGCGAAACATTGCAACGCACTCTGGCCGGCGCAAACGAAGCCATGTCAGACCTCTCGGACAATACCGAGGCGCTGAAGCATAACTTCTTCTTTCGTGGATTCTTCAAGAGACGCGGCTTCTATGATCTTGGTGCGCTCACAACGGCAGAGTATGAAAAAGCCAATTTCGCCAAAGGCTTCAAGAAGTACCGGGTTTGGTTAGATAGCGCGGACCTTTATGTGTTGGGAGTGGATGGCAGCGAAACTCTGAGTGCAAACGGCAAACTCCTGCTGGACAAGGCCATGACAGACGCGCTTCGCTTCCCCCGCAACGGCCCGCTTATGATCGAGGGCTTCCCCGGGGCAGGAAGCAGTTCTCAGCAATACCTGCAAGCGCGCCAACGCGCAATGCAGGTGGAGCGATATCTCATCGCCCGATTCAAATTGCGCCCAGCCTATGTGGGAGTGGTTTCCATGAATGCAGAAGCTCAGCCTGGTGCGATTGGTCGTTTGAAGGAAGGCGTGGGAATCGTCTCTTACTACAAATAAGGCATATTCAAAGCCAGAACCGCTGAGCCGTTGAGGATCTTCGGATCGGCGGGGTGAAGCTTCATGAGGTTCACCCCGCTCACGGCCTTGATCTTGAAGCCTAGGCCGACGGCCATTCAACAGCGCGGTGCAGCTTCAGCATGTTGGTGCTGCCCGGCACACCGATTGGTTGTCCACTTACGAAGACAACCTGATCGTGTGGCTTGATAAAACCTCTCCGCTGCAACTCCTGATCCATTTGAATCAGCATCTCGTCGGTTGAGCCGGCATTGGGTACGACAATCGCAGTGACACCGTAGATGATAGACAACTGCTGCGCAGCTTCCTCAAAGGGAGTGAAAGCGTAGATTGGCACCGGCGGGCGGAAGCGGCTAATCAGCCGGGCTGTTGAGCCAGAGGCTGTGAAGACAGCAATCGCGGTTACCCCGAGATAGCGGCCGGCCCTGTATGCAGCATCAGCAATGATCTCTGCATGGGTAGGATTGGCCATGGCCGGCAATTCCTGGTAGCCGCGGTAGCGGAGATTGGCTTCAGTCTCGGCAGCGATTCGATCCATCACCCCGGTTGCTTCTACCGGATATTTACCTGTGGATGTCTCAGCCGACATCATAATGGCATCGGTGCCGTCGTAGATAGCGTTGGCAATGTCGCTCACCTCGGCGCGGGTAGGCGTTGCGTTTTCGATCATGCTTTCCAGCATCTGAGTCGCAGTGATGACAAACTTGCCCATGCTGCGGGCGCGCTGGATGATGGTTTTCTGGATCGCTGGAACTTTTTCCATCGCCATCTCAACACCCAGATCGCCCCGAGCCACCATCACGCCATCGCTTTCGGCAAGGATTGCGTTGAGGTTCTCTACCGCCTCGGGCTTTTCAATTTTGGCAATCACCTGTGCCTTGCTCTCACGTTCTTCAAGGTAGAGCTTTAACCGAAGAACATCGTTCGGCTGGCGAACGAAGCTGAGGGCAATGAAGTCGACTTTCTCGTCGAGGCCAAATTGCAGATCAGCCTTGTCTTTCTTTGAAAGTGAAGGGGTGCTGATCGCAACTCCTGGCAGATTGATTCCTTTACGATTGCTGATCGGGCCGCCGATCACTACCTCACATTTGGCAGTAGTGCCGTCGGATGAGATCACTTTCAGCCTTACCGTACCATCTGCGATCAAGATACTGTTGCCGGGCTTTACGTCCCGCGCGAGCTCTGTATAAGTGGTAGAGGCAAGCTTGTCATTGCCCATTACCTGCTCAGTCGTAATGGAGAAGGTGCTGCCTTTGGACAAGACGCAACCCCCATTTTCGAAGTCGCCCAAACGGATCTTCGGGCCCTGGAGATCGAGCAATATGCCTGCGTAAACGCCCATCGCTTTGGCCGTTTCGCGGATGATATGGATCCTGCGGACGTGTTCGTCCTTTTGACCATGGCTTGCATTGAGCCGGAATATATCTACTCCTGCCTCAAGAAGCTTGCGAATCATTTCAGGCGAGTCGGTGGCAGGACCCAGGGTGGCTACGATTTTTGTACTTGGCATTCGGTTGTTTGGGGGATTCATCTGAAAACAGCGGACAGGGCCTTACAATACTCATTATGCCCATCTACCAGGCAATCGTTCTCGCGATTGTCCAAGGATTCACTGAGTTTTTACCAATTAGTAGCTCTGCCCATCTGTTTCTGGTTCCCTGGCTTCTCGGCTGGCCCGATCAGGGCCTTGACTTTGACATCGCTCTTCATATCGGCACCCTGGCCGCCGTGCTGATCTATTTCTTTAAAGACTGGTTACAGATTGTGGCTCAAGGTGTGGGCCTGAACTATGGCAATGATGAAGAACTGAAGCAGAATCCGAAGCTGCTCTGGTATCTTGTGCTGGCATCGGTGCCTGCTGGCCTGATCGGGCTCAAGTTCAAAGATCAGATCGAGACCACCCTTCGCAGCCCCTTTGTGATGGGTACGATGTTGATCCTGATCGGCATTCTGCTGTGGGTTGCGGAGCGCTACACCAAGCGTCTCAAGCACATCGGTGAACTGACGCTGGTGGACACCTCAATGATTGGGCTATCGCAGGCGCTGGCACTGGTGCCGGGTACTTCCCGCAGCGGCATTACCATCTCGACTGGTCTCTTTCGGGGTCTCACACACTCGGCCGCTGCCCGATTCTCATTTTTGCTTTCCACGCCAATCGTTGCTGCCTCGGGCCTGAAGTCGATTTACGATCTCTCGAAACACGGCCTCAGCGAAGGCATGCTCATGCCTTTTATCGTAGGAATCGCCGGAAGCGCCATCGTCGGATTGGGCGTTATCGCCTTCTTTCTCAAGGTGATCCGCAAGCATGGGCTGACCCCCTTCATTGCATATCGAATCATTTTTGGCATAATAGTGATCGCTCTGGCATTTGTCCGTTCACGCGGATGAAGCTTTTAGGTCCAACTACACACAAGCGCCTCAACGAGGTGCTCGCCTTCGTGTTTTTATTCATAGGCTTGGCGAGCATGCTCAGTCTCATCTCCTACTCGGCCATTGATCCGAGCTGGAATACGGCGACAAGCGTCGTCCGACCCTCCAACCTGATGGGCCGCTTTGGCTCCCACCTGAGCGACGTTTGCTTCCAGCTTTTTGGGCTCTCCAGCTTCGTTATTCCGGCACTGATCCTGTTGCTCGCCTGGAAGTGGATGCAATCGAAGCCAATCGAGGCTGCCGGCATCAAAGTGGCCGGTGCGCTTTTGTTCGTACTCGGTGCCTGCACCAGCTTCTCGCTCGCACCCGGTGCGCGTGCCTTCTCTGGCTCCATTCCTGCCGGTGGAGTACTCGGCATGTTGATTGCCGACATGCTGGTCTTCTACCTGAACTTCACCGGTGCCGCCCTGCTTACCGCCACCGTTCTGGTGGTCTCGCTCTACCTGATCTCAACTTTCTCTGTTGCAATTCTGCTGGAATGGCTGGCTGTGCCTACCGCCATGCTGCAGGCAGTGATGAACGTATTCCGCAAATTCCGGATGCCCAAATTTGAACTCTTCAAGCGGCGTCCAGCCAAGCCTCGTCCTGTCAAAGCGGAAGAAGATGAAGTACCGCCGATTGTGCAGAAACGCCGCACGCCACCGCGCCGCACTGAAGACGAAGGCGCAGATCTGCCGCCCTGGGAAACCAAGACGGTGGCTTCCTCCTTTGAAGCGCCTGACGAGCCTGAAGTGGCTGTCAGCGAAGACTACATCCCGATCAAGACGCTTGAAGAAATCCCGGAGCCTTCTGAGCCAACGCCTGCTCCGCAGTCTGTAGCTCCCGCAAAGGCGAAAGTGAAAGAGGCCTTTGGCCCCACTTCCTACAAGCTGCCGCCTACGGGCATGCTCAACGAGCCACAACCCCGGAGTGTCTTTGATTCCCAGGAACTGCGCGATACAGCCTCCCGCATCAAGGAGCGCTTTGAAGAATTCGGCGTGCTTGGTAACGTCGTTCAGATCAACCCGGGCCCCGTCGTCACAACCTTTGAATTCAAGCCCGAAGCCGGCATCAAGTACTCGAAGATCACGAATCTTACCGAAGACCTCTGCCTGGGGCTGCAGGCTGAATCGATCCTGATTGAGCGAATCCCCGGCAAGCCGACGATCGGCATTGAAGTTCCGAACAAGAAGAGCGAAGTGATTGCCCTGCGGGAAGTGCTGGAAGGCGAAGACTTCCAGAGCGCCACCTCGAGGCTAACGATGTCGCTCGGCAAAGACATCAACGGACGCATCAAGATCTTCACGATGGACACGATGCCCCACCTGCTGGTGGCCGGTTCCACCGGTTCGGGTAAGTCGGTGATGCTCAATTCGATGATCATGAGCGTGCTCTACAAGTCGACTCCCGACGAAGTACGAATGATCATGATCGACCCCAAGCGCGTTGAACTTGGGATTTACGAAGATATTCCTCACCTGCTTACGCCGGTAATCACAGACCCTAAGAAGGCGTCGAATGCCTTGCGCAACGCTGTACTCGAGATGGAGCGCCGCTACAAGCTGCTCGCCTCGCGCGGCGTGCGTAACATTGAACAGTTCAATCGCAAGATGCGGCAGATGGCGAACGAGCCCCGCAGCCTCTTTGATGAAGAGAATCCGGAAGCGCTGCTGGAAGAAGACATGCGGCCGCTGTCTTATATCCTGATCATCATCGACGAACTCGCTGACCTGATGATGCTGGAGCGGAATAACGTTGAAACTTCGGTGGCCCGACTGGCGCAGATGGCGCGCGCCGTTGGTATGCACCTTGTGCTTGCTACGCAGCGCCCCTCGGTGGACGTTATCACCGGTGTGATCAAGGCGAACTTCCCGGCCCGTATCAGCTTCCGCGTTACGACCCGTGTGGACTCACGTACGATTCTGGACACGATGGGTGCTGAGCACTTGCTGGGCAAGGGCGACATGCTTTACCTGCCGCCCGCTTCTTCGCGACTCCATCGTGTGCATGGTGCGTATGTGGGTGAGCAGGAAATCAATTCCGTGGTGGAGTTCTGGAAGCGTCAGGCCAAGCCGGAATACGATCAGAGCTTCCTGGTGGCGCCGCCTAGCGATGATCCTGAAGATCAGCCCGATGAAGAGGGTCTTGAGGGTGATGCAGACCCGATGTACGGCGATGCCGTGAAGGTGGTGTGCGAGATGGGCAAGGCGTCGACTTCGATTCTGCAGCGCCGTCTGCGGCTTGGTTATGGCCGGGCTGCGCGTATGCTGGACAGGATGCAGAAGGAAGGCATTATTGGGCCGCCCGATGGGTCACGGCCGCGTGAGGTACTTAAGCGCCCGGACTGGTTGAATCGTGACATGAGTCTTGAGGCCGTTGAGGACGACTAAGTTCAGAGCTCTTGCTATTAATATGGGGCTATGCGTTGTAGTTTTTTTCTAGCCGCATTCGGACTGAGCATTCTTAGTTGTTTTGCCCAGTGCTTCCCCAACTTACCAATTCAAATTGCACAACCATCGACTTTGCCCGATATGGAAGTGGGTGTGCCGTACAGCTACCAATTTAGAGCAACCGGCGGGACAACAGCCTATTTCTTCTTTGTTGAGCAGGGTTCACGGCTTCCTGCAGGTCTGGAGCTTTCTTTAAGCGGAGAGCTCAGCGGGAAACCCATTACCGCGAGAAGTAGCAACCCTTTTACTATATTCGTCCGCGAGATGATCGCCGGACAAATTGGGGTCTGCCAGTTTCAAGTAGCAGTACTTGCCAACCGACTCGCCATTACAAGTACCGCCTTGCCCCGTGCGTCGGTAGGTTTGAATTACTCCGCTACGCTCCAGTACATTGCCAGAGCTCTGCCGGTTCGATTTGAGCTCTTAGGTGGGAGCTATCCCCCAGGTTTGCAGGGTTTTGCGAACGGCCTGATTAGCGGTACACCCACCACCGCCGGCACCTACACCATGCGCTTTCGAGTTGTTGATGCCAACAACATTGCAGCCGATGGCGAAGTTACCTTGATTGTCGAAGGACCCAGTCTTCGATTCGAGACCAGTTCGCTGCCCGGTGGTGAAGTGGGCCTGGCCTATTCTTCCATCTTGCGACTTGCCGGAAACCCTCAGAACGCGAGCTTTCAGGTGCTCGCCGGGCAGTTGCCTCCGGGGCTCTCGCTCCTGCCAAATGGCTCCTTAAGCGGTACTCCAACAAGTGCTGGAGACTTCACTTTCACGGTTCGCGGTGCTAGCGCAGGCGCAACCGTCGATGCGCCATTTACGATCCGGATTGCCGCAGCTTCCGGCCCTTTGAGGCTGATGGATTGGCCCAGTCTGGTTCGCATCGGCTTACCCTTCAACAGTCAGATTCCCAGTCTGGGGGCCAGAGGCGAACTTCGATTTACGTTGCTTGAGGGTGTAGTTCCGGCTGGTCTCGTTGTTTCGAGTTCAGGCCAGGTGAGTGGCACGCCGCGAGTCAGCGGAAGCTTTACGCAGCGCTGGCGAGCAACAGACGCTTCTGGTGCGAGTGCGGAGAGACGCTATTCCTTCAACGTCGAAGCTGCCCGTGCATTTCCTAATGCTGTGGCTGGTCAGCGTTATTCACAGCGGGATGGCCTGGCTGGCGGAAGCCGCTACGTAATTGATCCCACCAGCCGTTTGCCGCTTGGGCTTCGCCTGGAGCCTGACGGGACACTGAGCGGCACGCCCTTTGCTGCTGGCGAGTACCTGTTCTTGCTTCGTGTCGATCTTGGGGCAGCGCCTACACAGACGCTCCCTTTTCGTCTGAGTGTTGTTGCCCCGGCGACAGAGCTTGAACTGGACACCCTCGATTTGCCTGCTGCTATCCAGAACAGGGCCTACCGGCAACCTATCCTTACACTGCCGGCTGCAACCTCACTCAGGATGCTTGATGGCGAGTTGCCGCCCGGGCTTGTCCTGGGTACGACCTCGATTGAAGGGACGCCAACTACGGCCGGCTTTTGGGAATTTCTGGTGGATGTGCGCTCGGGCGCAAGATCCACCAGCCGCCGGTATTCCATCAGTGTCGGCCCTGCTTTAGCGCCGCAACTGGACGCCGTGGTGAATTCCGCAAGCTATCAGGCTGGAGCCGTGGCTGCAGGTGAAATTCTCACGCTCTTCGGGTCGAACCTCGATGGCATACGAGCTTCGATCGATGGCGGCTCCTGCCCGATCCTTTATGCGACGCCAACGCAGTCGAGCATCATTGTTCCTTTTGCTTCGGCATCCAAAGACTCTGTCGAATTGATTCTTGAGCGGGCTGGTTTGCAGAGCATTCCTCTACGGCTGAGAATCACCAACGCCAAGCCGGGCATCTACACGCAAAATGGCAGTGGCCTTGGCCCTGCTGCTGCGCTCAATCAGGATGGCTCACTCAATACAGAACTGAACCCGGCCGCGGCGGGCAGCGTGGTTGTCGTTTACGCGACGGGCCTGGGCGAGCTGGAGACTCCGGCAATCGACGGATCGCCTGCTGCAACCGCTTCGCTCGCGCGAGTATTTGTGGACAGGCAGTTGACCGCCACTCTCAACGGAGAAGAGATCCCAATTCTCTATGCAGGTTCTGCTCCTGGCCTGATCCATGGTGCTGCCCAACTGAATCTACAAGTGCCGTCTGCACTTGGGGCGGGCAAGTATCGGCTTCGTCTCAATACAAAGGGACGCCAATCGCCAGAAGTAGAAGTGTGGGTGAGGTAACGAAAGGAAGGAAATGGCGGAGAGAGAGGGATTCGAACCCTCGGTAGCGCTTTAAGGCACTACGACGGTTTAGCAAACCGCTCCTTTCGACCACTCAGGCATCTCTCCGCACTGTGGCCGTTACTCTTTGCATATTAGCATGGAGCAGAGGCTTACAAAAATGCTCATTCGAATTCCGCAGGCTTGGAAGATTCCCGAAGGGCAGGCAACCAGCGAATCTGTCTACCTCAATCGGCGTCAAATTCTCGCTGCAATGGGCCTTCCCACGATCCTGCCAGCAGCCAATCGTAACCCTCAATTCACTCTCGACCGGCCTCTCACCGAAGAGTGGGCCGCCACCAGCTACAACAACTACTACGAGTTCTCAACCAACAAACAGGAGATCCGCTCGCTTGCAAAGGGCTTCAAGCCACGCCCCTGGACGGTGGAAATTGCAGGGGCTTGTGCCAAGCCGCAAGTCTGGTCTATCGAAGATCTTGAGGCGAAGATGCCAATAGAAGAGCGGCTTTATCGCCATCGCTGCGTCGAGGCCTGGGCGATGGCTGTACCCTGGATGGGCTTTCCGCTTGCGGAGCTGATTCGCCGCGCTGAGCCGCAGGCGGGGGCTAAATATGTTCGCTTCATCTCGGTTAACCGTCCCTCAGAGATGCCAGGGATTCGATACTCCGGCAACTACCCCTGGCCTTATTACGAAGGGCTTCGGATGGATGAAGCGATGAATCCGCTGGCATTTCTGGTAACAGGGATTTACGGCAAGCCGCTCCCGAACCAGAACGGCGCGCCACTTCGACTCGCACTCCCCTGGAAGTACGGCTTTAAAAGCATCAAGGCTATCGTGCGCATCGAACTGGTAAGCCAGCAGCCGGAGACCTTCTGGAATAAAGCTGTCCCCAATGAATACGGGTTCTATGCCAACGTAAACCCCAAGCGGCCGCATCCGCGCTGGAGCCAGGCAGTGGAGCAATTGATTCCAAACATGGAACGCGTCGCCACCCAACCCTACAACGGCTACGAAAAGTGGGTGGGCGGAATGTACAAAGGTTCAGAAATCTGAAATAATTTCTAGCGAAGGAGCTTTTATGCGTCGCCGCGATCTCATCACCAGTTATAGCCTCATGGTTCTTGCCGACCAGATTCCACCTGCCCAGGCACAGACGATTACCCCTGAGATGCGCAAGCAGTTTGACCGCATCGCTCCGCCCTCGAAGGACGCCCAGGCCGCTACTGCCTTCCAGGAGCCGAACATGGGCCTGGTGAATCTGGAATGCGACGTCTTCATCGCCGGTGGTGGCGTGGCTGGTGTTTGCGCCGCTATCTCGGCCGCACGGCATGGCGCCAAAGTAGTCCTCGTACAGGACCGCTCTCGTCTCGGTGGCAATTCTTCCAGCGAAGTGAAAATGCACATCGTCGGAGCAGACTCCCATCGTGGCCGCCCCGGCTGGCGCGAAAGCGGCCTGATCGAAGAGCTTCGTCTCGAAGACGCCGTCAACAATCCACAACGCTGCTGGGAGATGTGGGACTTCATCCTTTACGACAAGGTTGTCAGCGAACCCAATATCACCCTGCTGCTCGAAACCATTGTTTACAAGGCGGTCGTAAAAGAAAACCGCATCACCGAAGTACATGCACGTTGCGACAAGAGCGAGATGCTCTACCGCATCCAATCCAAGATCTTCGTCGACTCAACAGGCGATTCGCGCCTGGCCCTCGAATCAGGCGCCAGCTTCCGCATGGGCCGGGAAGCCCGTGCTGAGTTCAACGAGAGCCTCGCTCCCGAAAAGCCAGACCTTGAAACCCTTGGCAGCTCGATTCTCTTCACCTCGCGTCTTTACAACAAGCCCATGCCCTTCAAGCCCCCAACATGGGCTCGCAAAGTAACCGCTGACACCTTGCGCTTCCGCAAGGTAGACCAGTGGGATTACGGCTATTGGTGGGTGGAGTGGGGCGGCAGCAAAGACACCATCCGCGATAACGAACTGATCCGCTACGAACTGCTCTCGATCGTCATGGGTGTCTGGGATTACATCAAGAACAGCGGCAACCACACCAACAGCGCCAACTACGCCTTCGATTGGGTGGGCATGATGCCAGGCAAGCGTGGCTCCCGCCGTCTGCATGGCGATCATATCCTCACGCAGCAGGACCTCATGAGTGGCAGCTTCTATGATTCGGTTGCCATGGGTGGCTGGCCGATGGACGATCACCCGCCCGGCGGCTTCGATCGGGCCGACCTGCCTCCCAATACCGTGCTGCGCACGCCGGAGGTCTATCCGATCCCCCTGCGTAGCTGCTATTCGAAGAACATTACAAACCTGATGATGGCAGGGCGCAACATCAGCGCCACGCACACCGCCTTTACTTCAAGCCGCGTCATGGCCACCTGCGCCACCATCGGCCAGGCAGTTGGCGCAGCCGCTGCACTTTGCGTCGAAAAATCCAGACTGCCCCGGCAACTTGCTGAAGACAAGCAACTGGTGGCAACGCTGCAGCAGCGCCTGATCCGCGACGATCAAACGATCAAGGGCAAGCCGGGCGAGCTGATTCGCAATGAAGACCCGAGCGACGCTGCACGCAAAGCCACCATCTCCAGTTCTGGCAATGTTGGCGAAGCCGTTGCGCCGCTGGTGATCGACGGCATCACGCGCGACATCCCCAAAGGCCCGATCCACCACTGGGCTGGCCCGATGACAGATAAGGGTGCCTGGCTTGATCTCAAGTGGGATAGCCCGCGCAAGATCAGCCAGGTGCAATTGACCTTTGACACAGGCTTCCAGCGGCAACTGGTGCTGACGGCAAATCCAACCTATTGGCGCGGCGACGCACAGCGGCAGCCTCAGCCTGAAACCGTCAAGGATTATCAGGTGCAAGTGCGCAAGAAAGGCTCAAGCGACTTTGTCACTGTGGCCAACGTGAAGGGCAACTACCAGCGGCTCAACCGCGTACGCTTCGAGGCTCTAGAGGCCGAGGCCGTACGCGTGCTCGTAACTGCAACGAACGGGCTTGAAGAAGCCCGTATCTTTGAAGTTCGTTGTTACGCCTGATCTAGCTCTTCTTTTGGCGGGCAGCTTCGAGAGCTTCCTTCACCAGCAGAATCTTCGGATGCTTTGGCTTCAAGACCTTCTCAAAGATCTTGAGAGCACGCTCGTACAGTTTCACTGCCTGAGCGCGGCGGCCTGAAACATGCAAAAGGCTGGCCAGATTGTAGAGCGTAAGCGCTACGTCGGGATGCTTCTTGCCCAGCAGGTTTTCTGACATCGCGAGAGACTTCCGGTACAGCTCTTCAGCTTCTTCGGCTTTGCCCTGGGCCGCCTTCACTGCCGCCAGATTATTCAGATTGACGGCGAGTTCATAGTTCTCCGGGCCATAGAGCTTCTCAAACACCTTCAGCGCCTTGCGGTAGATGGGTTCGGATTCCTTATAGCGCTCAAGGCTGTCGAGAACTGCAGCCAGGGAGGCGGCATCGGCCATCGTTTGCGGGTGGCTGGCACCGAGGTGAAGCTTTGAGAGTTCCCAGGCACGCCGGGCAGGGGCTTCGGCTTCAGCAAAGCGTCCAGCCGCATGCAGGATGCCGCCGATGTTGTGATGCACCATGCTCAGCTCAAAGGCTTCTTCGCCGAAGAGAGCCGTAAGCTTTGCCAGCGCACTCTGATAAAGAGCGAGACCCTTGGCATATTGGCCCGAGTATTTGTAGACGATACCGAGGTTGCTCTCAGAGCTGGCTACCTCGCCATGATCCTTGCCAAACTGCTTGAGATTCAGCTTCAGGGCTTCCTTCAGGTACTGCTCGGCTTGCTTGTAATCACCCATTTGACGATTGAGGGTGCCGATGAGTGTGCGGGATCGGGCCCGGATCAGAGTTGCTTCTTCGCCCTTGAAGCTGCGGGCAAGCTTGTCGGTGATCTCCATGCTGCGGCGAGCATTGGCGAGGGCTTTATCAAAATGGCCGAGACGGTCTTCGAGGTCAGCCAGATCATTGAGGAGATTTGCTACGTCCGGAGTTTCTTTTCCCTCGATGAGCTCAAAAATCTTGAGGGCCTCGACAATCGCGTCGCGGGCCTCCGTCAATTTGCCCCGGCCCAGCAACTTCCAGGCCTTCTCTTGTTGTGCGATCGCGTATTCAATAGTCATTGGTATCCAGATTTCTGCCGACTTAGCGGATTGAGAGCAACAGGGCTCAAATCCAGCATGACAAGATCGAGGACGGTGGGCAAGGACTCAATTGGTATCCTGAAGTCGAAAAGATGCTTTCGCCACGCTTAGGATTACAAGTTTCGCAAAAGCAGACGCTGACCCCTGGCCTTGTGCAGTTGGTCACCGTGCTCCAGTTGAACCGTCTGGAGCTCAAGGAGATGATCAGCCAGGAGATCGTCGCAAATCCTTTCCTCGACGAGAGCGAGGATGGCGAAGAACTGACTCCGCAGGAGGTCCAGAACCTGCTCGAAGCCGAGCGGAATTCCGACCCCAGCGATCAGGCCGTGATGGAGATGCTGGAAACTCCGCCTGCGGCTTCGTATGAAGCAGAAGCCGAGTTCGAGCCACCCGTGGAATATACGGCTGAGGCTTCGGTAGATCCGGCAGAAGCGCCCAAAGCCGCCGATCCCTTTGATGAAATCGACTTCGGTTCATACTTTGACGAATACCTCGATCCGGGCCACAAAACTCCGGCGGGAGAAACGCCAGAGAAACCGTCTTTTGAAACTTTTCTCTCCTCGCCCGTCACACTCTCAAGCCATCTCACCTCACAGTTGAGCCTCATTCTGATGAATGATCGCGAACGTGAAGCGGCAGAGGCGATCATTGGCAACCTCAACGAATACGGCTATTTACTCGAGCCGATTGAAGATATTGGCAAGGCCGAAAATCTCACCTTCGACGACATGGAAGATGGCCTCGAAATTGTGCAGAGTCTCGACCCTGCCGGCATCGGCGCACGAGACCTGCGCGAATGCCTCCTGCTGCAGCTCAAGAGCCGTGGTGCCAAGGGGGGCGTGGCCTGGCAGATGGTGAGCGACCATCTGCGGCAGATTGAGCGCAAGGAATTTAAAGAAATCGCAAAGGCTCTCGGCCGGCCCTTGCACCACATCGAGATTGCCCTGAACGTGATTCGAAAGCTCGACCCACAGCCCGGCCTGCGCTATTCCAGCCAGGCGGCCCAAACCGTCGAGCCTGATGTTTACATCTTCAAGGATGGCGAAGACTATCTCATCCAGTTGAACGATGAAGATCTGCCGCAGATCCGCCTCAACCCTGGCTACCGCCGTATGCTCGACAAAGACCATTCGCCCGAAAAAGATGTTCGCAACTACATTCGAGAGCGCTACTCAAGCGCACTCATGTTGATGAAGAACATTGAGCAGCGACGCCAGACGATTTTGAAGGTTTGCGAATGCGTTGTCGAGCGTCAGCGGGAATTTCTCGAAGACGGAATCGATTGCATTCAGCCAATGATGATCAAGGATTTGGCCGAAGAGATAGGTGTGCACCCGTCGACGGTCAGCCGCGCAGTAGCAGGCAAATATGTTCATACCCCTCAGGGTGTGTTTGAGCTCAGGTACTTCTTTTCAGAGGCCGTGCAGGGGCCGGCAGGTGCCGGCACCTCGTTGCTGGTGCTCAAACGCAAAGTAAAGAAAATGATCGAGGAAGAAGATTCCTCTCATCCCCTGACGGATGATCAGATCACCGCCCGCCTCAATGAGGACGGTATCTCCGTGACCCGGCGCACTGTCGCCAAGTATCGCGAAGACATGAAGATTCCCTCGACGCACCAGCGTCGTGTGAAGCAGTAGAACACTCACAACATGAAAATTCACTACACCGGTAAACTTGTCACTCTCGACAAAGAGCAAAAGAAGAATCTCGACAATCACTTCGCCAAGCTAGGGAAGCTCGTCGACCAAAAGGGCGAGCGAGAAGCCCACGTCATCCTTAAGATGCAACGCCTGGAACACAAAGCCGAAGTCACGATGAACTATTACGGCCATCAGGCTGTTGGCATCGCTGCACACAAGGATCAGTTCATGGCGCTGCTGGCTGCCATCGACAAGCTTGAAAAGCAATTGCACAAGCTGCACGACAAGCGCATCGATTCCAAGCGTCACGGCGTTGGCATCAACGGCAAGAAGGCTCCGATTCCAGAAGCCGCCGCTGCTGCTGCTCCTGCCAAAAAGGCGAAAGCGCTCAAGCCCACCCGCGTACAGCGTACGTCCAAGCCCATCTCGATTGAAGAAGCCCCGTTGGCCATCAAGCCAGCTTCCACCTATCTGGTTTTTGAAGAACTGGGTAGCGGCCAGATTCACGTGCTGGTGCGGCGAGCCGACAACGAATTCGACCTTATTGAAGCACGCTAATGCTCTCAGGATCTACGCAGGCTGAACTCGTCATCATCACGGGCCTCAGTGGTTCGGGTAAAGGTACGGTTCTCAAGTGTTTTGAGGACATGGGTTACTACGCTGTAGATAACCTGCCTCTCGACCTTTTCCCGAAATTTGCCGAGCTAACCAAGGATGCCCCCAACATCCGCCAGGCTGCGCTGGTCGTCGACGTTCGCGAAGGGGAAGCGCTGCACCGCTTCCCCGCCATGTATCGCGAAGTCTCATCCAAAGTCCCCACCCGCCTCATCTTTCTTGAAGCCGATGATGCTGCACTGGTGCGCCGCTTCTCCGAGACTCGCCGGCCGCATCCTCTTGGGCAGAGCCGCTCTGTTCTCAAAAACGTGCAGGCCGAGCGTCATCTGCTGGAAGAACTCCGCTCACTCGCCACCTTTTCAGTGAATACCTCGAAGTTTAATGTTCATGAACTTCGGGCCCTGATCGAAGAACAATTCTCGGTGAGTGGCAAAGAGGGCCGGCTCTCGATCCATGTCTCAAGCTTTGGTTTTCGCCACGGAATCCAGCAGGATGCTGACCTCGTTTTCGACGTACGCTTCCTGCCGAACCCGAACTACATTCCTGAATTCAAGCCCCTCACTGGCAAGCACCCCAGCGTCGCCCGCTACATCCGGAGCTTTCCCCAGACGCAGGAATTTCTTGCCCGCGTAACCGAGATGCTTACCTACCTTTTGCCTCACTACACCAAAGAAGGCAAGAGCTATCTCACGATCGGCTTTGGCTGCACCGGCGGACAGCACCGGTCTGTCATGATTGCCGAAGAGGTTGCCAAGCGCCTGAAACGCACCGGCCTCCCCATCAAGGTGCAACACCGGGATGCGGTTTCCAAATCCGGCAAGAAGAGTGGCTAGACAACTCCTCCTCATTTTCGCTGTGGTCTTCGCTGTGCGCTTGACGCACGTGAATCTTCTCTGGATCGAAGAAGCTTATCCGATGGCAGCGGCAATTCAGATGCTGCATGGCCGCTGGCCCTATGCTGATTTCTGGTTTGACAAGCCCCCACTTTCTGCCGCCCTCTATCTGCTTTGGGGGGCGATGCCTGGTTGGCTTTTACGTCTTGCAGGGGCCCTGTATGTAACCGGGTGCGCTGGCCTTGCCTATCGCCTGGGCGGACGTTACGCAGCATGGCTGATTGCGATTTACCTCAGCTTTGGAATTCCTTCGGCTGTGATGGCTCTTGCCCCAGATCTGCTGCTGGTGGCTCCGCATCTTGGTGCTGTCTGGATGGCGCAGAGCGGCCGCCCCTGGCTTGCTGGCCTGATCTGCGGCGTGGGGCTGCTGATCCACACCAAGGCGATCTTCATCCTGGCAATTGCCCTGCTTTGGGTGCCGAACTGGCGCACTCTTGCAGGCTTCGCTGCAACACTGCCAATCCATGCTCTCTTCGGCCCGAACTACTGGCAACAGGTCTGGTGGTGGGGTGGTGTCTATTCTCGCGACACCTTTGTCACCAAGCCGCTGGCAGAGTTTCTGCGGCGCACGGCCAACTGGCTTGGCTTCCAGTCTGCTGCGGTGATTGCTGCCTTTCTGCCCTGGCGCAGTATCGAGTGGCGCAACTACGCCTGGCTCGGGCTCTCGCTCGTCAGCGTCGCGATGGGCCTTCGCTTTTTTCCCCGTTACTATTTCTTTCTGCTCGTGCCTGTGGTGGTGCTGGCTGGCCGGTCACTCGAACAATTGCAGCCCCGGTGGCGCATGGCGCTGCTCGCACTTTTGCTGATTCCGGTGATTCGCTTTGGCCCACGCAACGTCCAGCTTGCCCTCGGCAACGAGCGTTGGGACGACCTTGCCCTCTTTCATGACAGCCAGGCCATTGTGAAGTATCTGGGTGAACAGGCCAAGCCCGAAGATACGCTCTTTGTCTGGGGTTACCGCCCGGATATCGACGCGCTCTCGCGCCTCAAAGGGGGCACTCCTTACCTTGAAAGCCAACCGCTCGATTGCATCTTTGCAGACCGCCATTTGCGTGAGTTCAAGCCCATGCCGAATCTCGGCTGTGAAGACCGGCTCAAGCGCCTTCGCGAATCAGAACCCACCTGGCTGGTGGATGGCCTCGGGCCTTCCAACGTCCGCCTGCGCCTTGAGGCCTACTATCCGCTGAAGGGTTATGACCTCGTGCTGCGCACCAAAACCGCATACCTCTACAAGCTGGTGCTGCCGCAGAATCAGCCGCTCGATGTGCGGCTAAGGCCGGACGCCGTGCACATGGTAGGGCACGTAGTAGCGCCGGTCTTCGTCCCGGGTCGTTAGTGCAAAACCCCGCGCGGCCAAAAACTCTCGCACCATCGCAAGCGTTCGGAAGCTGTCGCCCTCGCCACGATCGGCGCGAAAGTCATGAGCCGCTACGCATACCGATTGCGTACGATCCAGCACATCGACACAACCGGGCAGGGCATCCCGTTCTGCCCCTTCAATATTCATCTTCAAAAACGAAATCGGGCCGATGCCTTCTCTGCGGGCCAATTCGTCAAAGGGGATACCTTCGACGGCGCAACTGTTTTCGCTTGGCTCTCCACCGCGAACAAAGTTTGATTCCCAAACCGGCATCGTTTCGATTTGCAAGCTCCCGGGCTGCGCTGTTGATGCATAGTTCAGCACCCGGACATTGCTCAGCCCGTTCCATTCGCAGAGCTTGCGCAGGGCAAGAAAACTTACCGGGTGAGGCTCCACTGCCCACACCTGCCCCTGATCGCCAACAGCGCGCGAAAAGACAAAAACATCTTCTCCACGGCCCGCTCCAATATCGACAATGACATCGCCAACAGACGGCTTGTAGAGGTGAAACCAGTAATCCTCAACATCGCGCAGGTACTTCTCTACGATGGCCGCGCGCTTGGGGATGTCTTCGGCCTTGCGTTGCGGCATCTCCGGGTCTGGAATGCGCACCGATCCAATCCGCCATCCCCAAATCTCATCCCAAAAAGCTTCGATGTCCACACCAGGACAAGTCTCGCGCGCAAGCGCATTCATCTTTTGCAACAACTCAATCACTTATCAATCTTAACGATCCGCACTTCATGAAAGGCCACAGGATTTTCCTGGCCCTCGCTACGGATAGCCAGAAGCTCCAGTCGTATATTCCCCGGCGGGATTTCACCCACCGGCAGGACAACCCGCAAGGGCGTGGCTGGCCAGCCCTGGCCCTCGCGCACAACAACCACCTCGCCCCTGGAATTTAAGACCCGAACCCGGTAACCACTCGCTGGCTCTGGCACCACCTCAAACTGGAATTCAACTTCGGTGATATCTCTTGCGATCGTCAACTCCAGCCCCTGATTTGCGCTGCGAGTGTTGTCTCGCGGCAAGGACAGGCTTGCCCGGCGGGCCACAAGAACCGGCTCTGGGCGCTTTTCGGTGCCAGTCCACCACCACGCGCCGCCGCCCAACAGCAATAAGGCGGCTGCCGCTTCGAGCCACCAGAGGGCTCTCTTTCGCGGGCGCAGCTTCGAGGCAATCGCTCGCGCAACGCGCAATCGATCGAGTTGCCCGGTCTCTTCGAGAAAGCGTTGCCATGCTTGAGCCTGCGCTCCTCGCAATTCCCCTCGTGCCAGAGCATCGATCTGCTCGCACTCGATCTCCTGCATCTGCGCATGCAGGTCTGCATCAACGATCAGCGCCTCGGCCAGCGCCTCCCGCTCTTGCTCGCTGCCCTTACCCAGCAGGTAGGCTTCGATATCGGCTCTTGAATATTCGTACTTCAAAACTGAGTGTCCTGAACTGGCAAAGCATCACGATTTCTTCCCAGGCATCTGCGCACACAATCCTCCAGCCGCTCTCGTATCCGCAATGCCCGGTTGCGCAAAGCATTGATCTCAAGCCCCAGTTCTTCTGCGATCTCACGGCGCACCACGATGTGTGCGCTGCCGCTACCGGCATAATAGCGGAGGATCAAGCGCGCCTGCTCTGGCCCCAGACTCCCGAGGCAAGTCTCAAGACAGGCCAGCGCATCCGGGTCTACCGGCGGCTCAATGTCTGGCTCTACCCTCTTCTTGAGCGCCAGTTCCTGCCGGCGGGCTCGTGTGAGTGATTCCTTCATTAAGACCCGCGCCACACCTGCCGCATAGCGTTGCACGCCCTCTACAACTTCGCCCGCTTCGAGCTTTCGGGCCACCCGGTTTAGAACCTCATCGGCGAGATCTTCTGGCGCCGCACTGCGCTCCCA
The DNA here is from genome assembly GCA_044376335.1 of Bryobacter sp. Classification (GTDB taxonomy): domain Bacteria; phylum Acidobacteriota; class Terriglobia; order Bryobacterales; family Bryobacteraceae; genus Bryobacter. The sequence goes on from JBIPMY010000011.1 coordinate 23,868, forward strand.
TCGAAAATACCGGATCAGCCGCTGACGCAGATCTTCATAGAGCAGCGCTGCGGTATCTTCAACCGGATCCAGCCTTGCAAGCAAAGCCTCGAAGTGCGCCCTCTCCATTCTTTAGCGCCAATCCCCTTCAATCCGGAAGGCCGCCCAATAATACGGATCGCTCCAGCGTGCGTCTGCTTTGAGGGCGAGTTGAGCCTGGCGCAGCGCCGCTGCTGCCGAGAGCTTGCCGCGCAAGAGCCCGTCATAGAAGCGCCGCATCAGCTCTGCTGTTGCCCGGTCTTCTACTTCCCACTGGCTGGCCAGAACCTTCGCGGCCCCTGCGTAGAGAAACCCGCGCGTCAGGCTCATCGTGCCCTCGCCACCGAGGTCTGGGCCCACTGCAGTACTGCAACCGCTCAAGACCACAAGTTCTGCCGCCAGCTTCAATCGATAGATCTCATACAGGCGCAGATGGCCATTGCGAGCACGGCCGCTGGCATCTACCTGCGAGAAGAGCACTGCCGATAACTCCGGCCGCACTTCATCTACCTGCGCATGCGTGGCCAGGTGTACGATCGCCGAATCGCGAAACGCCTTCTGTTGCAGCAAAGACTTCTCGGCCAACAAGCCACTCCACTGCCGGGCCGTCCCCGTACCGGCAATCTTGAGGATCTCTTCTGCCTCCATGCGTGAGAAGTGCAAGCGCCGGTATTCCGTCTTCGTATTGCTTGCCAGCGAATCGTCGCCGCTTTGCAACCGGGAATCCGCTGCATCAAAAACAGGGTCGGCCACAATATTGAGACTGCGTTTGCCTGTCCACCTGGGCCTTGCCCGCAAGGCAATCAGCGTTGCGGCAGAAGGGGAATCCAACACTTCGAAGCGATCAAGTAGGCCCCCAATGGCGGCAAAGCTCAAATGATCGAGCGGAGAATCGGGCACCACAACCAGTCGCGAAATCGACGGGCTTAAGCCTAGCGGTGTGATCAGCAATCGCATGAGATCGCGATCGAGCTTCGGGTCTGCCGTACGAGCAGCAATGGTGGATCGTTGCCTCTTTACCAGTGCTGCGATCGAGGCGCGCGAGCCTAGTTTCACGGCGCGTATGCCGTTTTTGCTAAGCACCCAGGCCCAACCGCGATCGACATCCAGTGAATACTCAACCAGCGCTGTTCGAGCATCGAGCACCTCGCGTTGCAATTGCTCGATCGTAGGCTTTGCCTGCACGCCCAACAGCGCCTGCCTTTGGCCCGACAGGCGGCTCCATTGCTCAAAAAGCCGATCCAGCTCCTGGCGAGCCTGTGCTGATTCGGGGCCCGGTTTTGCAGCACTCAAGCGCTGCAAGCGTTGTGCTTGCGCATGGATGTCTCGCGTCAGAGCGCGCTCACGAGCGGCGAGACTCTGATCTTCATTTGTTGCTTCTGTTGCAGCCAGCACACGGTCGAGCAATACCCGGGAGCGGCTCCGCTCGCTTACCTCAATCGCCTCTTCGGTGCGGCCCAGATCCATCAATACGGCGATCGCGTCCTTATAGACACGCTGTTGAGTCGCAAAAAAGCTGCTTCGCAAATCCACGCTTACAACCGAAGCGCGAAGCCCCTCGATCTGCCGCAGGGCAGAGCCTAGCGCCAGCCTTGCTTCTTCCAACTGCCCCAACTGAAAGAGCGCCCTCGATCGCACAGCCTCGGCTGCGGCCTCACCCAGCTTATTGCCTACTGCCTGGTGCATCGCAACAGCTGACGTGGCACTAGCCAGCGCATCCGCGCCACGGCCCGCCTTCAGATAAGCTTCAGACAATTTCTCCAGCGTCTGGGCTTCGCCGTTGCGATCTCCAAGCTCCCGCTTGATCGCCAATGATTCCTCGAACAGCTTAAAGTTTCCGTCAAGGCCCGCCAGATTGTGCAACACGTAGGCTTGCCCACGCTTGTCGCCTTTCTCCCGCAAGACCTTCAGTGCGCGCTCAAAGGTAGTTCTCGCGGAAGCACCCTCCACCATCCCGAGATTGCTCAGCGTGTAAGCTTCTCCAATGGCGTCCCCTGCCTGCCCCCATAAGGCCAATGCTTCTCCATAATGCAGACGGGCCTTGCGAGTATCGCCCAGCAAAGAATACATAAGACCTATGCCGTTGAGTGAATCTGCCTGGCCGCGTGGATTCTTCAGTTGCTTCCAGATCACCAGAGCCCGCTCATACTCCTGGAGTGCTTTTTCTGCGTCGCCCCAAGTGTACTGCACGCTCGCCATTCCAAACAGTGTGTAGGCAACGCCGGTCTCGTCTTTGAGCTCACGCCGGATGGCCAGTGCTTCCTCATAGGCCGCCCAGGCCTCGGCGTTCTGGCCTAAAGACCAGTAGGCCGCCCCCATGTTGTGCAGGGCGAGGGCCTGCTCAAATCGCTCGCCCGAGAGGCGCCGCAACGCTAGAGCCTTTTGATAGCTGGCGATGCCTTCTGGCGCCCTGCCGAGAGCAACTAGAACACGCGCTGTCCCGTAATGAAGGCTGGCCTCGAGCTTTGCTTCTTTCGTGGCCAAGAGCCCCAGGCGAAACTCAACAAGTGCGTTCTCGCGCTCACCGGAAAGATCGAGTAGCTGGCCCAGACGCAATCTCGCCTGCGCGGCTTCAGGCGAATCTTTCCACAACTCTGCCGCTCGCGCGTAGAGCGCAATCGCTTCCTTCCGGGTTTTCGCATCCAGCCGCAGCTTCTCTGCCTGGCCGTACAAATCAGCCGCGCTTTCTTGCGCCAGCAAGAGCCCGGCCATGAGAGGCAGGAAGAGGAGCCAGGGGCAGCGTCGAAGCTCCATGAGCCTCAGTATAGGCTTCTCAACGCATGAGTTGCTGAATTGCACTTACGATACGGTCAGGACTCTCCCGTGCAACGAAGTTAAACTTGCGGCCCGATTTCAACTTCACATGAAACGCTTTCATCCCGCGAATTGGCATGCGGTTCATCTTGATCTCATCGATATCTGACAATGGTGCCTCAAAGCTGTCTCCGGCAAAACGGGTATCGTAGCGAATCGACTTACCTACAACACGCAAAACACCCTCGCAATGATTCCATCCACGGTCATAGGGGTTAAAGCTGTTCAGCCCCTCATGGTCATGCATCACGGGCCATGCATAACGTGACACAACCGGGATGGGATTGGGAATTTCGCTTCTCTTCGAAATCACTTCCACCGTTGCCGTCGCTGTCACAGTCTTGCCGGTGGCATCGATTGCTGTCAGCGAATAGCGGGTGCTCAGCCTGGGCGTTACGCGTGCTTCTCCCGTCAATGCAACGGTGCCTGGCTCAGGCGCAATCGTCACCCGGCTCGCTCCGCTTACCGACCAATTCAGTGTTGTGGAAGAGCCTTCTTCGATCCTGCTCGATTGCGGCTGAAACGAAATCACCTGCATCGCTGTAACAGGCGGGTCTGTCTTGCGGAGTGGCTTATCTGTTTTGCTCACTGCCTTCGGCTCTACGGTGAGTAAAACCTGAGACTGCTGCTTGACACCATCCGGGCCAACGGCCTCAAGGGTAAAGCTTGTGGAATCGTTAGTACGCAATTCCTGGCTACCGCTTGCCTGCACCGGTTGTCCGTTCAGCTTCACGTCAGTGCTGTTCTGCACCTCCCAGGCCAGCAAGGCAAGATCCCCTGCTGTCACACGATCCGGCTTCAGCTCAAGGCGAACGATCCTTGCGGCCGCAGGCGAAACAACGCTCACGTCTACCTTTTGTCGAATCGCCTCACCCCGCTTCGGTTTGGCAACCAGTGTGTAGCTTACGTTGTTGTTGGGAAGTATTTTGGTGCTTCCCTTGGGAGCTTGCTTGCCAAGCCCTTCAATCTCGATGGTCTCGGCACCAGAGACGTCCCAGCTCAATTCCACCGCGCCTCCCCGCGTCACGCTTGTGGGTTCAGCTCGAAATAGATTCACCTGAGGCGGAGGACTTGGCCGCATATAAAACCAGGTGCCAATCAGCGCGATTAGCAAAGCGAATGCGCCAACTGCAAACCAGGGCCGCTTCGGCGGTACAGGAACCGGTAATGGTGCCGGTAAGGGCGCTGCAACAGTTTTGCCCTGGAAAGCCTGCTCCATCGAAAGCATATCCGGGAATCGATCTTCCACCCGCAACGCGAGGCCCTTCATCAAAGCCGCTTCAGCGTGGGCGGGCATTGCGATTCCAAGCTCGCTGGGCCGGGCGAGTGAATCGACCTTGAAGCGGTCTGGTGCTGCTGCCGGCATCACGCCGGTAATCGTGCGGTAGAGAGTGGCAGCGGTTGCATAAACATCCGTCCAGGGCCCTTGCTGGCCCTTGCTCTCGTATTGTTCAAAAGGTGCATAGCCGTGTTTCAGGATCACCGACAGATTCAGGCTCTTCTGTCCCATCGCCTGACGGGCGGCACCAAAGTCGATTACCTTCACGTGACCGCTGCGAACAAGGAAGATGTTGTCGGGGCTGATATCGCGATGCAGCACTCCCGCTGCATGCACCTCTCGCATGGCGTCCATCACCCACATCAGGCAGTTCACCGCGCTCTGCCAGTCGATTTTGCCGCCTTCTTTCTCAACGAATTTCTCAAGGGTCATGCCGTCGAGAAATTCAAGAATCATGTAGGCCGTATCGTGTTCAGGAAAGAAGTCTTCGACGCTCACGATGTTGGGGTGGTTTTTGAACTTCCTTACCAGGCGGGCCTCGTCGAGAAAGCGCTCCAGGCCAAAAAGATAATCCTGCTTGTAGCCTGCCGATGCTGGAAAGACACTGGGTTCCCCGCGCATCCTGACGGCCATGCCCGACGGGAAATACTCCTTCACCGCGACTTTGGAATCGAGCACCAGATCACGGCCAAGATAGGTGATGCCAAAGCCACCGTCGCCAAGCACTCTGCCTACCAGGTAACGCTCTTTCAACACTGTGCCTGGGGTCAAATGCAGCAGAGAATCCACTTCCTTGCCTGCCGGATAGCCACAATGCGGACACACAGCCACCCCACCGCTCACTTCCATGCAGCCAAAACAATATTGCTGTGAGTTTTCCATAAGCCTTATGTCCTCCAAACCGCGATCGCCGAGTAATTGTCGGCTTCGCCCGCAGTCATCCTCACCAACCGTTCCATCAACCGCATCTGCATCCCTTGCAACCATGCGTCCACCGTTGTTGCCCGCACCAGTTCGGCTTCCATCTCACGCTCTGTCACCAGTTCCCAGAAGCCGTCGCTTGCCAGCAGAAAAGCATCCCCTGGTTCAAGATCGAGCCAACCGGGGGCCAGCTCCATTTCTGCCGATGCACCACCGAGGCATTTGAGTAGGCGGTTGCGATCCGGGTGCTTACGTATCTCAGCAGCGGTAATCTTTCCACTGAGCACAAGCAATTGTGGAACGCTATGATCGGCAGTCTGCCCGGCTACGGCACCATGCCGAAACCGGTAGAGCCTCGAATCGCCACTATGCATCCATCTCGCCCGTTTTCCGTCCGACACGAGCAAAACGAGCGTGGTGCGCATCGCAGCAAATTCGAGCCTCTGCCTTTGTGCTTCCTTTACCGCGCTCTGCGTAGCCTCGCTCATCGCCCGAAAGTCTGAGCTAAGCCCGCTCGCAATGGCAGCAATGGCAGCCGCCGAGGCGAGTTCGCCCCCACCCATTCCTCCCAGGCCATCGGCCAGAGCCCAGCCGAAGACGCCCTCGGCCGCCCCGCTCCAGACCGCATCCTGATTCACTTCCCGCCCACCCCGTTCGCAAACCTGAGCCGTTTCAAACATGAGTTATCGCTCCCCTGCAATCTCAAACTGATTTGCTGGTGAGGCCAGATAGAAGCGATCTCCCACCTTGAGTTCCACGGCCGTGCCAGGTTTGAGCGCTTTGCCGCTTGCAAGGAAAGTTCCATTGCTCGATCCCAGATCTTCGAGCATCACTCGGCCCGTCGATGCGTCTTGTCGCACCTGGCAATGACGCTTGGAAATGTCCGTGACATGTTCTGGATAAACCAGTTGTGCCGCGTGAGGATCCCGGCCCAATACCAGCGTGATTCCTTCAAGGCCAATGCTCTGGCCGCCATAGAAACCGGTAAGCCCCCGCAGTTTTGGCCTGATTTGCTTCGCTGGCATCGGCTCTGGTGCCAGGGCCCCTCTGCGCCGCCGGAAGCCTCGCGTGAGTGAAAGCACCAGCAAACCCGCTAGCAGGCCGATCAGCCAGCCCGGAAAGCTCGGGCCCGCCGATGTCACCTGCACCGCCCCGCACTTGTCACTTGTGACATCTGCGCCAATCTTCAAGCCCTTCAACTCGTCCAGTAGTTCCTGACTCTCAATCGCAAAGTTGATGCCATCGGCCAGCGGGACGCGCTCTTCGCGCCCGTCGGCCGTCACTACCTTCACCAACGCCTTGCGCGAATTGATGCCGATCACCCGGCCGCAATCGTCAAAGAGTGGCCCGCCGGAATTGCCAGGGTTCGCTGCGGCGGTTGTCTGCATAAAGCGCGTAGCCTCGCTGTTGCCCTGCTTGGCGCTGGTGAAGAATTTGCTGATCACGCCCTGCGTAATGGTGGGGATCTGGATCGAATCCTGCCCGCTCATTCTTCCTGCCGCGCCTGGATAACCGATTGCCCAGACTGCCTGGCCGTCGCGCAACACTTGCCGTGTCGAGAACTTCACTTTCACGCCTGCCACCGGGTTTTGCATCTCGAGAACAGCCAGATCTTTGCCCTCGTTCTTCCACAACACTTTGGCTTCGCTTGTCTGGCGCTTCTCGTTCATGACGAGGATCTTGGTCTCGCCGCGCATGCAGCAGACATGCCAGTTAGTTACCACCAGCCGATCTCCAATCAGAAAGCCACTTCCAGATCCTTTCTCGATCAGGATCAGCATCGTGCTGCTTTTCATTTGCTCCATTGGGGGCTCAGCCGCAAGGGCAACTGCGAAGAAGAACCCAGGCCACGCAATTCTCATGGTTCCCTCGGTTCGTTCACTGCAGGCAACTTTGAAGTATCAAAGCGCTCCTTGCTGGGGCCAATCTCAGGTGCGGTTACAACCACTGGCCTTTTTTCACGTATGCCAGCCCAGTAGGCTGCTGCAATTCCGCAGATGAGCAATACGGCTACTGCCATCCACTGTCCCCACCTGCGTTGAGGGGCAATGATTACCGGCTCGATCCTCTCGCGAAGCCTCGCCGCCTCCAGCATCAGTATCGTGATGTTGTCTTGCCCGGGAGCGGCTGCCGCCAGAGTCGCATTCAGCAACTGCTCACAGTAGTCCTGCGCGTCTCCGTTGCGAGGTGGAAATTTCCCAGGAGCAATCGTCTTAAACAAGCCATCACTCGCCAGCAGCAGCCCATCGTTTTCGGCCATCGCCATGGGGCGCAAGTTGCGGTCTACCAACTGCAGGTTCGTCATGCCCAGATAGCTGGTGAGCGATTCCCGCTGTGGGTCGGCCAGCGCCAGCTCAAGGCTTAGCTCTCCGGCAAGAACACGGGCATCAAGGTCGATTGCGTAAACGTGAGACCGGTTCACTTGCGTCAGCTCGTTTCCGCGCACATGATAAAGCGCACTATCTCCCACCGAGATCCAGTACAAGGATCTTTCGTGCAACACTGCCGCCACAAGAGTTGTTCCCAGTTGGGCGGTTGCAGCGAGCTCGAGCACCTTCTGCTGCGCTGCTACCAAAGCTCTGCCCAGCGCTTGCGGAATCTCCTCGTCCACGCCTTTGCTGAGGTAAGTGTCAAGGAACACCTTCACTGCTGTGCGGCTTGCAATCTCGCCAGCTTCAAGCCCGCCCATGCCATCGGCCAACACCGCAAGAAAACCGCCATGCGCGCAGAACTCCGCGTTATCAGGGTCTGAAAAGCCAAAGGCATCCTGCTGCCCTTCCCTTTGCCCAATATGCTGCGCGTTGCCGAATGCGTATCTCATGAGTCCCAGCGAAATTGCTCCGTTACAAACGGCACCAGTGCAAGCTTGCTCTTGCCCACTTCGATCACGTCGCCCGTTTTCAGCTCCATCGCTGCGTGCACTACGTTGCCATTGCAGTAAACCAGCCCGCTCGAGTCCCCTGGTGCCAACCAGAAACTCGCCTGCTTCGGCTCAAACATAACGACTGCATGTTTGTCTCGCGAAACAGTCTCATCGCCTGCGATGCTCACATCCATTGCCGGGGATCGCCCGACAAAGTTCTTCGCTGCATGCAGCCTGAAATCCTGCCCCCGGTCTGGCCCCTCAACACAAACCAGCCAGCCCACCACCGGCTCTACCTTCCCGCCTCCACGCATCAGCGGCACAGTCTTGCCGCCTACGGGTATGGCGGCAGGCGCGGCTGCAACTTCAGCACGCAGTGGAGTTGTCTTGCCTCCCGGGATGATCGGTGCCGCCATCTCCACCGGCTTCGGGCACCAGGGGCAGGCATGATGCTTGGCCGGGTCGTAGAAATGTCCTTCTGTGCAGCGAATCATTGGTTCGCTCCCTTCTGATTGCGCTGGTTGTATGCTTCCAGTTTTTTGGCGAAACTGGTTTTGAATTCCGGTGAAGCTTCAAAGGTCACCGTATAGTCTTTGTCTGTCTTCAGCGTGCCTACCCAGACGGCCGTTTTCTCCTGGCTGAGTTGCGCATCGGGCAACAGGCTCAGGTTGTCGTTCGCCAAAAAATAGCCCCCTACATAGGTGGGCGCCGTGCTTCCATTGGTACTGAGCAGCTTGTAGTAAACCTTCTGTTCCCCACCGGTAACTGCGTCGCGCGTGGCCCATACCTCGGTGGCAGGCCCGCTCGAATAGTCCGACTTCGTTTCACCCGCAAAGTTTGTGGACTGTTTCTTTTTCGGGTCCATCCGCTCGGTCATTTTTCCCCCGTCATAGCCAAAATTGACAGGTTCAAGAAAGAGGTCAAGATCTTGCGGCCCAGTCCACGTCATAGTGGTCACAACCGGATTTCGCCTTTCCAGTTTTTCGACTTTCTTGTCACTCTCGGCCAGTTCCTGCCGGGCGCGATTCAGGTCTCCCTGTTGCTGTTGCAAGCGTTGCTCAAGCTGTTCCACCTGCTGGAGTATCTGCTTACCATCTACGCTCTCGCCTAGCTTCTTTTTGAGCTCTTTCATCTCTTGCTCAATAGCCTGCTTATTCTTCTCAAGGTCTTCTGCATTGGCCCCGGTCGGGCGCCAGTACGGAAACAACACCAGCGTCATAAAGCAGAAGACTCCAAGCGCTCCACACAAGATGTCAAGCAACGACATGTTGAAGATGTTGATTTCCCGGTTTCTTGCTTTCATGGCTTTAGTTGCCTACGTACAGGCGGTTGATCAGATTGCGCAAGGTGTAGTCGCCGGCCAGATTTACGGCCCGCTCTTCCTGCTCTTGCACCAGTTGCAAAATGAAGACCAGCAAAGCGCTTTGCGCTAGCGCCACCATCGTGCAGTCAAAGCCTACGGCCAGAGTCTTGGCCATCTCTTTCAAGTCGAGTGCCTTGCCAGGGTCTCCCGCTGCGGCCAGCGACGCGCCCAGGCCAAAGACAGTGCCGATAAAGCCGAGTGTAGGCACCAGCCACGCCACAAATCGCACCATGCCGTATTGCAGGTCTACCCGGTGTGCCAGCAGCTCAAGGCTGCTTGTCAGCACCCCGGCTGCCTGCTCGACAGATCGGCTCGATTGAAATTGCAAAATGGCAAGGTTGATGAGAGACGCAACAAAGCCGCTATCGCGGTCAAACTGGCCCATCACACGGCGCCGGATCGGCCCGAGATCTTTCGGCGTCAACACGGTCTGCTCGTCCTCAGGCAAAAAGCCTGCATGCAGCAATGCCTCTTCACGTGCGCCAGCGCGCCAGCGCACAAACAACTCGCCGAGGCCAAGGAAGAACACGACGTGCATCAGGTTCTGAATCGTCAGCGGGTAAGGGAAGTGCAGCGATGGCCGGTCAAAGAGAAGCACGCTTGCCCGCCCTTCCGGCAGCAGGCTTCCCATGCCGATAAACAACAAGGAAACACCCAGGGCCGCAAAGGCTGTTAACCGGCGGTCTGGGCGAAACCAGAAGCCATCCAACTGACGCCGTACCGGAGTCGCGGCCATTTGAGGAGCGGGATTCATCTGTGTCGGGTTCATGATTTTCCTATGAGTTGCAAAACGGACAAGTACTGCCAGCAGGCTTTACCGCGCCACAGCAGCAACGCACCAGGCGCACACTTCTGGCTAGCGGTGTCGAATCGGGCGCAGGGCCGCTCTTGGTGCGCAAGATCGCCAAAAGGTCTGCCACGGCAATCTCAACCGTGCCAAAGCGCACCACGTCGGTTTCATTGATTTGTTCTGACTGGATTGCCCGCGCCACACCTTCGCGCACCACAAAGGTGCCGTTGCTGCTGCCGCGGTCGGTGACGCTCAGCCTGCCGCCTCCTGCATCGCCAATTACGGCATGCAGGCGGCTGACAGAGGTGTCCGCAATAGGAATATCAGCCGCTGCGTCGCGGCCCACTGAATAGCTGCGCATGCTTTGTGTCCTGTCCTTCTCTCACGAGTGACAGCAAGACGCAAAACATCACGAAACTTTTTTCGATGTCTGAAAAGGAAGCCGCTTATTCGGGCTGCCAGCCAAAGAAACGTCGAGTCTTGATCGTCTCGGCGATTTCTTTAGGCACCATGTCTTCCCAACTCTTGTCCTGCTCTTTGATCCGTCGCAGGACATCGCGCGAGAAGATGTGCAGTACATCTTTGTCGTAGTTTTCGAGCGACCGGATCCGGCCCCGATCCATCAGGTGCATGTAGAGATTCTTCAGCTCCAGCGGCATCTCGATGTTGTCTGCCGTGGTGAGAGATTTGGAATCCCCTTCCAGCAGCGGGTATACGTAGATTCGCAGGTCACGAGTAAAGAGGCGCCCAAATGCCTCGAGAATTCCACCTTCAAGGCCCGAATAATACTGTTCGCTGAAGAGATCCTTCAAGCTCGCCGCACCCATCGTGATAGCGATGGGATCGTTTGTATAGCGGCCCAGATAGGCTGCAAGCCGGTAATACTCGAAGTAATCAGAAATCAAAACTGTTTTGCCGGCGGTTGCCAGCAAGTCTGCCCGAGCCAGAAAGTCCCGCAAGTCAATGTCGCCGCCCGACAGGAGATTCCTCATCGTGATCTCCATCAGCTCTACAACCTGATCGCCCTTGACTTCGGCCTCCTTCGAGAATTGTTCGCGGGCACAATCGATCATGTCGATGTTCACCTTCGTCACCGGACGGAAGCTGCCCCGCTCCACCAGAATCGGCTTCTTGCGTAACACCTCGGATGGCTGCAGCACCTCACCCTTCGGCCCAAACATCGCCGCCCCGCTCAGCCCAAGCTGTACGAGTTTCAAGCTCATCACGCGATTGTCGACCCGGCGGAATTCGATGCCAGAGAAATCGATCATGTCGATTTCAAGCCGCTCGGTGCTCAGGTTGTCCAGCAAAGATTCGAGCATCTGGTTGGGCGCATGATGCAAAAAGAAGGCGGCGTAAAGTAGGTTCACGCCAACGATTCCGAGTGCTTCCTGTTGTAGCGAGTTCTCTTTGTCGCGCATGCGAACATGCAGAATAATCTGGTTGTCGCTGTCGCCCGGAAAGGCCTGATAGCGCACTCCCATCCAGCCGTGACACTCGTTGTTGCCGCGAAAGTTTAAGGCTGAAACCGTATTGGCGAAAGTGAAGAAGGCAGTTGAGTCCCCACGCGCTGCCCCGAGACGCTCTACATTCAAGTGATGCTCATAGTCGAGCATCTTCTCAAGCCGTTCTCTTGAAACATAACGCTTGCTCTTGCCATAAATGGCATCACTTACGGTCATGTCGTAGGCAGAGATGGACTTTGAGATTGTCCCCGCCGCTGCGCCCACCTTGAAGAACCAGCGCGCAACTTCCTGTCCTGCCCCAATCTCGGCGAAGGTACCGTAGCGCACAGGATCAAGATTGATCGATAGCGCTTTTTGGTGCGTACTCAGCCGAGGCCGCTCCGGATTGAGTGAAGTTCCACTTGTGCCCATATTCAAATGATGGCTTGTTTTGGACTTTGTTGTCCAGCTACCGGCACTTAGTTCAGTCTCTTGTGTGGTCATGCGCAGAGTTCTCCCCGAAACTCCTTATCGGTCTGTCACCGCCTTGTAAGAGAAACATGAAATGCTGGAAAGTTAACGATGCACCTTCTACTTCTAATGGCTGTGTTTTTGCAATCCACAGAGCGACTCGATACCTGGCGTGAACCACAAATGCTTGCTATCGAGCCGAATCTCCACCATGTTCAAGGGATCGATACCGAAGACAAACTTCTCTGGATCAGCTCTGTCGACGCCAAGGCAGGCAAAGGCTACCTCTCGAAGATCGATGCCGCCTCGGGAAAGCTACTGGCTCAGGTAGAAGTTCAGCAGGGCAAACGAATCCACCCCGGCGGCATAACCCTCGATGGCGATTCCATCTGGATCCCAGTCGCTGAATATGACCGCGACGGGCCAACTACGATCGAACGTCGAAACAAACACACCCTCGCTCTTGAAACTTCCTTCGAAGTCAACGACCACATCGGCTGTATCGCCGCTGGCAAGAGCTTCCTCATTGGAGGTTCCTGGTCGAGCCGCACCCTATATCAGTGGACCAAAAGCGGCCAGCAACTGCTCAAAGCTCCAAACCCCATCACCACTTCCTGGCAGGACCTCAAGATGGATGGTGACCTTCTGATGGGCTCAGGCCAGATTACCCGCCAGCAGGGAGCCGTCGAATGGGTTTCCATCCCGGATTTTAAACTCGTTCGCCGCATCCTCACCGGTGCAACCGACAAAAACTTCAGCTATGCCCACGAAGGCATGACCTATCGCAACGGCAAGCTTTACTTTCTGCCAGAAGACTTCCCCAGTCGCCTATTCGTCTTCGAAGCCCGCTAATCTGGAAGTCAGTCTTTATGTCCGCCCAACAAATTGCCGAAGAACTCGGCCTCGTTTTTGAAAAGCAAACCCCTGGTTATCTGAACCTTTGTATCCGCTCGGGGAATCTCCTCTACAGTTCCGGCCACGTTTCCACCCTGAAGGGCAAACTCGGTGCCGGTGTTTCTACCGAAGAAGGCTACGGCGCCGCCCGCGATTGTGCCGCCAAAATCCTCAATTCGGTCTGGAATACCCACGGCACCCTCAATGGCCTCCGCGTCATCAAGGTGCTCGGCTGCGTCAATTCAGCTGCTGACTACAACGACCATCACCTTGTCATCAATGGAGCCTCAGACCTCTTTCATCAGGTTTTCGGCAAAACCGGAGATGGCTTTCACGCCCGGTCTGCCCTCGGCTTCGCCAGCCTCCCAACGGGAGTTGCAGTTGAAGTAGAGGCGATTTTCGAAGTCATTTCCTGATGCAGGTTAGGAAACGG
>JBIPMY010000157.1:0-12626 GCA_044376335.1 Bryobacter sp.
CAGATGCAGTGGCAAGCGGGAGAGTTGAACAAGGTGTCGTGGCACATGCTGCAGACGCAGGAGACCGTGGCCCGGCGTTTCTCTCATGAACTGCATGATGAACTGGGCCAATCGCTTGCGGCGGTGAAGGCGAATCTGGTGGCCTCGAACCCGAGTGAGTTTGCTGCGCGACGCCAGGATTGCCTGCATCTGGTGGACGAGGCTATCGCTAACGTACGTGAGCTTTCGCAGTTGCTGAGGCCTGTGATTCTCGATGACTTTGGGCTGGAGGCGGGCTTGCGATGGCTGACTGAAAAATTCTCGCAGCGTACTGGCCTTGCCGTGCACTTTGTTTCGAATCTGAAGTGCCGGCTTGGTGATGAGGCTGAGACACATGTTTTTCGCATCGCCCAGGAGGCATTGACCAATATTGCCCGGCACTCCGGGGCAAGCCTTGTCCGCATGGAATTACGCGAGGAGCAAGACAAGATCTGGCTTGAGATTGAAGATGACGGGCAAGGATTTCGCCCAACGCAGCCGCCTGCGTCGAGCGTGGGGCTTACTGGCATGAGGGCACGGGCACGCCAAGCTGGCGGGGAAATGAAAGTGTCTACCTTTCCCGGTGCCGGAGTGAAAATCGAGGTTTGGGTTCCTGCAGGAAATACAACGCAAAATGTCGAACAAGAAAACACGAATACTATTGGCGGATGATCACTCCGTTGTCCGCAGCGGCTTTCGGATGATCCTGGACGCACAGGCTGATCTTGAGGTTGTGGGTGAGGTAGCGAATGGCCGGGAGGCTGTAGAACAGGCGACGGCCTTGCAGCCGGATGTTGTGATCATGGATGTGACGATGCCGGAACTAAACGGGATTGAGGCAACGCGAAGGATTGCGGCGGCATTGCCGAAGACGCGGGTGCTGGCATTGTCGATGCATAAGGACTCTGTGTATGTGCGTGAGATTCTTCGCGCAGGGGCCTGTGGCTATTTGCTTAAGGACTCGGGTGAAGGGGATCTGGTGTCGGCTGTTCGAGCCGTAGCTCGTGGTGAAGGCTATCTGAGTTCTGGTGTTTCTGATGCGGTGCTGACTGATTATCGAAAGCATGTGACGGACCCGATTGACCTGCTTTCAAGCCGGGAACGCGAAGTGCTGCAGATGATTGCCGAGGGTAAGACGAACAAGGAAATCGCGGTCACGCTGAACCTGAGCGTCTATACGGTTGAGGCACACCGGGGGCGGATCATGGAGAAGTTGAATCTGCATTCGACGGGTGAACTGGTGCGATTTGCAGTGCGAAATGGTTTGATCGACTGATCTGATTTGGCTCACGAATGCGCGTCATTTGCTGAGCTAAAAATGAGAAACCTCGTCCTGTTATCACTCTTGCCTGCCCTGGCTGCAGCGGTTGAATTTCCTTATAGTTTTGAAAAGAATCAGGGGCAGACACATGCTTCTGTGCGATATCTTGCCCGTGGAAAAGGCTATTCGCTTTTCTTGCGGGAGCGGGAGGCTGTGCTGAGTTTGAGCCCAAATGGGCGGAGCCTTCGCATGTCGCTTGGGCAGAGCCAGGCACCAGCTTCGATTGAAGCGTTGCGGCCTCTTTCGTACAAGACCAACTATTTTGTCGGGGGCAGTAGAAGTGAGGCGGCGAACTATTCACGCGTTGAATATAAGGCTGTCTACCCTGGGATTGACCTTGTTTATCACAGTGCAGAAAACCAACTGGAATACGACTTTGTGGTTGCTGCCGGCCGTTCTGCGCAGCAGATTGAAATGGTGTTTGAGGGTGCAGACCGGATGAAGGTGATGCCGGGTGGGGAGCTCTAGATGCAGTTGGGGGATCAGGTGTTGACGCACAAAGCGCCGGTTGCGTATCAGGAGATCAACGGCAAGCGAAGCCTGGTTGCTGCGCGTTACGAAGCACGGGCAAATGGGCGCTTTGGCTTTCGAGTTGGTGCTTACGACTCGAGGCATCCTTTGGTGATTGACCCTGTGCTCGTGTATTCCACGTTTCTGGGTGGGAATCGTGCGGACTACATTACGGGAATCGCAGCAGATAAAGAGGGTGCGGTTTACGTTACCGGGCAGACTGTCTCGATGGACTTTCCGCTGAAAGGAACAAACCTGACGCCCTATCAGGGGGCGGTGTCTTATGGCTATGTCGCGAAGTTCAAGCCTGGTGGGAACGAGCTGGTTTATTCCACAATCATTGGTGGATCGTCCAACACAACGCCCACTGCAATCGCTATTGATGATGAGGGCAATGCTTATGTGACAGGCCAGACTGGGGCGCGTAATTTTCCGATGGCGAACCCGGTGCAATCGAATCAGCCAGGGCTCAATATTGGCTTCGTTCTGAAGCTGAATGCTGCAGGGGATAAGTTGCTGTTTTCTACCTATCACGGGGGTGAGCGCAATGATGCCTTAAATGCGATTGCAGTGGATGCGAACAAGAACATTTATGTAACTGGCCAGACGACTTCAACGACGTTTCCGCTGGTAAACGCCTGGCAACCACAGCTAGGCGGGGCTTCGCAAGACGCGTTTGTGGCCATGTATAGAGCCCCTAACTACCGGCTTGGCTACAGCAGTTATATGGGCGGTACGGGCTTTGAAGAGGGTTGGGGGATTGCAGTGGATTCGGTTGGCAGCGCTTACGTTACGGGCGCAACGCGATCGCCTAACTTCGCGACTCCCGGTGCATATCAGACCCGTTATCAGGGGACGGAAGATGCGTTTGTTGCTAAGGTGCACCCGAATGGCGAGGGCTTAGCTTTCTTCACCTATCTGGGCGGAGCGGGCGATGACATGGCGCGTGGCATTGCACTCGATGCAAGCGGTGCGATCTGGGTGGCCGGATCCTCAACGAACAACAACTTCCCTACTACTCCGGATGCGCTGCAACGAAGCCTGCGTGGCAATAGCGATGCGTTCTTTGCCAAGTTGAATTCATCGGGAACAGAGTTGCTTTACGCTACCTACTACGGCGGCACGGTAAGGAGTGGGTCTAAGTATGGCGAGGGTGCACAGGCGATTACGATTGACCCGGAAGGCAAGATTATCGTGGCGGGGCTGGCAAGATCGCAGGACTTTCCCTCGGTGCGCGCGTTGCAGGGTTTTGGTGGCGGAGACAATGATGCGTTTGTGTTGAAGTTCAACCCGGTTACGCTTGAGGTTGAGTTCAGCACACTGTTTGGGGGCAGCAGCAATGAAGAGGCAAATGCAGTTGCTGTGGACCCATCGGGAGCCATTTACTTCGGAGGCGAAACAGCCTCTGCGAACTTTCCGCTGAAGCAGGCCTTTCGCAGTTCGTTTGGGCCGAGCACCGAAGCCTTTCTTGCGAAGGTTTGTGACCCGCGGTTGATTGCGGATCAGGCAAGGCTTGGCTTTACGCAAGCACCTGGCGCGCAGACCTTGCGCATCTCTGCCTGTGCGGCCATTCCGTACAGCATGCGAATCGAAGGTGATTTCCTTAGGGCTACGCCAGCCAGCGGAACCACAGATGCGAATATCCAGGTGAGCGTGGAAGCGCGTGGGGTTGCGGTTGGAGAGTATCAGGGCAAGTTGATCTTTAGTTCGCCGGATGCGTTGAACAGCCCGTTTGAGGTGCCTGTTGTTTTGCGTGTGACTCCGCCGCCCCCGGTGATTAGCGCTGGCGCGATTGTGAATGCGGCCAGCAGCAAGGCGGGCCCGGTTGCTCCTGGTGAACTGGTTGTACTCTACGGCACGAATCTGGGGCCGGTGCAGCTGGCAGGCATTTCTGTGAGCGGGAACAAGTTTGCTACTGAGGTGGGGGCAACACGAGTTTACTTTGATGGCGTTGCCGCTCCGCTTGTTTACGCTTCTTAGGGTCAGGTGAGTGCGATTGTGCCTTATGCGGTGGGTGGACGCGCGACGACGCAGGTGCAGCTTGAGTATCTGGGGGTTCGTTCGAATGTGGTTTCGATGGCGGTGGCGGCTGCCTCGCCGGCACTGTTTACGGCGAACTCGAGTGGCAGTGGGCCTGGAGCAATTCTGAACCAGGATTACTCGCTGAATACGGCTGCCAATGGCGCTGTGAAGGGATCACCGACCCCGGTAGCAACGATGGGCAAATTACAGCTGATGTGCTTGCCCGTCCCCGGCTGGCTGTCAGCGTTACGATTGGTGGCCAACCGGCCATCGTCGATTACGCTGGCGCCGCACCGGGATTGGTGGCTGGAGTCTTCCAGTTGAATGTGCGCATTCCGACGAGCGTTGCGGCTGGCAACTTGCCGGTGGTTGTGACGGTTGGCAATATTGCCAGCCCGGCAGGAGTCACAGTGAGCGTTCGTTAGATATCTTAGAGAGCATGTCGAATCATTCGCGGCGAGCATTCCTCGCCGCCCCTTTCTTTATCCGGAATCTGATTTCAGCGCCTCCCAGTGGCAGAGTGAGGTTGGCTTCGATGGGGGCCTCAGGGATGGCCTGGGCTACGCTGGATGGGATTGCGACGCACTCCTCTGTTGACTTGATCTCGGTTGCTGAAGTGGATACGTTGCGCAACAAACGTGTGAGCGAGAAGTATCCGAAGGCCAAGCTCTATCAGGACTGGCGCAAGATGCTCGATCAGGAATACAAGAACCTGGACGGAGTTTGTGTTGGCACTCCCGATCACATGCATGCGCCGCAGAGTATGGCCGCAATGCGTCGCGGGTTGCATGTTTACTGCCAGAAGCCGCTTACATCGCACGTGCAGGAATCGCGCAAGGTTGCTGAATATGCAAAGGCGAAGAATCTGGTGACGCAGATGGGGATTCAGATTCACTCGAATGCCGAATACCAGACGGCGGTACAGGTGATTCAGGCTGGTGCGATCGGGAAGATCAAGGAAGTACACGCCTGGAGCAACAAGAAGTGGGGCGATACGACGCCGAGGCCGAGTGCGAGTGATGCAGTGCCTGCGACGCTTGATTGGGATGGATGGATTGGCGTTGGCAAGACGGAGCCTTACATCAAAGATTATTGCCATCCTGGGAATTGGCGGAAGAGGCTGGAGTTTGGCACGGGCACGTTTGGGGACATGGGCTGCCATATCTATGACCCGGTGTTTGGGGCACTTGGAGTTACCGGGCCGTTGACGGTGAGGGCTGAGGGGCCAGCACCGAGTGAACACTCGTGGGCCATCAACGCGATTGTGAAGTATGTGTTTCCGGGTACGGCTTATACCGAGGGCAAGACTGTGGCAGTGACCTGGTATGACGGTGACGAGAAGCCTCCTGCCGAGATACAGGCGCTGATTGAGGGGACGAAGATGCCGGGGCAGGGGTCGATTTTTGTGGGGACCAAGGGCGTTATGCTGCTGCCGCATGTGGCGTTTCCGAGCTTCTATCCGGTGGCGTCTTTCAAAGACTTCAAGCTGCCTGAGCTGAAAACGAACGATCACTACCATCAGTGGGTGGATGCGATTCAGGGCAAGGGCAAGACTTCTGCTGGCTTTGATTATTCAGGGCCGCTGAGCGAGACGGTGCTGCTGGGAAGCCTGGCTACGCGCTTTCCAAAGACGACGCTGGAGTGGGATAGCAGCCGGTTGAAGTTTAAGAACGAGAAGGCGGCGAATGCGTTTTTGAAGCGCAAGTACCGGCAGGGCTGGAAGGTGAAGGGGCTCGGCTAGAAGTCGATCTGGGCGCGTTTGGATTCGATGGCGCGCATGTTGATGCCGGGCACTTTGAGGAGATCGTCGATGGTCTTGAAGTTGCCGTTGGCCTCGCGGTGTTTGACGATGAGACGGGCTTTGGTTTCGGTGATACCAAGGCCTGTGGCGAGATCGCGAGCGTTGGTCTGATTGACGTTCACTCGCGGGGCGGGCGCGTCTTTGGAGAGGTTGGTGGCGAGGTAGTTGGTGATTTCGCTGATTTCAGCGTCGTCCCCTTCGAGACCTCGCCGCAACATGTCTTCGACAAGTTCTGTCCAGGCTTCTTTGGTTTCACGCCGGTTGACGAAGGTGTTTACGCCGTGACAGGCGCTGCAGAGCTTTTCGGTGGTTGCCTTGCCTGGGGCGTCCGGTAAGGTGATTGCGAAAAGGGCAGCACAAAAGAAGGTCATGGCTCAATAATGATTATAGAGAGATGAAGTACGTTGCCCTGGTTGTGCTGACCCTTTGCTCCTGCAAACAGACGGTTGTGGAGGTGCCGGGGCCGCTTGGTTTGCCGCCTCTCAGGGTGGAACGGATTGCGACGGCCGATGAGATTGCGCTGGGCAAGAAGTTGTTCTTCGATACGAAGCTTTCTCTGGACAAGACTATTTCCTGCGCCAGTTGCCATAACCCGGAGACTGGTTTTGCCGATGCGCGGAAGGTGTCTGTGGGCGTGGGTGGCAAGACGGGGAAGCGGAATGCGCCTACTGTTTTGAATGCGGCATATTGGCGGGTGCAGTTCTGGGACGGGCGCGCCGGGAGCCTGGAAGAGCAGGCGGCAGGGCCGATGGGCAATGAGCTTGAGATGAACCACAAGCCTGAATTGCTGATGGCGCGGTTGGCTGCAGATCCTGAATATGGGCCGATGAAGCTCACGCTCGAGAAGGTGCTTTTTGCGATTGCCAGTTATGAGCGGACGCTGCTGAGCGGGAATTCGGCGTTTGATCGTTACACGTATGGTGGCGACAGAGGGGCGCTGTCGAGCGAGGCCGTGGAGGGGTTCAAGATCTTTGGGCAGCATTGTGTAACGTGCCATACGATTGGCCCCAAGGATGCCTTATTTACCGATGAGCAGTTTCACAACATCGGAGTTGGTGTGAACTCGGAAGGGGTGCTGGTGGACCAGGGGAGGGGCAAGGGCGAGTTTCGGACGCCTTCTTTGCGGAATGTGGCGCGGACTGCGCCTTACATGCATGACGGGAGCTTGAAGACGCTGAAGCAGGTGGTGGATTTTTATGTGGGTGGCGGGAATTCGAATGATCATCTGGACCCGCAGATTCGGCCGCTCGAGTTGAGCGGACGCGAGCGGGATGCGCTGGTGGCTTTTCTGGAATCGTTGAACGGAGTGGAAGCGAAATGAAGTGGCTGCTTGCTTTGGTGTTTGTGGTTTGTGGGTGTGCGCCGAAGGCGGTGGAGCCGCCGGGGAGTGTTGCGGGCCAGGTGAAGTTTGCCGGGCAGATTGCCAAAGCGGTTGTGATTGATATGGAGCAGGACCCGCAGTGCAAGAAGCTTTACCCGGAAGCGCCGCGTGAGGAGCAGACTGTGGTGGTGAGCCCGGAGGGAACGCTCGCGAACGTGTTTGTTTATGTGAAGGGCGGGCTTGAGGGGAAGAAGTTTGAAGCGCCGAAGACGGCTGTGAAGATCGATCAGAAGGGCTGCTGGTTTGAGCCGCGTGTGATCGGGATGCAGACAGGGCAGGCTTTGCAGGTGACCAACTCAGACCCGGTGACACACAACATTCACCCGGAGGCGAAGGTGAACCGGGAGTGGAATCAGAGCCAGGCGCCGGAGGACGGGCCGCTGTCGCGGCGCTTTGTGCAGCCGGAGGTGATGATTCGAGTGAAGTGTAATGTGCATAAGTGGATGCGCTCGTGGATTGGGGTGGTGGAGCATCCGTTTTTTGCGGTGACTGGCGGGGACGGTAGCTTTGAGTTTCAGGATCTGCCTGTAGGGACCTATCAGGTGGTAGCTTGGCATGAAAAGTTGGGGTTGCAGGAGAAGACGCTGGTGGTTGCCAGTGGCTCAAAAGCGCGGCTGGACTTTAGCTTCAACGGACAATGAAATAATGATCGTCATGATGCGATCACTTCTATTTGTGTTGGTTGTTTTTCTGGTTGGGTGCAGCCAGGAGAAGCCGGGTGGGTATAGGGTTTATGTCACCAATGAGGTGAGCGGGGATCTGACGATCATCGATTCCAACAAGATGGAAGTGGAGGCGAAGGTGCCGCTGGGGAAGAGGCCGCGCGGGATTCATGCAAGTGCCGACGGGAAGACGATTTATGTGGCGCTGAGTGGTTCGCCGATTGCGGGGCCGGGTGTGGATGAGAGTACGCTGCCGCCACCTGACAAGAATGCAGACGGCATTGGGGTGTTTGATGTGGCGTCGCAGAAGTTGCTGAAGGTGATCAAGAGTGGGTCGGACCCTGAGGAGTTTGACTTAAGCAAGGATGGCAAGCTGCTCTATGTGTCGAATGAGGATGTGGGTGGGGCTTCGATTCTGGATCTGGCGGCGGAGAAGATTGTGAAGGAGATCAAGACGGGCGAGGAGCCTGAAGGGGTGACGGTGAGCCCGGACGGGAAGCTGGTGCTGGTGACGTCAGAGGATGCCGGGACGGTGGCAGTGATTGATACGGCCAAGGGTGAGCTGATCGAGAACATCAAAGTGGGGAGAAGGCCACGGTCGATTGCGTTTTTGCCGGATCTGAACCGGGCCTGGGTGAATGCCGAGAATGATGGCACGATCGTGATGATCGACATCGCGAAGAAGGCTGTGACGCAGACGGTGCAGTTGGGTGAGGCGGGCGTGGTGAAGCCGATGAAGGTGTTGTTGTCGGCCGATGCGAAGACGCTTTTTGTCAGCACGGGTCGGGGCAAGAAAGTGTTCTTTCTTGATGGGGCTAGTGGCAAGGTGGAAGGCGAAGTAGAAGCTGGGCGCAGGCCCTGGGGGCTTGGGCTGTCGCCGGACGGCAAGACTTTGTTTACGGCCAATGGGCCGGGCAATGACATATCGGTGATTGATGTTGCAACACGGGCCGTGGTGAAGCGGATTGCTTCGCCGGGTTCGCCGTGGGGCATTGTGACGCTGCCGCGCTAGTTGGTGCGCGGCTTGTTGTAGGCAGCAAAGCGAGAGGCGAGATCGGACTTTAGGGTTGCTTTTTCGGTGAGATCGAATGAGGCGATGCCGATGTCTGTGACCGGGAAGTTTTCGATCAACACAGTGGCGTATTTGTTGCCGGTGAGAGCGGTCATGATGGTGTTGAGATCGCTTTGAGAGACGCTGGCCAAGGCTTGAGCACCGGTGTCCGTAGAATTTTGAGTGGCATTCTGTATGGCCTGGATGGAGAGGGTTTTGACGTCTTTTTTGTACTCGCGGAACCAGTAGGCGTAGAAGAACCAGAAGGCGGATTGCAGGAGGGGGAAGTCTTTGCAGCGCTCGAGGAATTCGTAGAGCGAGGTGCAGAAGGTGGCGAAGTGGAGGAGACCGATGATGCCACTGTCGAGCGGGGTGAGTTGTGAGGTGGAGCGGAAGGCAGCCTCGACGATGCGTTCTGGATTTTCGAAGGCGCGGATTACTGTGTCGATATTGACGATTGCAGGGGGCTTGCCGTACCAGTAGCCGTCGAGGAACTCGAGGAAACAGGCTAGTTCACGATCGTTGCGGAATCGCTCGTAGAGGCTGGCGAAGTGTTCAAAGGCGCCGGGAGAGAGTTGTTGGGTGACTTCGCTGCCTTCGAGGTGGAGGCAAAACAGACAAGGTAGGGCTTGCTTATAGTAGCTCTCGTAGTAGGGCCGGAGTGAGGCGTGGCTGAGGATCGCGAAGATGCGACTGCCTGGTTCTGTGTTCACCGGGTTCATGCTGTAACCGGAGAGCCAGGAGAGATAGAAGAGGCTGACTTCGTTGAGCCAATTGTCCATGTGGCGGCGGAGGGCAATCTCGGCGGGGTCGGAGATGCCCTTGAGGTCGGGTACGTGATCGCGGAAGATTTGCTTGAGCGCTTCGGGCGATTTTGATTTGAATGCGGCCTCAATGGCTTTGTGGTCTTCACCGAGAAAGAGGCGGTCTGTGAGGTATTTGAAGTTATCCAGGAGGTTGCTCATTAGAGGAGCTCCTTCACGTAGGTGATCAGGTGCGGGAAGTCTTTGAGCTTCGAGACGCTGGTGTGAGTGGCACCGCGGATGGCGGTGGGGAAGGGGTCTCCGGGAAAGGGCAGGTTGCTAACGATTTCTTCGTGTTCGGCGATGAGGACGCGGCGGGCTTTGATGGTGGTGCAGCCTGAGGCTGCGGCGTGGATGGTGTGTTCCTGCAGAGACTTCAGAATGGATGAGTCTGGCTTTAGTTCGAGGAGTAGAGGGATCTTTACTTTGGCGGCGCTGCCGATGAAGGCGGAGATGGGGTTGGAACCGAGCAGCTCTGTAACGCTGTCGACGATGATGCCGCCGGAGTGGGCGGGGGCGAAGAGGATATAGCGGATCTTGTCGAGCCAGTCGAGTTTTTGTTGATTGGCGCGGATGAGAGCCCATCTTGTGACGAGCGCGCCGAGGGAGTGGGCGGCGAGGACGCAGGTTTCGTAGTTGGGTGCAGAGGAGCGGATGGGGTGGAGGGCTTTGCCGTCGGTCATGGCGCTGTCGAGGAGATCGAAGAGGAAGCTGGAGGCGGCGAGGGCGTTGGAGCGGACACCGTCGTAGCCGAAGAAGATGAGGTCTGTTTCGGCGAGATCGGGATCATTGAGGGCGATGGTGTCGAAACCCGCCCAGGTGTCGATTGCGTCGCCGTTGAAGCCGTGTACGAAGAGGATGCAGTGCTTGGCCGGCTTGCGGCAGGAGATCATCTTCGAGCGTCCATCGGCGAGCTGCGTTACCAGGCGATGGTTGGGCGCGGAATCGAAATCGAAGATCGGCATGTGGGTAGCTTCTCACATCCGGGTGTTGCGTTACCATGATGCGCATATGGGATCTGGATTACCGACGGCCGCCGACTATGCGCCTTTCTTTGGGCGTTATGTGACGCTTGTAAATTCTGAAGATATTGTGGGGCATTTGGCAGAGCAGTTGCCGTTGACGATTGCGCTGCTGCGGAGCCTTGAGCCGGAGCGGAGATATGCGCCAGGCAAGTGGAGTGTGAAGCAGGTGCTGGGGCACATGATCGATACCGAGCGGGTGATGGCGTACCGGGCTTTGCGGATTTCGCGTGGGGATACGACGCCGTTGCCGGGCTTTGATCAGGATGTGCTGGTGAACGGGGCTCGGTTTGATGAGCAGCCGATGGAGGAGTTGATCGATGAGTTTGAGTGTGTGCGCAAGTCTACAGTGATGCAGCTTCGGGGCGTGACGGGAGAGATGTGGGACCGTGTTGGGACGGCGTCAGATCATCCGATCAGTGCGCGGGCCCTCGCCTACATTATTGGCGGGCATGAGCTGTATCACGTTGGGTTGCTGGAGAAATTGTACGCTTGAATTTTCTAAGCTTGCGATTGGAGTAGAATCGCCTCTGCAACGCGTCGCGCCATCAATGGTGGCACGGCATTGCCAATTTGGCGCGCCTTTGAAGATAGGGTGCCCTGCCATCTGAACGTACGAGGAAATGTCTGAAGGCAGCCTGCTTCTCGCACTGATATGGCTCGCATCTGTTGTGGATGCCCAAAGCGGCCGTTCGAATAGCTGATACATCGCGTAGTTAGTCCTGATGCGGGTCGATCCCACCTCATTCGCCCATAAACATCGCTATGCCCTTTATGGTTTCTATGGCAGTCTAGCCAAAGTTCACTCGGCCAACTTTCTCTTCCGCCGCCCTCCGGTGTTGCGCCAATTCGCTTGAGGTTTAATTCTGAAAGGGAAGCGGCTTGATGATCAGGATCATTGGCATTTCGTTCACCGGCGCGAAGAGCAGGCAATCCATTGAGCCAATTCCTGACGGTAGAAAATGGCAATGATCCCGGTCCATGCGTTGGTTGTGGCAATTTGATTGTCGAGTGCTTGGATGCCAGCAAAATCAACCGCTCTCTGGTTTGCGGAACGCCAAACCACAATGCAGGAACTACCCCAAAGTCGGATCGGTAACCCAAATGATTCAAAAGATTGAGGAAATCGGAAAAATGGCCTCTTGATCCATCAATCTTCTGCAGGCCTGGAACATTCTCGACAAACACATAGTCCGGTAGCCAATGGCTGATAAAGCGAGCAAATTCAGAAAGTAGACTGCGTCTAGGATCCAAACCTTTCTTGTGGTTGTTTTGACGCGAGAACGGCTGGCACGGAGCGCATCCAGAGAAAACAATTGGACTATCGCTGCGATTCATTAAGGGTTCAAGTACGATTGGATCGACACTTCTGATGTCAGCTTGAAGGAATTCTGATTTAGGGAAATTCTGTCTGAATGTAGCAGCAGAGTCAGCGTCGATATCGAGAGCCCAAACAATATCGAGCCCAGCGGTTTGGAAACCACAGCTTGTACCTCCGCAGCCGGAGAAAAAATCGAATACCCTTATGGGCTGGTTTCCCTTCGGCATCAGCTTAGCGTTCCAATCGCAGCAAACTTCTTCAGTTTGTCTCGAAGCTCCAAGAGCATTGGTGCGCTGACTGGTATCTTGGCTAGCCAAATTCTCTGTATCGTCAAGATTTCAACAGAAGATGGTTGTTCGTCGACTGGCTTATCTAATGTCTTCCGTGTCAAGTTGACAAAGGCAGTTTTGGGATCCTCCCCAACCTGCATCTCTCCGGGGAGGGGAACATTTTCCAGAATGAATGATTCTGGGGATTTTCCACCGGGGAGAAATGCGACGTTGCTGCGAACCCACGCAACGTACTTACGCCTCATAGCTTTCTGCTGTCCGACAGAGCCGCCCTGAACTCCTCCATCTGTGATGAACGTTATGTCCTGACCAGTAAATGCTTTTAATGCCAACTGTAGCTGTTCATCATCTGCCTCTCCGATTGTTAATGGATCTGGAAGAGCGGTGCCTGGATCTTGATCACCATCCAAAAGAACAAGAGTTT
>JBIPMY010000522.1:0-3880 GCA_044376335.1 Bryobacter sp.
GTGAAGCCGCAGTGGCTGCAGCTCTTGCCGCCGGTTATGTCAACGCCGGTACTGTTGAGTTTCTTGCCGACGAAACCGGCCGCTTCTACTTCCTTGAGATGAATACCAGGCTACAGGTGGAGCATCCTGTAACGGAGTGCATCACTGGTGTTGATCTGGTGAAGTGGCAGTTGCGCATCGCCTCGGGCGAGCCTCTCACCATCCAGCAGGACGATGTATCGATTCGCGGCTGGGCCATGGAATGCCGTCTTTATGCTGAAGATCCCGACCAGGGCTTCCTGCCCAGCCCCGGTGAGATTACCTCCCTGGCCTTGCCGGGTGGCCCGGGCGTACGGCTCGATAGCGGCGTCTATCAGGGCTGGCGTGTTCCTCTCGAATACGATCCTCTCCTGATCAAACTGATTGCCTGGGCAGAGACACGCCCGGACGCCATAGCAAGGCTCGAGCGGGCTCTAGAAGAGACACACATTGGCGGCATTCGCACCAATATCGAGTTCTTCCTTGATGTTCTTGCCGACGCTGCGTTCCAGGCAGGCGACCTTCACACGGGCTTCCTCGACGAATGGTTTCTCCGCCGCAAGAAGCATGTCTTTAGCGAGGAAGATTTGGCAGCCGCAAGAAAGGCTGCCGAACTGGAGGCAAAGGGTAGGAAAATAGAAAGAGTGGAACCAGCCGCCAGATCGAAGTGGAAGCAATGAGTATCGTCAAGGTAGAGCCATCTGTCTGGAGCCATCTCGACGGCCATTGCCATCGGGAGTTGCGTGTGGAAAGCGATGCTGATGGCTACGTAGTGACTCTTCGGGGCCGACAGACCAAGGTCAAGATTGAAGACCCTAGAGCCTGGGGCGGAGCCGGGGCAGGGAAGGCCGGTAGCGGTGTAGCTAAAGTTGCCACCCCTATGCCAGGCAAAGTAATTCGAGTTCTCGTTGCCATTGGAGATCGTGTGGAGTCAGGCCTGGGCCTCGTCGTCGTAGAAGCCATGAAAATGCAGAATGAATTGAAGAGCCCGATTGCTGGCATCGTTAAGCAGGTGCAGGCTGTTGAAGGTGCTACTGTCAACGCCAATCAGGTGCTGGTTGTGGTGGAATCCGATGCCAGTTGATAATTGCCTGCGCTGCGGAGGCACAGGTTGGATCTTCAAGACCGTCGATGAGGTTGAAGTGGTAAACCGTTGCACTTGCGACGAGGAAACCCGCGCTGAACGATTCGCAGCCCGCAGCGGTATCCCGCCGCTCTATGCGAATGCTTCCACCGAGAACTTCTCGCTGCCCAAAGACAACCCTATCGCGCACCGCGGTCTTGCCAGCGTCATGCTTACCGTTCGTACCTTTGTGCGCGAATATCCGGTAGTCGATAAGGCTGGCCTGCTCTTTATCGGAGAAACCGGCGTTGGCAAAACCCACCTTGCCGTTGCTGCCCTGAACGCTCTGATCCAGCGCGGATTCGAAGGCGTCTTCTTCGACTACCAGACGCTGCTCGACAGAATCCGAAGTGGCTACGACAGAAGCAGCGGCTCGATGGACAAAGAAGCCTACCGCCTTGCCCTCGATTGCGAGATCCTTCTGCTCGACGATCTCGGCGCACATCGTGTCACCGATTGGGTAGAAGATACCGTCGCCTCGATCATCACGCACCGATGCAACCACCGCAAGCCTGTGATTGTGACAACAAATTTGCCCGCACCAGGCAATGAGTCAAACAAAGCGAAAGATTCGCTGAGCGACCGCATTGGAGTGCGGGCATGGAGCCGTCTCAATGAGATGTGTAAGGTGATTCAGATGCCGAATGTAGAAGACTACCGCGTCCGCGGACGCCGCTAGGCGCCCATCGGTTCATCAGCACTGCCACCATAGATCGACGGGCACTTGCCGCCCATGGCACGCAGATAAGTCGATAGCTGTCCACGATGGTGAATCATGTGGTTGTTCATGAACTGCAGATACATAGCCGCTGGCATGTTGTACATGCCATAGAAGTCGAGTGGCGTTGCCAGTTGTTCTGGCGTCATTGCCTCGATACGCGGAACGCCTGCAGCAATTTCCTTGTCATACCAGGCTGCCAAATCAGCACCTGTCTTGGCGTTTGCCGGCATCTCGCGCTGTGCCAACTGAAAGCTGTGGCCAACGATGCAGTCAATGAACCAAATGTCCACTGAAGCGATGTGCCAAGCCAATTCCATCGCTGTTTTCGATTTTGCATCCGGTCGGTAATCCTGGTTTTGATCAGGAACTGCCGCAAGTACTTTGCTGGTTACGGGAAACTCCGATTGGAGCCCCTGAAGGAAAACGCCCGATAGGGCCTTGATGAATTCTGGGGTCATAGCTCTGAGATTATGGCACAGTCCAATGCGCCGAGAAACAGACCAAAAAGTTAGGTATCATTTCGGAATCTATGTCATGCAGCCGTATTATTCATTCGATTTTTATACAATGCGCAGGCCTGGTAATCGCATTGTCAACCGCAATAGCCCAAGAAGAAGTCAGTCAGATTGCAACCGGCAATTCGGAACAATGGAGAACTCAAAACGTTTCAGAAGCATTGGAATTGGACGGGCTTTTCGGGGCCCCTCAAACTCTGGTTCGGGATCGCAACCTTAGGCTCTGGCAGCCTCTGAAACAAAAGCCTGGCAAGGAAGTTGGCACTTTAGGGCAGTATTTGATGCCAGTTGATACCAGCCTTGCCGCAGCCGACAGAACTGAGTTTAAAGCTGCCACCGCCCTTCCAGTTCCACCCCATCAAATGACAGGATTTGTTGCTCTTTCTGACGACAATACCGTAAATCCTCCCGATCTGGCAGGCGCAGTGAGTCCAGATCATATTCTGACTGCATTAAATAGTCAGTTCAGAATTCAGGACAGAAATGGAATGGCTTTGAGGACATTGAGTATGACCCGATTCTGGGCACCTCTCGGGCCGTTCAAGAGTTTCTTGACCGACCCCAGGTTGGCGTGGGATTCCAACGCCAAGCGCTTCATCATGATCATGCTTGCCGATATGGGCGAGTCTTCCTCTGGCATGTTGATCGCCCGGTCTACGACTTCAGATCCTCTTGGCGAGTGGAGAATGACGCGCATCTCGCCTGGCACTGTTGGTAGCGATTTTGATTTCCCGATCATGGCAATTGCCGGTAAATCCTTAGCCATCAGTGTGAACGTCTACAAGGACATCTTTTATGAAAAGACACTCAACTATGTAATGCCGCTCTCGAACGTCTACTCTGCCACCGAGGCGCTGAACTTCAGGTCTTTTGAAGACACCTTGGGCACCAACGCACCAGCGGCAGATTCTGACCCGAACCGGGACCGTGTCTACTTCGTCAACAACTCCTACTTCTTATCCAGCGGATCTTACGCGATTATTTTCAAATCCGTTCGAGTCGCTTCGTCGGCCGATATTTTCGTCGGCACGACCACAGCAGCCAATGCTGGAGAGATTGCTCTGTTTAACGGTGGAGACCGCATGCCTCAATTAGGAACAGATCTGCGAATCAATGCCGGCGACGCAACAATTCAGAATTGCATCGCGAAATCCACAACTGTGTGGTGCGTCAATTCCCTCACAGTTCGCTTCGCTCAGGAATTGCGTACTGTCGTTCAATACTACAGGTTCAACTGGCCTGACGTAGGCGATCCTACCATCGCTGAACGAATCCGCATCGATGACAACTCCGGAGCCAATTACTACGGCTTTCCCTCTGTCGCAGTCAATCGAAACAATGACGTGTTTATTGGCTACAACCGATTCAGCAAAACCGAATATGCCGGTGGTTTCTTTGCCACTCGACGGGCTACAGATCCGCCAGGAGCGCTTTATTTCGACGGCCGGCTCAAAGCTGGCGAAGATAGCTTCACTCGGGGCTTGATCAGCAATCGGTGGGGCG
>JBIPMY010000523.1:0-3876 GCA_044376335.1 Bryobacter sp.
GTTAGGGGATGTGGGGGCGGGGAAGGTGTTGCTGAAGCTGGGGGCGAAGGGGAGCCGGTTTGGGGCGATAGAGGTGCCTGCGATTGCGGTGGAGGCTGTGGATACGACAGCGGCTGGGGATACTTACAATGCGGGGCTGGCGGTGGGGTTGAGTGAGGGGATGGGGATGGAGCGGGCGATGCGGTTTGCGAGTGTGGCGGCGGGGATCTCTGTTACGAGGATGGGTGCGCAGACATCGGCTCCGAGCCGGGCTGAGGTGGATGCTTACGGCTTGAGCTGGTAGACGCGGAAGGCGGGTGAGGCGTAGACGGCAGGGAGGTCTTCGGCGGGGACATCTTTGGTGAAGACGAGGTGTGTGATGCCACGCTGGCGGAGGTTGTTGTAGTCGAGGGCAGGGTGGCCGGGGGCGAGGAGTTGAGACCAGCGTTCCCACCAGAGTTCTGCGTATTGGGGGAAGTAGTTTACCTGGCCGCCTTGTTTCCAGCAAACGTAGACGGTTCTGGTGGCTTTGGCGCGGAAGATGCCGGGTTCGATACGGCGGCCGAGATCGGGGAAGAAGAAGTTGGCTTCGGTGGGTGTCTTTTGTTTGGCCCAGGTGGCGAGATCGTCGAGGGCTGGAGAGCCGGTGGGCTTGAAGGCGCGGGCGTTGAAGGCTTCTCCAAAGAGGAGTGCGAGGCTGAAGGTGGCAAGCCACGCGAATTCGCGACGGGGGTATTTGCTGGCGATGAAGACGGAGGTGGCGATGAGGGCGAGGAGGATGGCCTGGTTGGGGATGGCGGTTGCGGGAAGGTCGAGGATGTCGCCGCGGAGGGACAGGCTTAAGGGGACGATGAGCCAGGCGATGGCGCGGAGCCATTTGCCTTCTTTGAGTTCTTGAGCGGCGGCGATGGTGCCGAGCCACTGGCAGAAGAGGTGGCAGTAGAGGAGGGCACGCATGGGCTGGATTTGGGGGAAGAGGGCCCAGCCGAGTTGTTCGAGCAGGAGCCAGGAGAGGGGCATGGTGGCGAGGCCGATGAGGGGGATGAAGCGGAAGTAGGGTTGGACTGTTGCGGGGAGCAAGGTGCGGATGCGGAGGAAGGCGGCGAGTGCGAGGGCGGCTGTGAGGAAGAACTGGAGCCAGTAGCGGGCGGGCCAGAGAGAGACCCAGTTGTAGGGGGCGCGGATTTGCTGGATGGCTCGGTGTTTGTCGGTGATGAGGCTGAAGAAGGGTTGGGCTTCGACTACGCCTTGTTGCTGGTCTGCGAGGAGGAAGAGCAGCAGGGCGGCGGATGCGGTGTAGGCGAGGATGCGCCAGTGTTTTGAGAGGAGGGCTATGGCGAGGATCGGCCAGACGGCGGGGGCATGGAAGAGGAAGGCGAGGGCGAGGCTGGCGGCAGAGATGTTGGTGTAGCTGCGGGCGAGTGCGCCGAGTGAGGCGACGATGAGCGGAACGGCGAAGCCACGGGGGACGGGTTCGAATTCTGTTGTGATGATGGCGGGGCCATAGACGAAGGCTCCGAGCCAGAGGATGGCGCTGGTGAGTACGCTGGCACTGACGGATAGGCCTGCGGCGCGGGCGAGCCAGAAGGCACCCCAATAGCCGACCCAGCGAAAGAGGAATTGCAAGAGCAGGAGTGTGGTTTCGAGGTTCTGATTGAGGAGGCTTGCGAGGGCGAGTGTGACTTCGTCGTAGATGGTGTAGCTGAGGTGGGCCCCGGAGAGGATGAGTTCGTTTGGGTAGAGGCTGGGGTTGCGGAGGTGCTCAAAGAGTGGGATGTAGATTTGTGTATCGCTGAGCAGGAAGCTGTGCCCGGGGAAGGAGTAAAGGCCGAGGGCAGCGAGCACTGCGAAGACAGCGCTGAGCAGGCAGGACTCGCGCCAGTTCATTGAGCCGGGGTCTTCTCGAGTTGTGTTTTGGCCCAGAGGCGCTTGGGGTTGAGTTCGAGGGCTTTGGCGAGGGATTTGCGGGCTTCGGCGTTTTTGCCTGCCTTGCGGAGAGCGATGCCGCGCCAGAGGTGGGCGTCGGCGAGTTTGGGGTTGAGTTCGAGGGCTTTGTCGAAATCGCTGATGGCTTTGTCGATACCGCCGCCGAAGGAGGCTGGAAGGTAATAGTTGCCGACGCCTCGGGAGAGCCAATTGTCGGCTGATTTGGGGTTGAGTTCGATGGCTTTGGCTACTTCGTCCATGGCGCAGCGGCCGTATTTGAGGCCGGCGAAGACGTTGGCCGGGATGATCTGGCCGCAGAGGGTGCCGAGGATGCGGTGGTATTCGGCGTTGCCGGCCTGGGCGGCGATGGCTTTACGGGCGGGTTCGATTCCGGCTTCGGCTGCGGCAGCGCTGGCTTTTTTGTCGCCTTTTTCCATGGCGACTTCGGCTTCAAAGCTACGTGCGATGGCGAGGTTGTAGTTGGATTTGGCGTCGGTGGCTGCGGTGGAGAGCTTGGCAATCTGGGCGGACAGGGCTGCGGAGTCCTGACGGTCGCGGGCGTCTTCGAGGACGCCTGCGTTTATTGCGGCGAATAACAAAATCCAAATCATTGCCTATATTCTACCCGCCGGCGGGCCGATAGTTAGCTATCGGGGCGAGTCTTTGATTTTCTGAGATGATAGAGAAGGTAGAAACGGACTCTCCCCGCGTCTGTCCTATAGAGGAAGATATCTAATGAAAACGAAATTATTTTTGTACGGCATAGCCTTGTCCAGCGTTTTGCTTGGGCAGCCGACGAGTGTGCAGCTCAATCCGATTCCATCGCGTGTCCTTGGGCAACCGAGAAAAGAGTTGGTAACGCTCGCTCCGAACTTTGTGGAAGGGCGGGAACTGACGACCCCGCAAGGCCTGGCCCTCGATACGACCGTGACGCCGCCCATTCTCTATGTGTCCGATACAGGGAACAATCGTGTTCTGGCCTGGAGAAATCCGGTGAACGCCACCAATGGAGCTCCTGCCGATCTGGTGATTGGCCAGCGAGACCGATTCTTGAGTTCGCCAAACGGGCCGGGGACAGGCTTTACAACCGGGCTAAATCAGCCAACAGGTTTGACCGTAGACGCGCAAGGGAATTTATACGTCGTAGACACGAACAACAATCGCATTGTGCGGTATCCGAAGCCTTTTTCGCAACCTGCCGATCAGCTTCTGGAGATTGACCTGATTCTGGGACAAGAGACCTTTGGCAGTGCGACCGGTGGAAATACTGGGCGGCTACCGAACCGGGGACGTAGTGCTCCCGCTGCCAATTCTCTTTTTCTGAGCGACTTTAACAATATCTTGAGAATCCGGCTGGCCTTTGATGGCACCGGGAATCTATGGGTTGCGGATTCGGGCAACCACCGTGTGATTCGATACCCTGCCCGTGTCTTGACGGAAGGAAATTTCGGGGCGGAAGCAGACGTGTTTCTGGGGCAGTTGAATGCCATCTCCAATACGTCGAATTCGGATCCGCGAGACAAGTCGACTTTCGCCCTGCCTTCTGGTGTGGCGTTTGCAACGGATGGACGGCTTTATGTTTCTGACGGACGGGGAAGGGTGCTGGTTTTCCGAAACCCGAGTGCTACGGGGCAGGCTGCAGACCGAATTCTTGGGCTTGCGATTCAAGTTCAGGGCCAGCCTCCTCTGACACCAGTGAACGATACTTCTCTGGGCTCGCCTGAATCTATCTTTATCGTTAACAATGCGCCCTATGTTGCAGATACTCGTAACAACCGGATTCTTCGCTATGATCTGCCTGACACGTGGACTCCCGAATCCGCCACATCGATATCGCCGAGAGCCCGTGACGTCATCGGGCAGCCCGACTTTATTACGGGAGATGCTAACCGTGGATTGCGTGTGCCGAGTGCGGCTGGCTTTAATTTGCCTGTAGATGCTGTTGCCTTTGGGAACAATCTTTTTGTGGTG
>JBIPMY010000158.1:0-12576 GCA_044376335.1 Bryobacter sp.
ATATTCAACCGATCGGATCAGAGGAAGCAAGTGATGAGAAAAAACTGTTGATATTGCCCTCGTCTTGGATTCGAAAGGGGATTGCGTATGTCCGGGTAATTGGAGTGGAAGGGTATGGCGAGATAGCTTTCTCTGGCAAGGAGGTGACAAATTTGAAGCTACCTGTTGCCTGGGGCGGGACTACTGTTATCTTCGTCTCTTTCAAGGATGGGAGCAAGGCTTCGGCGCTTTTCGATCTGGATGCCGGAAATCGGCGGATTGAAGTGGAGGCAAGGCCTGGCCGCAGCATTGAGTTGGGCCCGAAAAGCCAGTTCAATTAGCTTGGCCCCGAAGCTGAAGCTTGCATCGGGAGTGGGGAAGCCCAAATGTTGCCCATTGCCTTCGCTCGAAAAAACCAAAAGCGGGCCAAACCTGTTTTTTCTAGGTTCGTGCGTGCTGGATGAGAATTGGCCAAGGCCTAAGGGATTGTCTCAAAGAGGCGCTTGGAGTCTACGATTCTTCCGAGTTGGGGGAGTAACTTGCCACTGGCTGGCACGACTTTGTGCTGCTTGCGGATTTTCTCGAAGGCTTCGGCTATGCCTTCGTAGCCCTTCTCGTTGCGATAGGTGACTACTACGAGAACGTTCCAGGGGCCTTCTTCTGTGCCTGTGTCGAAGATGCGGTAGCTGTCGATGAGGCCCTGAGCCTTTGCGATCTTGTCCATCGCAAACCAGTTGGTAACGATGAATTTTGTGAGGTTCTCACGCTCGCCTGGGCTTGCCTGGAGGAAGGTGTGCTCGACGGCACGGCGGTTTTGAGCCTGAAGAAATTGGCCTGCCAGCAAGGTTAGGCAGGCCAGGGTAAAACAGCGCAGCATAACTTAGTATTGCTTAAGGTAGATGTTCTTGAACTCAACCTTCATGGGCGGGCCGACGTGGATCTGGAGGCCGAGGAGGCCTTCGAGACTGCGCTTTTCGGGGTCGTCATCGATGAAGACGGAAGTTACGTGGCCGTTGAGGATGTGGGTTAGTTTGTTGCCCCGGGCGATGACATGGAATTGGTTCCAGCCGTTGATGTTGATGTATCCCTTGAGGTGATTGCCGTCGGCGAGGTTGCCGATGACGCGGGCGGTTTTGCCGGGCTCTGCTACAGTCATTTGCCCACGCAGCGCCATGATGCCGCGGCCGCGTTCTTCATAGAGCATGCCGGTGTAGGTGTTGACGAAATCCATGTCGGCCTGATAGCCCTTGAGCACCCACTTGCCGACGTCGGGGAGCTCGACGCTGCGGTACTGAACGCCGCTGTTGGTGTTGTTCATGCGGAACTCGAGTTTGAGTTCGAAGTCTTTCGGCTTGCCGCCACGGTAGATGAGGAAGGTGTTCATCTTGAGCGGGTTCTCTTTTGTGGTTTCTCCGATGATGGAGTTGTCGGCGGCGCGCCAGATGTTGGGGTCGCCGTCCCAGTTCTTGAGGGTGCCATCGAAGATAGATTCAAAGCCGGTGTGGTCATCGATCAGGATTGGGTCTGGGGGCTTGGGACCTCGTTGCGGACGAGCGGCTGGTGCTTGTGCGAAGAGCTGGCAGGCGGTGCAGAGGGCTAGGGCTAATGTGAGGCAACGGCGCGGGAACATTGCCTCATCATATAGCAGCCGAGGGGGGCAAGGGCGCGGGTCGAGACTGCGCCCTCACGAAACGACAGAGATCAGGACTTTGATTGCTTTAGGGCAGTCACTGTTTCTTTGTCGCTGTCGGCAAGGCCGGTACCAGCGAGTTGTTCTGAGATGAACCAGACCTGGAATTCGTTCAGGCGGAGGACGTCGCTTACGAGTAAGTCGTTGGTGCCGTCGTCGCCAGCATCGGCTGCGGCGTGGGCGGCTTTACGTGTTTCATAGATGATGAGCTCGTGGGCCTGCTGGAGGCGGAATAGCTGGACTGTCGAGTCTTCGCGGCCTTTGGGGGGACGGGCGATGCGGGTGGTTTCGGCCACGTCGGCGGCCATGGCGATGGAGACGCCGCCCAGGGTTTGGATGCGCTCGGCGATGGTGTCTACTAACTCGACTTGTTCGCCGTAGTGTTTGTCGTAGAGGAGATGGAGCTGATAGAAAGTGGGGCCTGATACCTGCCAATGGTGCTTCTTGTAGAGATCGCGGAGGGTCATCGTGTCGGCGAGGATTTCGTTGAGACTAATGGAACCCGCTAGGCGGACTTTATTGTCGAGCGAGATGGGGCGAGTGGCAACTGAGCCGAAGCTTTGGATCTCGGTGGCGCTTGCGGTGAGTTGCAGCTCTGAGGCTGCGATCTGATTTGAGGTTTTCATGCCAGTTGAGAGAGCATTCGTGAGGCCAACTGCGGGTGATTGAAGGAGAAGGGAATCGCGAGTCTGGGTGATGACGGAACTTGGTCAGTTGACCGTGATTGGTCAGGGAATGTAAGTCTGAAACTGTTGATCTCGCCTAAAGACAAAATGGCCCAATTCTTGCTGGAAAAGTGTCATGCACCAACTACATCGCGACGCGGCAGAACAACATGAGAAGGCAGCAGAGCGGCATCGTCTTGCCGCAGATATGGATGACAGGGATGAAGAGGAGTTGGCCTTGGAACATTCCAATCGTGCATATGAGCTGGCTATTGAAATTGCAGATACAGAAGGGAATTCCTAGATGTCTACTCGCCATAACGACGGAGGGCAGAGCGAGCATCATCAGCAGGCTGCCGAGTTACACGATTTGGCTGCCCACACACACCTGAGTGCCGCATATGCGCATGAGATGGGGGACCATGCAACCGGGCAGGAACGATCGCGATTGGCGCTGGAGCATTCGAGCAAAGCGCTTGAGTTCAGCAGGTACCGGAGGCATGAAGGTGTAGAGCCGTTTGGGCGGGCAGAGGTTGCCATTCTTGCGCATGAGATCTGGGAGAAGCGAGGTGGAGGCGAAGGTCATGCCGAGCAGGATTGGGCTGAGGCCGCGATGGTGTTGCGGGCGAGGGCGGAGTAGCCGGCATGAGGCAAAGTCTGGATTGGTCTGGTAGACCGAGGAGATTGTTTGGGATCGCTTTGATTAGTGGAGTATTTTTGCTCTTCGCTTTGCTCGAGAACCTTCTTGAAGCTACGAGTAGCAATGCTGGACCCGCTACAGAAAGCGAAGGCGTCTTGGTTCATACCAGCGGCAGAGTGGATAAAGCAGGGCCGTAACAGCCAGAGCGATTGGAGCAGTGGCCCAGACGGGGAATCCGACGCCATCGGGGATGCCGCCGAAGCGGTTGGCGAGGTCGATGGGGAGGCCAAGGATGAGGCCGGCGGCGAGGGCCAGAGCGTGAAGCAGGATGAGGTGTGCGATGTAGAAGAACATGGCGGTGCGGCCGAGTTGTTCGAGGTGGGGCTGGCGGCGGGTTTTGGCCCAATCGAGGAAGATCAGAGCGGGGCCGATGGTCATAGCGATGAATTGCAGTGAGAGCGGATACTTTGTGACGTTGAAGATGGATTGCAGCGAGTAGTCTGTGGGGTGGGGATCGCCGTAGAAGTTGGTGAGGCGGAGCAGGAAGAAGGCTGCTGTGATGGCGAGGCCCGAGTTGCGGAGGCGGTGATCTGGGCGGTGGAGCCAGTGGGCGATTGCGTAGCCGCAGAGGGCGAGGCCGACGACGGGCAGGACGGGATAGGTGGTTCGGAATTCAAAGGCCCCCCAGAGCGGGAGGACGTTCTTTTCGTGCAGGATGGACCAGGCGTAGTGTTGCCAGGTGCCGGGGGTGAAGTGGATTGAGTCTAGAAGGTTGTGGCCGCAGACGATGACGAGGCCGGTGAGGCCGATGGTGGTGCGGCCAAAGCGGGAGGCGAGGGCGAGGGTGATCATGGCAATGCCAAGGGCAGCGATGATCTGAAAGAAGTAGCGGTGCCAGAAGGGGTTGAAGGTCCAGGCCCAGTTCATGACTGTGAATTCGAGGGCGAGCAGGATGAGGCCGCGTTGGACGAGGCGGCTGGGAGCGGCATTGCTGAGGCTGGCGCTGATGCCCATCAGGAGGGTGAATACGGGGGCGCAGAAGTGGGCGAGGATGCGCCAGAAGTAGACGGGGCCGGGAGTGATGGCGAGATTCATCGGATCTGTGACGAGGCCGCGGCCGGGGCCGGCCTGGTATTCCTGGGTGTGGTCAATGATCATCAGGACCATGACGAGGCCGCGCAGCAGATCGATGGAGTGCTGGCGTTTTTCTGGCACTAGCGGGCCTTTGTGGCTTTGAAGTGGAGGCCGATGGTGAAGGTGCGCGGGTTGCCGGGGACGTTGCCGGCGCGGGCGGCGAAGAGCGAGGCGGTGGGATAGAGTTTGTCCATGGCGTTATCAAGCTGGGCACGGAGTTGGAGTTTGGAGCCCAGATTCTGAAAGATACCAAAATCCCAGATGGCATATCCAGCGGCAGCAAAGCCGGCGTAGGGTTCAAAGCGGCGGCCACGCATTTCTGAGCCGATGTGGAGGCTGGTGCCGGTCTTCTGATAGTCGTAACGCAGGAAGAGACCGCCAGAGTGGCGAGCGGCATTGGGGAGAGCCTTGCCGGTGGCCGAGGGGGTGAAGCGGTCTGCGAGGATGACCGAGTCGAGGAAGGCGTAGTTGAGGATGAGGCTGAGGTTGCGGCGGAGTTTGCCGGTGAGGTCGAATTCGAGGCCCTGATTGCGGACCTTGCCGATCGGGAAAACGGCTGCAAAGTTGTCGCCGTTCGGGCCGAAGTTGGGATCGAGACGGAGGACATTGTCCTTGTTGATTCTGAAATAAGAGGCGTTGAGAAGGACGCGGCTCTGGCTGAGTTCGGCCTTGAGGCCGGCTTCGAATTGGCGGCCGCGTTCTGGATCGTGGGGGCCATTGGCGAGGGGAGTTTGGGCGAGGGATGGCGCGCGATTGAAGGAGTTGCTGAAGCTGGTGAAGGCAGAGATGTTCTGGCGGAGACGGTAGACGAGGGCGGCGCGGCCGGTGACGGCGTTGAGTGATGCGTTTAGGGGAAGGTTGCCTGCGCGACCGTTGTCGGTGAAGCGTTCGACGCGACCGCCGAGGAGGATCTGGAGGCGGGGTGAGACTTCGATC
The DNA here is from genome assembly GCA_044376335.1 of Bryobacter sp. Lineage (GTDB taxonomy): Bacteria > Acidobacteriota > Terriglobia > Bryobacterales > Bryobacteraceae > Bryobacter. The sequence continues at coordinate 5,045 of JBIPMY010000158.1, forward strand.
TGATCTTGAATGAAATAGCCCTGACGGTTGGCGAGGACGGACTGGTTGGTATAGGCGGCGGGGTTGATGCTGTAGAAGGAGCCACGGCCGTAGATGGGAGCCAGGAGATCGATGCCGGGGACGGGGCCGCCGCGCTCTACTTCTCGTGCGGTGCCGTAGCGGCCGGTCCAATCCTGACGGACTGCCTCAAAGCCGAAGGTGAGGTTGTTGCGGGCGATGCGCTGGTAGCCGTTGGCGGTGAAGGAGAGGTCTTCATTGCCACGGAACTGATCGCGGTATTCGCGGCGCATGGTGCGGCCGTCGGGGTTTATGCCACGGGGTTCGTGATAGCGCTCGGGCCGGTCGTAGTTGAGATAGCGGAAGGTGAGGTCGGTGCGGAGGGTGGAGGTGAAGGCGTGGTCGAGGCGGGTCTGGAAGGTGCGGGCCTGGAGTTGTGAGGTGTCGGTGGGTTCTGAGGCGGTCCATTCGCGGGCGGTGAGCCATGCGCCGGCGGCGTTGACTGGGATGCCACGGAGGCGGTGGGCGAGGAGGTTTTGATCGATGTATTCGTATTCAAAGCCCAGGGAGGTGGCTTCGCCGAGACGCCAGGAGAGGCCGGAGGCGAGGTGGATGTTTTCTGAGCCGGAGTTGTAGCGGAAGATCTTGCGGTCTTCGCCGTAGATGGCTGCACGGTAGAAGAGATTTTTCGCTTTGAGGAGGGGGCCGGAGATTTCGCCGTGGCCGCCGCGCTGGGCAAAGGAGCCGGTGCGGAAGCTGGCTTCGGCGCTGGGGGTGTTGCGGGGTTTGCGGGTTACGAAGTTAACAACACCGCCGGCTTCGCCGCCGCCGAAGAGGACCGCTGCGGGGCCTTTGAGGACTTCGACAAATTCGATGTTGGTGAGGCGGCCCTGGGAGGTGGAAAAGCCGGCGTCGTTGATGTCGTTATCGAGGCTGCCGTAGGGGTTGCCGCGGACGCCGTTGAAGAGGACTTCGCGCTGGGTGAAGCCGCGGAAGGTCATGGCGGAGTAGGGAGAGTCTGTGACGCCGCTGATGTTGCGGTAGAGATCTTTGATGTCCTGGATGTTGCGGTCTTCGATGAGGGCTTTGGGGAGGACCTGGACGGCGTACGGGAGGTCGAGGAGTTTGATGGGGGACTTGGTGATGGAGACCGAGAGGGTGGCGAGGAAGTTGTCGGGACGGTCTGTAACTTCGATCGTGGTCTGGATGGTGTCGAGCTGGATCTTGAGGTTCTCGCAGGCGGCGGGGATCAGGAGGGTTTGCTGCGAGGGGAGGAAGCCGCGGCCGGTGGCGGTGAGGGTGTAGGAGCCAGCGGGGGTGTTTTGGAGTGTGAATTCGCCGGTGCTGGAGGAGGTTGCGGTGAGGCCGGAGGGGCTTAGGGCTAGCGAGATGCCAGAGAGGGGCTCGCTAGCCTGGTTTAGGACTTTGCCCTTGCAGTTGGAGGTGGATTGGGCCTGTAAGGAGACTAGCGAGAGGAAAAAAATGAAAGGGCGCATGAATACTGTAATGATTTTTCATTATCGTATATTTCGCCTCTCGATGCGATCAGAAGGTGAATTTTGCACCGAGCTGGATGAAGCGGGGGAGGTTGGTGCCTCGAGTGGCTCCGAAATTGGGGCTTGAGAAGTTGGGCTCGAAGTTGACGAAGCGGTGGCGGTTGAAGGCGTTGAAGACCTGAACCTGGAGTTCCATGCGGAGGGGCTCGCGGATGAGGAGCCGCTTGGTGACGGTGAAGTCTTCCTGGAGTACCGGGAACTGACGGAGGTCGCCACGCGTTGGGCCAAGCGTGCCGAAGCTGAAGTTGGTGCCGACGACCGGGGAGGAGAAGGCCGAGGCGTTGGTGATGCGGGAGTTCTTGCCGGGGTCGAAATCGCTTAAGGAAAGGCCGGAAGCGGGCTTGGCCCCTGCGATGAGATTGGGGCGCAGCACGCGGTTGAAGATGGGGAGCAGGTTGTTCATCGAGAGTTGGAGGGGGTAGCCGGATTGGTAGCGGTGGATGCCTGAGATTGTCCAATCGCTGAAGGCGGCTTTGTACCAGCCGCTGCCTTTGCCGAAGGGCAGGGTGTAGATGTAGTTGGCGACGAAGGCGTGTGGGACGTCGTAGGAGAGGAGGGAGCGTTCGTTGCGGAGGTTGAAGTGATCCTGCAGCATGTTGTCGAGACCGCCGAAGCCCTGGTAGCCGGGGGCGTTGTAGCCGATGGCTTTGGACTTGGTGAAGCTGGTTTCAAATGAGAAGCCCGAGGCGAAGCGTTTGCGGAGTTTGAATTCAGCACCGTGGTAGGTGGAGGCACCGATCTTGGCTTGTTGGGAGGTGAGGGTGAGGTATTGCGGATAGGCGCGCAGGGCCTGGGCGACAGAGCCGGTGAAGCCGGGGTAGGGAATGGGGATGTTGGCTGTGCGAGCTTCGGCGGAGTTGATGTTGCGGGTGAGTAGCTGGCCTAGACCCAGGTTGCTCGGGTTGACCTGATTGATGTTGGATAGCTCGGGGGCGACATGGCGGGTGGAACGGTTGCCGATGTAGTTGGCCTCAACGATAAGATCGCGGCCGAGATCGTGCTGGACGCCGAAGCTCCAGTTTTGGGTTCGGGGCAGGGCACCGGAAGCCGTTTCGACGAAGGAGGCGTTCTGGTTGTTAAGCAGCGCGGGATCGATGCGGGGCTCTTTGGGGAAATTCTGAGGGAAGCCATCACGAAGGCGGAAGGCAGGGGTGATGCCGTTGTCGAGGGTTTGGAATGTGCCTTCGATGTTGAAGCCAGAGGTGGTGATGGAGAGGTAGTTGTCGGCGTAGTACATGCCGTAGCCGCCACGGAGGACGGTTTTGGGGTGCAGGGAATAGGCGAAGCCGAGGCGTGGGCCCCAGGAGGAGTTATCGCGATCGATGAGGCGGCGGGAGCCGGTGCGGCCAGCGCCGTCGCCAGCGAAGATGAGTGCGCCGGGGCGGTTGCCTGCGGCAGGGTTGGGACGGCTGAGGTCGACGACGCTGTACCGATTTTGTTGTTCAAAGGGGGAGCCCATGAATTCCCAGCGAAGGCCGATGTTGATGGTGAGTTTGGAGCTGGCTTTGAAGTCGTTTTGAGCGAAGAAGCCGCCGTAGGTGCGGCGGATGCCGGCGTTTTGCGGGAAGCGAATATTGCCGGAGGCGACCTCGCCGAGGAGCATGCTGGCAAAGGAGTTGCCGGTGCCGGCGGGGGAAGCGGGATTGGAGGTGGCGAGGTTAGAGAAGGTGAGAGCGCCCTGGGTGTTGGTGAGCTGACGGTTGTGGAGGTGATTCCAGCGGTATTCACCGCCGAACTTCCAGTTGCTGCGGCCACGGGTCCAGTTGACGGTGTTCTTGGCCATGTAGACGTCATCTTTGTTGTCGGTGATCCCGCCGCTGGCAGCGCCGACGTAGCCGTCGCCGAAACTGAGGACAGGGAAGCGATCGCCGGTTACGCCGGTAAGGCCGATGCGGGCGGGCCAGCCGCGTTCTGCGGTGACCGGGTCTACTGGATTGCGGAAGCGGTTGACGCCGAGGATGAGGCTGTTGAGGAGATTGGGGCGAATGATGGTGTCGTAGCCTAGGCGGTGCATCTTGCTTGAGATGACCTGGATGATGCCGGAGGTGAGGGGATCGGGAAGCGGATTGTCGACGCGGAAGCGTGGGACGTAGGTGGAATTGAAGGAGTAGAAGACTTTCTGGTTGGTGGTGAGAGAGTGGTCGACGCGACCGGTGAAGATGTCGGGGTCGAGTTGCTTTTCGCCGATGAAAGAAACGAGATTCAGCGTTCCGGTGGCATTGGGTCGTGGGTAGAGGGCGGCGATCTTAGCCGAGACCGGGTCGATGCGGTTTGCGGGGATGCGGTTGTTGGGGAAGACTTCGCGGGTGAATCCGCCAGTGGGGTTGGTGCGGGTGGTGGCGGGATCGAAGACGGGGATGAGGTTGCCGGAGGCGTTGCGCCAGTCGCTGAAGTCTCCCTGGGTGTTGAGAGCGGTGGGCGCCTGGACGCGGTTGAAGTTGTCGAGGCCGCGGCGACGGGCGGAGGTCCAGGAAAAGAAGAAGAAGGATTTGTTGCGACCGTCGTAGACCTTGGGGATCCAGATGGGGCCGCCGACGGTGAGGCCGTATTCGTTTTGACGGGTGATGGCGCGCTCTGTGGCGAACCAGCTACGGGCGTCGAGTTTGTCGTTGCGGAAATATTCGAAGGCGGAGCCGTGGAGCTGGTTGGTGCCGCTCTTGAGGGCGAAGCTGGTGACGGCTTGGCCCGTGTGGCCGAATTCTGCGGCGAGCTGGGAGGTTTGGAGTTTGAATTCGCGCATGGCTTCGACCGGTGGGGCGCTTTCGTTGAAGTTGCCGATTTGGCCCATCTGGCCGGCGGGGAGGCCGTCGACCCAGAACTCATGCTGGAAGGTGCCGCTGCCGTGGACTCGGATCTGATTGGAGGCGGCCAGGTTGTCGTTGCCATCAATGCGGACGTTGCCCTGGACGCCGGCGGTGAGGTAGACGAAGGCGGCGGCAGTGCGGACGCGGCCGAGTTGTACGAGGGGGAGATTCTGGACCTGGCCCTGAGTGATGGTGGTGGAGATTTCGGGGGATTCCACCTGGAGGGCGCCGATGTTTTCGGTGACGTTGACGGAATCTGAGACGGCTCCGATTTCAAGTTGGGCGTCGACGCGGCTGCGGGTATCGACAGTGAGGATGATGCCGGTGCGGTCTAGAGATTTAAAGCCGTCTTTGGTTACTTTGATGGAGTAAGTGCCAGAGGTGAGTGCGGGTATGGAGTAGAGGCCTTCGGCGTTGGTGGTGGCTTCGCGACGGACTTTGGTGGCCTGGTTGGTGAGTGTGATGGAGGCGGCTGGGATGGCCTGGCCGGAGGGGTCTGTGATGCGCCCGCCGAGTTGGGAGCTTTGGGCGAGGAGGACTGTGGAAAGGGCTAAGGCGATGGCCAGCGTTCTCATCTTTGGAGGCTAGCAACGGGAAACTACAAGGAAACTAATTTGAGGTGAATGTTGAGTGAATGGCCCGAATCTAGCGGTAGGCATCGCGTCGATGCATGACGGCGGTGATCTCGATTCCATTTTCACCGCTGGGGTAGAAAAAGAGCCTGTAATCGCCGCACCTGAGGCGGAAGTCGTCATGAGGCGGCTTCAGTTTCTTGACATCTCCTGAGCGATTCGTAAGATAGCGATCCAAGCAATGGAGGATCTGTATGGCCAGTTCACGACTGATTGCCCGAAGATTTGCCCTTGCTTCTGGAGACCAGATGACGGAGATGCGGAGGGGGAGATTCTGACTCACTTGATCAGGCTGAACTCGCGAAGGATGTCTTCATGAGAGACCCCTTTGCCACCTGCTAAAGAAGCTCTGGACTCATTCAGTGCCTTTGCGGTTTCGGGTGCGATCTCCTCGTCCTCGACGGGTGCCAGGGAGAGCGAGTGGAGAAGTGAGCTGTGTGGGGTAACCAAGACCTCTAACAATTGTGCGACCGCTGTGAATTGCGTTGGGTCCAACTGGTCCAGTAATTGATGTGCTTGTTGTCTGTCCATGTCGTGCTGCCCTTAAATACTTTTCATTCGAAGTCTAACAAAATCGGGGCTAGAGGCTTTTGTAGAGGTCGTCTTGTTTGCGGCCTATGGTGGCCCAGCTGTAGCGGTTTTCGGCGGTTTTTCTGGCGTTGGTCTCTAGCGTCTGGCGGAGGGTGGGGCTGTTTTGGAGCTGCTCAATAGCGGCGGCGAAGTGGGCTGGGGTTGAAGCTAGCAGATAGTCTTTGCTGGGCTCGACGTTCAGGCCGTTGACGCCGCCGGGGGTGGCTACGATGGCTTTGCCGCAGGCCATCGCCTCCATAATCTTGATGTTGGTGCCGGCGCTGGCCAGGAGCGGGGCAATTACGATTTCGGCACGCTCGTAGGCGGGGCGGACGTCTTCTACGAAGGCTTCGAGTTCTATGTTGGGTTGGTTGAGATTGACCTCAACTCGCTCTTTGTAGAAGTCGATGTAATAGGCAGGGTTGCGGCCGGCGATGATATGGAGTTTCACGTCTTTGAGGCTGGGCCAGACGTTCTTCAGGAACCAGGCGAGGGCCATGAGATTCGGCAGGTGGGCGAGGCTGCCGATGAAGAGGAGCCGGCCTTTCTCTGGTGGCTTGGGGCTGGGGTTGAAACGGGTGAGGTCGACTCCGTTTTCGATCACTTCGACGCGCCGGGATTGCTCGATGAGGCCTTTGTCGCGATCGCTCATGACGGCTACGCAATCGACTTCGCGCCAGGCGGCGCGCTCGAAGGCTTGCCAGCGGGTGAGCTCCAGGCGCATGTCGAAATCGTCTTTGTCCTTTAGGAGCTGGCCGTAGAGGTCGAGGGTGATGTCGTGTTCGACGAGGATGGTTTTGGCGGGCTTGCAGGCGGCGGCGTATTGCGCCATCTGGGTGAATTCGAGCTGGGCAATTTGCGGCTGCCAACGGCGGTTGACCCAGCCGATGGCGGCTTCGAAGGTTTCGCTGCGGAATTCTTCTACGACCTTGGGGGTGTTTGTATTTCGGCGGTAATGGGTGCCTTCACGCTTGACTTCGATGATTTCGGCGCAGAGGCTGGCAAGCTCCGGGGCGGGAGTCTGGAATTCGTCGACGAAGCTCATGAGGATGATGGCGTAGTCTTTAGCGGCCTCGCGCATGAGGTTGTACATGCGGACGGCACCGCCGTGCGAGAGCGGGAAGGGCATGTAGGAAGTAGCGATGAGGAGGCGGGATTTGTCGGTTGCGGCGAGGCCTGGGAAGCAGGCGAGGTCGCCGTTGCCGAGAGCGAGGATTTGGGATTCGGGGAACTTGGGAAGGGCTGGGCGATCCCAGTCGAAATAGGGTTTGTCGAAGGCGGCGTAGCGGAGGGCAAAGGTGGCGATGGGGGCGGGCTCTGGGACGGCGGCGAGCAGGTTGATGCGTGATACGGCGCGCTTCCAGAGACGATTGAAGACCTCGGGCGTGGCGACGCTTGAGAGGATCCAGCGGAGGTAGTTTTGCTCGATGGCGAGTTCGATCGAAGACGCTGCGATGAAGCGGGCGGTGGTGGAGCGGTGGTGGTGGATGACTCTTGCGCCGGAGACGAAGACAGTGGGCCAGCCTTGTTGCCAGCCGCGCCAGCCGGTGTCGAGATCTTCTACGTAGGCGGGGCGGAAGCTTTCCTTGAAGCATCCGATGGTGAGGAGCTTGGCGGTGTCGTAGAGGGTGCAGCCGCCGGAGCCGTAGAGGACGGGGGTGAGGTTTTCGCCTTCGGCTGGAGTTTCGCAGCGGAGGGGGAAGTCGCGGGGAGAGGTGGGTTTGTAGGCGGCCTTGCCGGTTTCTTCGCGGCGTTTGTTTTCGGGGAAAAAGATCTGGGCTGTGGCGCTGAAGAGGTTGGGGATTTTGTGGAAGGCTTCGTCGAGGGCTTCAAAGAAGTTGGGCTTGAGCACCATGTCGTTGTTGAGTAGGCAGGTGTGGGTGGTGCGGGAAGCGCGGATCCCCATGTTGACGGCGGAAGCAAAAGAAAGGGGGTGATCGACAGTGATGACCTTGATGAAGTCGCTTGCGAAT
>JBIPMY010000524.1:0-3857 GCA_044376335.1 Bryobacter sp.
CTTTGCGGGTGGGGCGGGTGTGGGAGGCTGAGCCACGGGCTTCTTTGCGCAGGAAGCAAGTAGTAGGGCGATCAGGAATGCGAGTTGCCATTTGTTTAGCCGCATAGGTGTTTGCTCTTACTGTTCGAGAGTTATCGCAAATTCGGTGCCTCTCAGGCCCACGGTGCCCGATGGGGTTTCGAGACTAACCGAGGCAGGGGCGAAGCTGGCAATCTTGCCGGAGACGTAGACCAACGCACCCTGCACGAGGTTCATCAGCAGAGAGAATGCACCGGCTTGCGGGTTGTATTCAAAGTTCGTTACTGAAAACTCGCTATTGGGCCCGATCGAGATTCTGGTTCCATCACGAAGCATCAAGGCCACACGACTTTTGGGAGCGGTGACGATTCGATCTTTCGCCAGGATATGGAGCCCCTGAGAAACGCTAAGTTTTGTATTGGCTCTGAGAATGGTTACGGTTCCTTCGAGCGACTTGACGCTACCTGCAAAATCAGTCTCTTGTGCCACTACATAAGTTGACCAAAAGATGGTGGTGCAGATAGCTAGAAGTAGCCGGGTGAGCATAAAACGAATAGCCTGAGTAAAGCATTGCTTGGTAACAAGGTCAAGCGATTCTTTTGCTATCCCCTAAAAAGAAAGTGGCATACTCTTTTAGCAGAATTAACCGCCTAAAGAGTATGCCGTCCAACCACGCCGGAGCCACCAGCGGGGAAGTGAAATCAGAAGCAACAGGATCCTGCAACCGTAGATGGGAAGGATGTTGCTGAAAGACTCTCTCAGGTTAAACTGCTATCTCCTTGATAAAAAATCTGTTAGGCTCATTCTCGTACTGTTTTTAGCGAAGGATTGTACCAGTCGGGATCAGGTACGAAAGTACTGCCAAGTACCAGAAATAAACTCTAAGTTTTTGATTTATAAAGCGGAATTGTTTTGATGATCTCAGAAGCGAATTTTGAGGAGTAGAATACACGAATGCGTTCAATATTTTTGTCTCTCATCCTGGGCTTTGGTGTTGCTAAGGGTGCGACGGTTGGAATTGTGGATTTTCCGGTGACGGCGAGCCAACCTGCTTCGCAAGCCTGCTTTAATCGCGCTGTCGCGATGCTGCACAGCTTTTGGTTTGAAGAGGCACGGGAGCAGTTTGAAGCTTGTGCCGCCAAAGATGCGAAGCTCCCAATGGCATGGTGGGGAGTTGCTATGACTTACAACCACTCTCTTTGGAACCGGGTTTGGGTGGATGAAGCTCGTGCTTCGCTAGCAAAAATCAGTTCCACCGAGCAGCTCACTGCTCGCGAACGATCTTATATTGACGCAGTACGGGTGCTCTTTGGAAAGGGTACAAAGGTGGAGCGAGAGAAGGCCTATGCCAAAGAGATGGGTGCGATCTTCCGCAAGTATCCGGATGATCTGGAGGCAGCAACGTTTTATTCGCTCTCGCTGATTGCTGTGAAGCGATCCATTGAGGCAGGGGCGATCGCGCTTGACGTTTATGGCAAGCAGCCGGAGCATCCGGGTGCGGCGCACTATATCATCCACGCCTTTGATGACCCGACTCACGCCATTCTGGCCCTGCCTGCAGCACGCCGCTACGCGAACATCGCTCCAGAAGCGCACCACGCGTTGCACATGCCTTCCCATATCTTTCTGCAGCTCGGGATGTGGCCCGAGACGATTGCATCGAATGAGAAATCCTGGGCGGCTTCGGTGGCCTGGCAGACGCGCAAGAATCTAAGTCTTTCGTTGCGTGACTATCACAGCCAGTATTGGCTCGCTTATGGCTATTTGCAGATGGGGCGGCCAGCTGACGCCTGGAAGGTTTGGGAGACCAAGAAGCAGGACATTATTGATTCCAAGGGTAATGGCGAAGTTTACCGGTATTGGGCCGATTTGGGTGCTTTGCTGGTGGTGAGCACGGGGGCCTGGGATCGGGCTTCTGAGGTATTTGCCGACCCGGTGACGATTCGCCGTGCTGGTGGGGATTCTCATGCGCACGTGCCTGAAGGTGCGGCTCGGGCGCTGGAAGGTTTTGCCCGTGGTTGGGCAGCGGCTGAGACTGGTGGAGATATTGCCCCGTGGCTTGATCAAATGGAGCAGGCGCGGCTGGTTGCGGTGCAGAAAGATCAGAAAGTGATGGCCGCTCGATTTGAGGCGCAGCAGATGATTGTCAAGGCTGTGGCCATGCGCAAGGCTGGCAAGCTGGCTGAGGCGGTTGAGGTGCTTGTCAAGGCTGCTGTGCTTGAAGAAAAAGAGAGGCCGAGCGGACCACCAGAGATTATCAAGCCGTCGCATGAGCTCGCCGGGGAGATCCTGCTTGAGATGGGCAAGAAAGCGGAAGCGGCGAAGATGTTTGAGAAGTCGCTGGAGCGGCAGCCGATGCGGCGGGCGAGCCTCGAAGGATTAACGCGAGCCGGCGTACTTTTGGAAAACCGTTGAGCCTTCTTCGGTGACTAGAAGCACGGAGTAAGCGTCCTTGTAAGGGCCTTCCATTCCTGGTGAGCCCATGGGCATGCCGGGGACGGCAAGGCCTTTTGCTTTTGGCTTTTCTTTGATGAGGCGCAAGATGTCGGCTACTGGGACGTGGCCTTCGATTGCGTATCCGTTGATCAAGCCGGTGTGGCAGGAGCCGTACTTCTCTTTGATGCCGGCGTTAGCGCGGGCTTGGGCGGTGCTGGGGACTTCGAGCACTTTCACCTTGATGCCTGCGGCGCGAACGTGTTCGACCCATTTGGCGCAGCAACCGCAGGTGGGCGTTTTGTAGACGGTCATGTCGGCAGCTCCGAGGAGCGAGACAGTGAGGATGGCGGCGGCGAATCGGATCATGCCTTAAGGATAGCGCTGCGGGGCTTCATTAGAATCAGATCGAAGCTGAAGGTTATCTTTGAGGCTACGGCGGCTTGCGATTGCATCGGGCGGTAAATGGCCAGAAGAATGTCTTCGACGGCGGAGGCTTCGAGGTGGGCTGTGGTGGTGGCGCGGGAAGTTGAGATGAGTTCAAAGTCTGCGGCGAAGGTTTCTATGGTTCGGTCGACTCGTTCTCTGCCTGGGCCTCTGAGTTCGATCAGGTCGTCAGGGGCTGGGATGGCGACGAGAAGGCGGCCGTCGTCTCGTAGGACTCTACGGAACTCGCTGGAATTCATGCGTGCGGTGATAGACATCACTACCGAGAAGTTGTGGTCTGCGTAGGGCAGGGAACGGTCTGCATTGGCTACGATCCACTCACAGGCGGGGTAACGTTTGGCGGCGGCATCGATTGCGGGGATCGAGAGGTCTACGCCGTGGGCATTGCACTCGAGATTGCCGAGGTAGAAGCCGTCGCCGCAGCCGGCGTCGAGAACTACGTCTTCTTTGGATAGATTCAGGCGTTCTGCGATTGCTGCGAGCAGTGGTGCAGTTACACCAAGATCATGTAAGCGTCGGCGGGCGGCCACTGCGGCTGCGCTGTCTCCGGGGTCTTTCGATTTTTTGTCCTGGGGTTGGAGCAGGTTTACATAACCGCTGCGGGCGATGTCGAAGGAATGCCCGCGGGAGCAGACGAGTCGTCGCGATTCGCGCACGAGGGGCTGCTGGCAGTCGCGGACCGGGCAAAGGAGCATCTGTTGAGTTTAGTCGAGCTTGAGGCCTTGTTTCCGAAGTGCGGCACGAATTTTCTCTTCACTCTCGGCGCCCGAGCCAACCTGATACTCGATCACCTTTCCTTCGCGGTCGATCAGAATCAATGTGGGTATTCCGTCTACTGCGAAGTTTCTGCGGATCGAGCCTGGTTTGGACTCAAAGAGGTTGAGCCACTGGTAGGCATGCTGCTTCATGTATTCGATGGGTTTCTCGATGCTTTCATCGTCGTTAATTCCCAGCAGCAC
>JBIPMY010000525.1:0-3852 GCA_044376335.1 Bryobacter sp.
ATCGACTCCATCCCTGTCGGCGTAGCTGCGCGATGAAACGGATCATCACTGCTGCCTGGCTGGTTCCTTTCGGCATTTACAGCATTTTCTTCGCACCAGCATGGTTCTTTGTTTTGGCCGTCTGTATGCTTTCGGTCTTGTGCTTCCGCGAATTTGCCCGAATGGTGGAGAATCAGGGGCTGGTTAGCTTCAGCCTTACCGGCTATGTTGCGGGCCTTGCTTTGCTGACGCTTCCTGAGATTGGCTGGACATCAGTTGCCGTGCTTCCATTGCTGGCACTTGGCCTCAGCCTTCGCGTCGAAGACTTCAAGACCGGCTTCGCTAGCGCCGGTGCCCTGGTCCTGGGGATTCTCTATGTCTTCGGCGCGTGGCGTTGCGGGATCGCGCTCCACGAAAAAAGTCATCACTGGCTCTTCTTCGCGGCAGCCCTCAACTGGACTGGCGACGTCGCGGCTTACTACACCGGCCGCACTTTCGGCAAACACAAACTGGCACCCTCGATTAGCCCGGGCAAGACGATAGAAGGCGCGCTTGGTGGCATCGTGGCGAGCGTCCTCTTTGGTTGTCTCTACCTGCCCAAAGTACTCCCCGAGGTGAGCCTGCTGGAAGCGGCCGTGCTCTCCATCATCGGCAATGTCGCGGGACAAATTGGAGACCTCTCCGAGAGCGCGCTCAAGCGCGGGGCCAACATGAAAGACTCCGGCACGATGCTGGCTGGCCACGGTGGCTGGCTTGATCGGCTGGACTCGAGCCTCTTCTCAATGCCCGCCATCTACTGGACCCTGATATCCTACTCGCGCTGGCATTAATCTCATGTCCCTACCCAACCCCGAGCCGATTCTCTTCCTGATCGAAGCTTTCCGCCGTTCTCAGGCGATGTTTACTGCGGTGGAGTTGCGTGTCTTCGACCACCTAGAACACGCGCCGCTGGGCGCACACCAACTGGCCTCGCTGATCCAGGCGAACCCGGACGCACTCGAGCGCTTGCTCAACACCTGCGTCCATCTCGAACTCCTCACGCTCGATAACGGCGCTTATTCCAACGTCGCCGTTTCCTCTACTTACCTCACGCGCAACTCGCCAGACTCCTTGATCGGCTATATCGAATACTCACAGAAAGCTCTCTGGCATCTGTGGGCCAAACTGCCCGATGCCGTGCGCGAAGGCACTCACCGTTGGGAGCAGGTCTTTGGCGGCCAGGGCGAACTCTTCTCGCATTACTACAAGACCGAAGAGGACAAGCGCAGGTTCGTCATGGGCATGCATGCCTTTGGGCAAATCAGCTCGCCCAAAGTGGTGAAAGCCTTTGACCTCTCTGGCTTCAAACATCTGGTGGATCTGGGCGGCGCCACCGGGCACCTGCCGATCGCCGCTTGCCAGGCTTATCCGGGGCTGAGGGCCAGCGTCTTTGATCTGCCTGCGGTGCTCAACGTCACCCGAGAAGTGATCGACGGCGCGAGCCTGAGCGATCGCATCGATACGGTTGGCGGAGACTTCTTTGCCGACCCTTTCCCGCAAGCTGACCTCTATGCTCTGGGCCGCATCCTGCACGACTGGACCCGCGCCAAGATCGACCTGCTGCTCAAGAAGATCTACGAAACGCTGCCTGAAGGCGGCGGGATTCTGATTGCCGAAAAGCTGCTCGATGAATCGGGCGTAAAGCCGCTGTGGACGCTGCTGCAATCGCTCAACATGCTGGTTGTGACAGAAGGCAAAGAACGCCGCCTGAGCGAGTATAAAGAGATCCTTGAGGCTGCCGGCTTCCGCGATGTTCAGGGGATTGTGCTTGAGCACTCGCCGCTGGACGCGATCATTGCCCGCAAGTAGCACAACTTCGACCCGATGACCCGCTTTGGAAAAAGCTGGTCCGTTGTTCGATAATGTGAAAGGAAGAAGGAGGTATCACTAGTGGTTTCAGCAACGCTCGATTGGTCGCAGTGCCCCGCCGTGGAGAGCATTCCTGGAAAAGTGAGCGGCGCATGGGTGTTCAAAGGCACTCGAACGCCGGTATCTATCGTCTTCGATAATCTACAAGACGGCTTGTCGATCTCTGAATTGATGGAGCAGTACCCCCTCACACGCGAACAAATTGCCGCTGCGCTCGAATTCGCAGCCCACAGCCTGGAACAAGCTCCAGCGCTGGCGCATTCTTAAATGCGGATTCTTTTCGATAACAGCACGCCTCGTGGAATCGCAAAAGCGCTTGATGGGCATTCAGTAACTGAAGCCCGGGAAGAAGGTTGGGATCAGCTTAAAAATGGCGAACTGCTCGATGCAGCTGAAAAAGCTGGATTCGAGCTTTTCCTGACACCTGACCAAAACATCCGGTACCAGCAAAACCTTGAGGGACGTAAGATCGCCATTGTCGTTTTGAGTAGTGGCCGGTGGACTCTGGTGCAGCCACATCTTTCGCAAATTGTCCAGGCCGTCAATGAAGCAGTCTCCGGAAGCTATGCGGAAGTGGAAATTCCACTCCCGCCAAAGAAGCTCTTCACACGAACCTAAGCATTGAGAACTACTCTCAGCTCGGCAATTTAACCGTGTGGCGGCCCAGCAACAGCCAGCCTTCGCCAGACTTCACCCACATCATCATGAAGTGCAACGGCACAATCACGCCACCTACGTTATGGGCATCCATCTTGCCGTGAAGCATAGCTGAGCTTCCGTCATCGCTAACAACAATGGTGACGGGCTCACGTTCCTGGAAGTCAATATTCTTGTTCACCAGAGCGGCAATGCACTCGGCCTTATTCTCCACTTTCGCGTTGGAGTGGCTGTACATCAAGTCAGAAGCAAGAAGCGCGTCGAGCGCTGCACCATCACCCACCTTGGCGGCGGCATTGAAACTTGCAAACGCGGAGCGGACGGCCTTTTCGGCGTTGGCAATCAGAGAAGAATCGTTCATCGTCGGGTAGTGTACCGCACTCGCCGCGACAACAGCATCACATCACCAATCAGAACTCGCGCCGCCTCCACCTGAGTCGCCACCACCGAACTGGGCACCAGTATTGTTCGCTTGCGGGGCGGGTGTGATTGCTTGAGGGGCGGCGAACCCGATGGCTGTAGTCGCTGTGTTGATCCACTCTTTGTCCTTACCCGAAAGGCGTCGCGCCGTAAAGCCCAAGCGGGTTTCGTTAGGCCCCTGGGCCAGCCAGCGCCGGATCACGAGCACGACAACAATGAAGAAAACGCCAAGTAGCATCGGGTCCCAACTGTGCTGCTGGCCACCGAAATAAGGCTTGTTTGTAACGAGGGTGAGGATCGCAACGATGAGCCCCACCGCAATGACGAAGCGGTCTCTCAGTCGAAGGCCACGCGCGAGCACAAGTGGCGGCAAGCACCAGATCAAAGCCCAGGTAGTCCAATAAAACGCCGTTGAGAATTCGCTACTAGAAGGAGCCGCAAACCATCCCCGGCCGTGGACTTTCAGGTCGGAAAGCTGAAGATTGATCGCGATATAGATTCCAAGCCAAAGCAGTGCTTCGGCAATAGAAAATCGTTGGTTCAGATAGCTCAGCTGATAGCGAGGACGCAGGCGAAGTACTGCCGCCAATACGACGCCATAAAGCGAAATTACCGAGACGTGACGCACTGCGGCGGGCACCTTCCACAAAAAGGGAAGCCATAGCGGACCTATCATCCCGGCAAAGAAAAAGTACGGGAGCCCGAAACGATGCCAGATCCATAAGGAGAGAATCGATCCAGCTATTGGAGCCATTGTTTCTGCTCCACTCGATTGCGAGAAATAGATTCCCACGCAGAGAAACCCGACCGAGCTGGCCAGTAAGGCTTCCTCGATCCCGTAGCGATAAAGGCGTAACCGGGAAACAGCCTGCTCGGCCGCAGCATAAG
>JBIPMY010000527.1:0-3841 GCA_044376335.1 Bryobacter sp.
TCCCTGATCTTCAACCTGGCACGGATTGCAGGGCCTGCAATGGGCGGCCTTGCTCTCGCAGCAGTGGGCGAGGCGTGGTGCTTCTCGTTTAACGCCGTTACCTTTCTTGCTGTCCTGTTCGTACTGACAACGATGCGGATGCCGGCTCAAGCTTCAGGCAGCGGGCCGGCTGCAACTCTGCGTCAAGGCTTTGAGTATGTGAGGAGCAATCCGGTTGCCTGGCGTCTGCTACTCTTATGCGGATTCATGAATATCGGATTTAGCGGAGTCTTTGTTCTCAATCCCTTTTTTGCCGAAGACCTCTTTGGCCGCGGTGCCTGGGGACTAGGCTGTTTGACGGCCTCTATGGGGTGCGGTGCTGTACTCGGTACATATTTACTTGCATCTTCACGAGACGCAGCAAGCATGCCGCGCATCAGTGTAGTGAGTGGGCTTGGGCTTGGCCTTGCGCTCATGGCTTATGGGGCCAGTCCTGACTACTGGCTTTCATTGGTGTTGATGGCTATCGCTGGAGGATCCTTGATGAGACAAAACGCGGCAACCAATTCCACCCTGCAGACCTCTGCACCAGAGCACCTGCGTGGGCGAGTAGTTTCTCTTTTTGGAACCGCCGTTGTGGGAATGGCACCGATTGGAGCAACCCTCTTTGGCGCTTTATCCCGCGAGACGGGCGTGCGCACTGCCGCGATCAGTGCTGGCCTTCTTTGCCTGGTCTCAGCTGCCTGGCTAGGGCGTGGATTACGCAGGTACGGTGCCCTTGCGCTTTTCCTCATGCCAGCTTTTGGAGCAGACTCCGCGCTGCTGCTGAAGGTAAACCTCTATCTCAAGGAGGCCTCAGAGATGACCGGCTTCCGTATCGAGCGCAAGGTGCCGGCAGCGATGATGAGTTCCGCTGAACTCGAGCGCTACCTCAAAGACAAGATGAAGACGGAGGTGAGTTCCAGCAAGGTTGACACCGAAGAGCTTGTTCTTCAAATGTTCGGCTTTGCTCCCCCTGACTTCAAGTTGAAGCAAACGACTCTCGATCTGCTTCAGGAGCAGGCTGCCGCCTTTTATGACTTCAAGGCCAGGAAGCTCTATGTTCTCGACCATGTTCAGGAAGGCCTTGGCCCTGAATTGCTGATTCATGAACTCGGCCATGCCCTTGCCGATCAGCGCTATGGCTTGAGCAAGTTCCTCAAAGCCGCCAAAGGCGACGATGCTGTTTTGGCGCGTATGGCCGTCATGGAAGGCCAGGCCATGTGGCTGATGGGTGAGCACGCCGCGCGAGAATCCGGCCTGAGTTTGAAGAGCTCTCCCGAGTTGGTGAGCCGGCTCAGCCAGGCTAATGACAACAGTGAGGACGGTTTTCCTGTGATGAAGCGCGTCCCGCTTTACCTGAAAGAAAGCCTTCTCTTTCCGTACTCCTATGGCTTCCGCTTCCAGGCCGCTGTCTGCGAAAAAGACCCAAACTGCATGAAGCGCGTTTTTGAACAGCCGCCTGCTTCCAGCGCGCAAGTGATGCATCCCGAACAATACTTTGCCGGGATAGTTCCTGAGAAAGTTTCTGTTCCACCGCCTCCCAAGGGCGCTCGATGGCGGTCCCGAGCCGATGGGACGCTGGGTGAAATTGATATGAGCATCCTTCTGCGTACCTTTGGCAAGAAGGCGGATGGCATTGTCGAAGACTTTCGCGGTGGTGGCTACCAGCTTTATGAAAATCGGAAAACACGCGACCTTTTGCTCTCTCACGCGTCGATCTGGAAAGACGAAGAATCGGCCCGGCAGTGGTTTGAGGCTTATGGTTCTTTGCTCGCGTCCAAATGGAAGAAGTTTGAAGTTCAACAACGTGGCCCTATGAGTCTCGAAGGCCAGGGCGACCGTGGAGGCTTCCGCCTGCGACGGGAAGGCCGTGCGGTCTTCGCTGAAGAAGGGCTTCCGGTACACTAGAAATTATGTTCGAGGTGAATGCGATGCGAGTATCCATGACCAAAATGCTGGTCCTTTCCTTAATGACCGTTGGGCTGATGTCCGGGGCAACAATCCCGCGTCAATCGCCTGAGTACGGATTTGAAGTCCCCGGGGGCAAGCAGGTTCTGCTCAGCCAGTACAAGGGCAAAGTGATCATGATGGGCTTCTATCTGACCACCTGTCCGCATTGCAAAGACACCGTTAAGGTTATCGAAAAGCTCTACAAAGAATACGGTAGCCAGGGATTCCAGCCTCTGGGTGTTTGCATCAACGATATGGCAAAGATGCTCACCCCCGACTTTATCCGCGAGCAGGGAGCCACTTTCCCGATTGGCTATGGCGCCAGAGATTCAGCCTACGGCTATCTCGAGCACCCGACGATGTTGCAGCTTTACATGCCCACGATTGTCATGATCGACCGCAAGGGGCAAATCATCTCTCAACACATGGGCGGCGATTTGATCTTCGGCAAGGATCTCGCCGAGCGTGAAAGGAATTTCCGCAAGCTCATCGAAGACACTTTGAAGAAGTCCGGCGCCTCAGCCGCACCTGCCAAAAAGGCTGCCGTCACCAAGAAAGCGAGCGAATAGTCATGACCCGTAGAGGACTCATCCTGAGCGCAACGGCCCTTGCCGCGCAAACTTCAAAAAAGCCAGCAGCACCATCTTTGAACATCGCTCTTCCTGGCGGCAAGACCATGAACACCCGCCAGATGGTGGGCGGCCCCTGTGCTGTAACGATCTTCAAGACCACTTGCCCTCATTGCCAGAAGTCACTTCCGATCATGGAAAAGGTGATGAAGGAGTTTTCTGCCAAAGGCTTCCGCGCCGTCGCCGTTGCCGTAGATCAGAACCCTGAACCTCTCGTGAAAGACTTCGCGAAGAACTACAAGATCAGCTTCCCGCTTGGCTGGGCTTCCATCGACGACATTTGCAAGTTCCTCGACCTCAAACCAGAACAGCTCTACGTGCCTGCTTTGATGGTATTTGACCGCACTGGCAAGGTTCGCGGCCGATATCCAGGTGGAGATGCCTTCTTCAATATGGAAGAAGCCAACCTGCGCAATCTGGTGGAGATGCTGGTTAAGGAAACCAAGAAGTCCTGATGTCAGGGCGGCCGGCTCTCGAAGAATTCTGCCGCCTGATTCTCAAGCACGCTTCTTTCACTGTTGGTGGTGGAAGTGTCACCGTAGTCGCTATGGAGCGCGACTTTGTCGACTCCACCAGGTGGCTTTCTCTCGATCGCTTTCGAACCATCTACGGCATCGCCCGGATCACCCCAGGCACTAGTATTCTTGCATTGGTTACCGGCATTGGCTGGGATTTCTATCGCTGGCCGGGCGCGTTTCTGGCATTGTCACTGAGCGCGATCCCGGGCAGCATTGTGGCCGCCCTTCTAGCTGCGGTTTATGTCGAAGTCTATGAAAACGAGTTTGCCCGGCGATTTCTTGTCGGCACCGCTGCGGCCGTCTGCGGATTGATTGGCGCTAGCGTTTGGCGCATGTTGCAGCCGTACCTTAAGACCGGGCAACTCTCCAGCACAGCGCTTGTCTTCGCCGTCGTTCTGGTGCTTTCATTCTTTGGCTTCAGCCCCTTCCCGATCTTTATCGGCCTGGGTATCGCGGGCTTCTTTCTGACTGGGGATCAATCATGATTTCCAAGTTGTTCCTTCTCTATTGGACGCTGCTGCAATCGATGCTCAGTTCATTCTCCGGTCTTTCGAGTCTTCCCGTAATTCGTCATGAACTGGTGGAGGAGCGGCACTGGATTGACGACAGCCAACTCAATGCGGCCGTGATGATTGGCCGTTCGACACCTGGCCCGATGGGTGTTTATGTAGTTTGCGTGGGCTACTTTGTCGCTGGCTACCCTGGAGCCGCAGTGGGTATGTT
>JBIPMY010000529.1:0-3822 GCA_044376335.1 Bryobacter sp.
CAATCGCATAACCCTTGGTAAGAGCCTTAGTCGTGTTACCAGCAGCATCCAGCAAATCGGTACGATGACGCACCTCAGGTGGCTGCTTTGACATTTCAACAATGCCACCAGCGTTGTCGGTGATTGGTCCAAACGTATCCATGGCAAGCACGTAAGCTGCCGTCGAAAGCACGCCCATCGTAGCAATCGCCGTTCCATAAAGTCCGCTCGAAAGCGTGCTCACCCCAGGCAGCGCAGCTTGTACGCCCATCCAGTAAGAGCCGAAAATCGCAACCGAAATCGTGAGCACCACAAGCCCTGTGCATTCCATGCCGATGGCAAGCCCAGAAATCATCGTCGTCGCCGGGCCCGTCGTGCAGGATTCTGCAATGAACCTTACAGGGCGGTAATTATGGTCCGTGTAGTACTGCGTCAGAAATACAAACAGGAAGCTGGTGACGATGCCGATGACTCCGGCACCAAAGAGCCACATATTCCCACCCAGCAACTGCTGGATCGCAATGTAGAACCCACCAATCGAAATAAAGCTCGCCACATAAAACCCGCGGTTCAAAGCCCGCATCGGGTCCTCATCGCCCTTAAGCTTCACCGTAAACACGCCAATGATACTGGCCAGCAATCCAAGCGCGCAGGTATAGAGCGGAAACAAAATTCCCGAAAGGCCAAACACCTTGTACAGTGTTACCCCAAGGATCATAGCTCCGATATTTTCGGCAGCAGTGGATTCGAAAATATCCGCGCCGCGCCCTGCGCAATCGCCAACGTTGTCACCCACCAGATCCGCGATCACCGCCGGATTGCGAGGATCATCTTCCGGGATGCCCGCTTCCACCTTACCGACAAGATCAGCTCCAACGTCTGCAGCCTTCGTATAGATGCCACCACCAAGTTGGGCAAACAAAGCCACAAAACTAGCCCCAAAACCGAAGGCGACAATCTGGCCAGGCACATCCTGCGGTTGATTCAATCCATCAAAGAACGCAAACAAAAGCCCTACGCCAAACATCGACAAGGCAGTTACAGCAATACCGGTAACGGCACCGCCACGCAGGGCAATCTGCATCGCTTCCGCAAGGCTCGATCGCGCTGCAGCCGCAACACGAATATTGGCTCGAATCGAAACCCACATCCCGCTAAAGCCAGCGGCCAGTGAACAAACAGCACCAAACAAAAAGCTGATCGTCATGCGTACGGCAAGCTGGGCATCGTCCTTACCAAGCAGGTAAGCAAAATAGATGATGAGCGCAAGAACTACGGCCAAACCCGCAATCGTGCGGTTCTGGCGGTTCATATAGGCCTCAGCGCCGCTCTTGATAGCGTTAGAGATTTTTTGCATCTCCGGTGTACCTGTGTCCTTGGCAAGGACATATCTGGCGAGATAACCGGCGGCGAGCATACCAAATGCGCTGATGGCCAGAATGCTGAGAAGCGTGCTTTGCCCCGTGGCATCACCGGGCACAGCCTGGAGCCACAGCGCAAACGGGGCGTTGAGGAAATAATTCACTTTGTAAAAGACCTTTCGAAATTACGAAAACGTCTGCTAGCTTAACTGATTTGACACGTTCGGAGCAAACGAAATCTGATGTATCAACATTGTCTTTGCACACTTGAGAAAAATCGTGTAGCCTGAAGTAGCAATGGCTTTGGCCCACTCATATCGATTCTTTTATTGGTACGTCGCTTCCCGCGCACGAGTGGACTTGCATGCCATGAAGAACTAAATCAAATTTTTCTGGTTTCGCAAAAAAGGCCCGCTCGGCAACCCCGAGCGGGCCTTTTGCATTTCCAGACAGGAGTTTTGTCGTGAATCTATTGGTAAGTCGAGACGTACAACCTCAGAACAGTGTCGTTCGAGTAGGCAATGTGACGTTTGGCGATGGAGGCTTCGTCGTAATGGCCGGCCCCTGTAGCGTCGAAAATGAAGATCAACTCATGGCCTGCGCCGAAGTGATCGCAGATTGTGGCGGCCATTTGCTGCGTGGAGGCGCATTCAAACCGCGCACCTCCCCTTACGAGTTCCAGGGCCTCGGAGAACCCGGCTTGAAGCTTCTCGAACAGGCTCGCGAGCGCTATGGTCTGGGAATCGTCACAGAAGTCGTCACAGAAGCCGACGTCGATCTGGTAGCCAACTACGCTGACCTCATGCAGGTCGGCGCACGCAACATGCAAAACTTCGCACTCCTCAAAGCCCTCGGCCGCTGCGGCAAACCAGTGCTGTTGAAGCGCGGCCCTTCTGCAACCTTGAAAGAATGGCTGATGGCCGCCGAATACATCCTCGCCAGTGGTAACCCCGATGTGGTTCTTTGTGAGCGCGGAATCAGAAGTTTTGACTCCCACACCCGCAACGTCTGCGACATCACAGCGGTGCCCGCCATGAAGGAGATGACCCACCTCCCCGTAATCCTGGATCCCTCACACGCCACCGGCCGCCGCAGTCTCGTCGCCCCTCTGGCCCGCGCCGCAGTTGCCATTGGCGCTGACGGGCTGCTCGTCGAATGCCACCCCAATCCAGATGCTGCCTTGAGCGATGGCGCTCAGAGTCTCGACCTAAATCAATTTCGAGAGATGATGATGACCCTTCCGTGCCGTATCCTGAAGGCGTGAAAGCTTGGGTTTTGGCATTAGGGTTGTTGGCTCTTGGCGCTCTGTATTTTTGGAGTCAGAACAAAGGCATGAGTTTAGCTGAGCAGGTTTCCCACCTGCCCAGCGGCGACGGCATCTTTGTCATCGCCGATGCTGCGGTCATAAAGAAAATCGCAGGCGACGCAGCGGGCGAAGAAGCCGAATATAAAGACTTCGTTGCCAAAACCGGCTTTGACTATCGCCGCGATCTCACCCGCCTGGTCGCCGTAATCGGTGAGCCCACCAGCTACTACGTCGTCACCGGCCGCTTTGACTGGACCAAGATCTCAGCCTATGTCGGCACTTGCGTCAAAGGCGTTTGCTCAATGCCAGCCAGTCAGGAAGGCAAATGGATATCACTCATGCAATTGGGCAGCGGAGCCATAGCAATTTCGGTCTCCCCAAAACAACTCGCCGTAGGCGAAATGGAAGCCGTGCGCAAGCCAGTAGTTGAGTGGAGCGAAGTTCCCTTCCTAATCAAAGGCCGGGGTCGGCACTTCGCAAGATGGGGCTTAAGTGGTGAAGAGCCGGTAGAAGTCAAACTCGCCGGCGACGCCCTCGAACTCAAGGCAGGCTCCATCACCAAACGCCTGCCCCTCGGAAAGATCTTTGAATGAAAATTCTAGTTGCTGGAAACCTGGTACTCGACTTGCTCGCTTGGCCCGTCGAGGATATCCGTTGGGACGGAACCGTTTGGGTAGAGCGATTCACACGCAGTGTCGGAGGCAATGGAGCAAACACCAGCTACACAATCGCCAAATTGGGAGTCGATGTCTCGCTCGTTGGCGCTGTCGGCAAAGACCCTGAAGGCGAAGAACTACTCTCGATCCTCAAAGGTGTCGATCTCACAAGGGTCAAGAAGCTGGCTCTTCCAACTCCAACCACCATGGCTCTCGTCAAACGAACAGGCGAAAGAGCTTTCGTTCACCGCCCGGGAGCAAGCAAAGCGGCGCTAAAGTCCGTCCCAAACATGCAAGGCTTCCAGCACTTCCATGTGGCCAATCCTTTCGGCGTCCCCGCCCTGCGTTCCCTCGCGCCCGGGATGCTCAAAGCAGCGAGAAGCAAAGGCCTCACAACATCGATGGATACAGGCTGGGACTCGCGTGGCGAGTGGGGCAAAGTTGTACTTCCCTGCCTCGAACACGTCGATGTCCTGTTCGTCAATGAAGAAGAAGCCCGCCTCATCACAGGCGCAAAAAC
>JBIPMY010000530.1:0-3818 GCA_044376335.1 Bryobacter sp.
GGCTTGTGCGCCGATGTGTCCACATAAGACTTGATGTGGACACGAACACCCTAAACACATCCATTGCGACGAGATCAATGCGGCCAGAACCGGACGCTTACACCTCAACCAACCCTGAGTCAAAACAAGCCGCTTCCGACCCGCCTCTTTCCCCAGCTCCCTCACAAACCCCTTCCGCCCGCGAGACCTTCGAGGCGCATCCCATTTGTCAACCTGAACCATCTTGCGACCCGCCCACCGGCAAACCGCATTCGAACAAACGGAGGCTACCACCTGTATGCGAGGTCGAGGAAGCGTGATTCTCGAAGAAGACGAACGTTTAGAAGTGGATTATGAAGTCAACGAACAACGCAGACATCTGCCTACAGGTAGCGGTACCTGGCTCGCAAGCATGAAATCCTATGCCGGAACAATCAAACCGGTTCCCTCCGCCAGCCCCAAACCCTACACCCTGGAATTGTCAAACGGCCAAAGGATCCGTTTCCGCTCCGACGGAAGCAATGTCACCTTCAGCGGTGAACTCTTTTCGGGCGACGAACCCTGAACCCTACGAGGCCAGACGTAACGGAAAGTGAAAAACACACGCTAAGTCATTTAGGGTGCGGGACAGCCTGGAACACTTTGGGACGGGCGTGTCTCAAGAGGCTGCATTCTGCGAAGTTGCGCAATTCATTCCGCTTTTGTTGTTGGCCGGCCCGAAGCTGTTTGAAGCCCTCGTCCCATCCCCCCTTGGGTCTGCCTGTTCATGCCTAACGCCACAAAATTGCATCTTTCAAAATCGGACTAGAATGGAGCCTTGTCAGTTGTGGGTCGATCGTCATTTTGATCCGAAGATCGTTTTGGCTTTGGAGCCAGGTGAAGGGAGAAAGAGTCTTGATTTTCTACTAACCAGTTTTCACCCTCATTCGTTAGATAAAACATAACGTAGGGCTGACCACGAAATTCTTCCTCCACCTGAGAGGTAATCAATCCGAGAGTTTTGAGCCTGATCAGTGCTACTTTTGTTCCAAGGCTTGAAAAACCAGCTTTTTCCATCTGCTGATAAATATACGAGCCACTCACCCCATGAGATATTTCATCAGTGGCTACAAATGCTAGCGCTGCCATCTCATGTGTCTGCAACCCGTTCGTTCTAGTTAGCGGCGTGGAAGCCGCAACGGCTTCGCTTGTCTCTTGCTTCTCGAGTAGCACTTTAACGGATTGAGCAATATTCTGGCGAAGCATCTCGAAATCATCAACTGAGTCTGGAGAATACTGAATGATTTTACGGTGCCTAATATCAAACGGAAACGGTTCTGGATTGAGCGTAGAGCTAATTAGCACAACGTCTTTTCTGCTCGCAAGCGCGTAGCCTAATTCGTACATCACATTCGGATTTCGCGTTGTTATGTCGGCTAGGCAAATCACTGACTGCTTGATCTCTTCGTGAAGAGTGTCAATCAAAACCATTGCCGATGCATCCTGGTCTACCCGATAAGGCTCTAGCCCCGCATCCTGGATTGCGATAGCAATGGTGCTCCTGTATCGCTTGTCGAATTGCCCGCCATTGTCGAACGGTTGGAAAACACAGCATCGGCCTGTCATAATCTTGACTTGATTCTCTCATTCTATTCGTGGATTCGACCTGGAGTGCCAAATCAAACTTTAGAATTCATAGGATTGAGAGCAACATTTTGATGAACGCATTTCAGCCAACATATCGAATTGAGCAAGGCCCTCCGGCAATGAGCTGGGAAGAATACGAAAGCATTCTTTTACCGCAGTGGCACAATCTCCTTCACCTCGACGGCCCTTCTTCTGAAGTGGAGTTTCAAACATTTTTGGAATTGCACCCCTGTCTAGTTCCGGGAGCGTATAGCATTTCGACACCATCAGGCCATGGCCCATATCTAGGCGCATTGATCACTCAGCCTCGACTAGTTGGCCGCACCACCCGAGTTCCAGACTTTGTTTGGCTCGCAAACGACTCGGCCACCTTCAACCCAGTGTTCATCGAAATTGAGAATCCAAAAAAGCGATGGTTTACGAAACAAGCCGTTCAACATCACAAGCTCACGCAAGCTTTTGGTCAATTGGCAGAATGGTCCGAGTGGTTTAGTCGAGACGGCCAGAGGACAAGCTTTTTTGAGCAACTCTCTATCCCACACTGGATGAGGGAGGACCGCGCTTTCGAACCGCAGTTCTTGCTGATTTATGGAAGGCGAAGCGAGTTTGAAACAACACCAGACCTAATCCTCCACCGACAACGATTTAACGGAGAGAATCTCGGCTCAATGACTTTCGACAGGTTGTCACCGAAATATGACTGTCGGAATTTTGTAACGGTTCAAGTTAAAGCGGGACAATTCGAGGTGATCGCTGTGCCCCCCACCTTAACTTTGGGCCCCAACGGATGTGAGCGCTGGCTCCATCTGCGCGGAGTTGAAGAAGCTATTGGTCGAAACGAATTGATAGCTGAAGACCGGAAGGGTTTCCTTTGTGATCGGCTTCAATACTGGAGGGAATGGGCGAGCCATTCCAATCGCGGTTTTGTGAGTAGCCGAGATAGCGAATAGCTATGCATAGGGTAGTGGGAAGAAACGCATAAGCCTGAGAGTCTGTCGGAAATAGGGATTTTGCTGCCCGCTGGATTTCTTTCGGGCGCCTCCGATCGACACCCACAAAGTCGGGATGATTGAGTCCATTGCTGAGGAGAGCGTCACTCTGGCAACCTTCATGTCCGCCCCTGACAATGTGTTATGTCGAACTCATTGATACTTCAAGCGGCTGCAAAGAGTTTCGTTCACTATCGCTAAACGCGAATGCGGTTGGACTGGCTGTTGGGCCGCGAAAGCGACGCAGTTCATGATCTGGCCTCACCCTTTGCTTTGTTCACTCCGCGAAGGGGAAAGCGCGGCAAGTGTTCGGAACGCTCGACGAATATCGCGGAACTGCTTTTCTTTGTAGCCGTTGTATCGTTCTAGACGCGGCTTCTTGGCCACAGCAATTTCGATATGGTTCCAGTCTTCGAACGGAATCGCTGGGAGTAACTCTGTCGAGTTGTCCACAACAATCACTCGCATTTCACGACGGCCGCTGGAAAGTGCTTTGAAGATTCGGTGCGCACCATCGACCACAATCATTGCACCGTTGGACAGTCGTTCAACAACGGGAGGTGTCACCGGCCAAGGCGATCCTATCACAATCGCGGCATTCTCGATTCCTTGTTCGGAAAGCAGCTTCTCCAATGCACCAACCCTGAACAATTTGAAGTTTTCTAGGTACTTTGTCAGAGGCCGAAGTTGTCCAACCTCCACCGACTCGAAACGAATCGCGCATTCCCGATATTGCCAAACCTCTTGCCTGAGAGCCTCAACAACTGTCGACGCCTTTAAAGGAGCGATTGTAGGAGCGTCCTTTTCATAAGTCACATCTTTACCCAGCCACAGCGCCTTAAAGTAGTCTGCGACAAGATTCAATAGTCCCCCATCTTCAGGGCTGGCTAGCTGACGTCCATGCAGAGACGGATGTTTTTCTACAAGCATCATTTCCGCATCCTCCCTATAGGGCGCTACAAGAGTTCCCTTTAGTGGGAGTGGGGTTGAGGCAAGAGCGACTTGCGCGCCTAAAGCTCTAGCACCCTGAAGAGCCTCTTTGCCAGCAGCAGGGGAAGGGGGAAGGGGACAGCCTGATCTGCCTCCCCCGCAAAAAGTTTGGGGAAGGGGACAGCCTGGGGAAGGGGACAGCCTGATCTGCCTCCCCCGCAAAAAGTTTGAGAAAAGTCTCCCACCAGGCAACTATCGCAAAGTATGCCACGCTCAGCCCGGCTGGTCCTGCCC
>JBIPMY010000531.1:0-3811 GCA_044376335.1 Bryobacter sp.
TCCCCTATCCCACTCCGCCCAAGAACTCACAACACCTCTACGATCTCTTCTTCCAACACGTCACTCCAAAGACCCGCGCGATCCTCGTTTCACATCTCACCTTCACCACCGGTCAGATCTTCCCCATCGCCGCCATCTGCAAAGAAGCCCGCCGCCGCGGTATCTATTCCATCGTTGACGGTGCCCACGGCTTCGCCCACCTCGACTTCAAAGTAAGCGAAATCGATTGTGACTTCTATGCCACCAGTCTCCACAAATGGCTCACGGCCCCTGTTGGCACAGGCTTCCTCTACATGCGTCGGGAGCACATCCCTAATGTGTGGCCACTCGTTGGTGTGCCGGCCTCAATGAGCAACAACATCCGAAAATTCGAAAGCATCGGTACCCAACCGGTTGCGATGCGAAACTCGATTGCCGATGCTTTAGCCTTCCACCGTGGCCTTGGTGCGAAACGGAAAGAAGAGCGGCTAAGGTATCTGCGACGCCGCTGGGAATCCGCTCTCCGCAGCGTCCCCCGGGTGATCCTTCGCAACGCCGACGACCCCAATCAATCCTGCGGCATCGGAGCCCTCTCGATCGACGGGCTCCCCTCAGACAAACTCACCCAGCAACTGATGGACAAATACAAAATCCACGTCCGCACCCGGGTGATCGCCAACGAATTCGACTGCATCCGCGTCACCCCAAACGTCTACGCCTCCATAGAAGACATAGACCGTTTCACCAGAGCAATTACCGCAATCAGCTCCAGACTTTAGTGATCTCTTCGCCGTCTTCCTTCACATCCTTCGGTACTTCATGCGAGGCGAAGCTGTCCAGCTTTGCCAGGTAAAACATCGGCAGGGGTGCAAAGTCTGCCGCATCGGGCCACGGCTGATAGATCATCACCGCAATCCCCACTACCTCAGCGCCGTGGCTCTCTACCAGCGCCTTCAGGTGCTGCAGTTTTCGCCCGGTGCGGAAGATGTCATCCACCAGCAACACCTTCTCACCCTTCTGTGGCTTCACAAACTCGCGAAATTTCTGCGGCATCCGCGCATCGTCAGCTTCTGCCCAGTAAACCTTCTTGGCTCCCAGCGCTTCCACCACACCATAAGCGACAGGCAATCCACCCGTTGCTGGTGCAACGATCGATAGCTGCGCGAGCATCGCTCTCAGTTCGCTATTGGCCCGCACCTTCCGGCTCAGGGCTACGCTCAGGATCTTGGCGTTCTTGTAGTCGCTCATCACCAGCGGCATGCCAAGATACTCATCGGTATAGCTGCCGTCCGGGTAAACGAAGTTCCCCGTGCGAAGCGCACCCGTCTCTCTCAGCAGCTCTACTACTTCTTCTTCAGTCGGCAATAATTGCATAATCAGTTCGCTCCTCGTCCCAGCAATACCAGCGGAATCGTCCGCAAGATTATCCTGCTATCCAGTGACAACGACCAGTTGTCGATGTATTCCATGTCCATCTTCATTACGGTATCGACATCCAGTTGATCGCGTCCTTCTACGGCCCAGATGCAAGTCAGGCCCGGCCGCATCCGCAATCGGCGTCTTTGCCAGCCGGCATAATTCTCAACCTCATCCGGCGTCGCAGGGCGTGGCCCAACCAGCGACATATCGCCCTTCAGTACATTCCACAGCTGCGGCAGCTCATCAATCGAAAACTTGCGTAGCCATCGGCCCACCGGTGTGAGCCGCGGATCTTTGGGGATCTTGAAGTTCAGCTTCTTCACATTCAGATGTGCATACTGCTGCTTCAACGCTTCAGCGTTTTCCACCATCGAACGGAACTTGTAAACCACAAAGCGCCGGCCATTCAACCCGCATCGCTCCTGCCGGAAGATCACCTTCCCGGGCGAAGTCAACCGAATCAGAATCGCGGCCACCAACAGCACCGGCGAGACAACCAGCAATGCGACTGCCGCCACACAAAAATCAACCACACGCTTGGCCAGAAGCTTGATCTCGTCAGTTGGTGTCGCGCTGAAAGTCAGCATCGGCGTCGGGCCTAGACGGTCGAGATACACCTCGCTGTTTACATGCGGGAAAAACTCCAGGCTCAACCGTGTCCTGACACCCTCTTCGTCGCACTGCAGGAAGAGTTCAGCGAGACTGCTAAGCCTCTCCGGTTCCACGGCAAACAGCACCTCATCGACGATATGATCCCTCAGCGCAGTGGTGACCTCGGCAGTATCGTTGACGATGACTAGCAGTCGAGTACCCGCCACTGCATTCGCTTCAATCTGCCGTGCCAGCTCTTCTGCCCGCTCCCCACTGCCAAAGATCAGTACAAAGTGCTGCCCGCCAAATTCACGCCGAATCATCCCTACCAGGCTCCCGGCATTCAGCCGGAAAAGCAGTAGAAACAAGAACTGCAAGCCCACAAAGCAAAGCAGAAAGAAACGGCTCAGGTCGAGCTTGAGAAAGTAGTCCACCAGCACCATCGTCATCACGCCAAAAACCGCCTGCTTTACTGTCTCGCGAAAGATCACATAGCGGTTGGCCCCATCAAGGCGGTCGTACACTTGTACCCAGAGGCAGAAAACAACACTGGAGATCGCAGCCACCCCAAAGAGCAGTACCTTGAGAGAGGCGGCCAAAAAGAATTCATGCGTTAGCGGTAACAGCGAACGCGTGACATACGCCGCTTCAAAGGCAAGCGCCGTGAGCAGAACATCCGAAAGGGCAAATAGTACCCTTGCTTTGCGATGATGGCGACTATACACCCAATAACACCGTGCAAACCCAGATTATCACTTTGATTCTATTCAGCATCGTTCTCGCCGCTTGCGGTCCCACCTACCGCACGGTCGAGGTGTCCACAGAATCTAATCGGCCCGGACGTACCGATGGCAAAGGTGTCGAGCTTCCCGTGGACGAAGCAGCCGGGCCCAAGCCTGTCACTCTCGATGGTTTCCAGCGTATGGAATGGAAAACCCTCCGTACCCTCGATGTAAAAACAGGCAAAGCTTCTGCCGAGCTATCTGCCTTTACCGGGGCCAACATCAAGATCTCTGGCTTTATGGTGCCCTTTGATGACGAAGACGAACAAGTCACCGAGTTCTTGTTGGTACCGCAGGCGGGTATGTGTATCCACACCCCTCCACCCCCGCCAAATCAGATCATCCTGGTGGAAGTCGCAACAGGCGGCGCCAATCGAGTGGAATGGGACAAAGAGGTGAGTGTCTTCGGGCAGTTCCAGATCGTAGACGGCAACAGCCCCTACGGCAAAACAGGCTTCAAAATATCAGCTGTTCGTGCTCGCCCCGACTAGATTCGTTTGGCAGCACTTGCACTTGGATTGATTCCGGAAGTGAGCCGTGCCAATCATAACGCCACCCGCTACCATCCCGACAGGCTCAAACTGCTCGGGCGTCTCAAAAAATACGCTCTTCGCGATGAAGATCAACGAAACACCAATCAGGAAAAACACAACAGGTTCCGGCTGGCGATGTTCCTTGAAGTAGCTCCAGAACAACCGGAACAATCCGATGCTCAAGCTCGAGATAATGATCGCCCATTCGGTGGATTCCTCAGCAATCCAGCCCATACCGTTTACTGCGAGGTAACCAATCACAAACGGCATTAGCGCACAATGCACCGCGCAGCCATAAGACAGCCACATCCCGGCCTTATCCCAAAACGAACGTGCCGGCAAAGGCACAATGGATTCTTCAGTCATCGGAGTCTCTTCCATCATAACCTCTTCTCGATAACTGAATCCCAATATTTTCCCCTCTCCGGAATGAGCACCTCACATAGAGTAGTATTCATGCGCTTCTGGATCGCGAAGAACTCCGGGGTCCCCATCCGCGAGCAACTC
>JBIPMY010000532.1:0-3797 GCA_044376335.1 Bryobacter sp.
AGACTTGGCCTTCTCTCAGCCGTCCTTGGCGGCGTTCTCGTAGCCGGCCTCGGCGCTCTTGCCTATAACAAGAACACCGCCAGCGCCCAGGCACCCGTCTTCCCCACCCAGCCCGCAGCCCAAACCATCGTTGTAGCTGCCCCGGAAGTGAGTGTTCCTGGTTACCAGGGCGCCCTTTACAACGCACAGGGCCATATCGTCGCCGTCTCAACTGAAAAGAAAGCCTCTGCCTTGCAGCCCGCAACTCGATCTACAAGTTCAAATGAGGTTGCAGCCCGGCAGGGCCGTTCCACTGGTAAATCGGTGGCAATCGTCGCCGGCAGCGCCGGTGCAGGTGCCGCTATCGGAGCCCTCGCTGGTGGTGGCAAAGGTGCCGGAATCGGTGCCGCCACAGGCGGAACAGCCGGTTTTATCTACGACCGGATGACCGCCAAAAAGTAAATCACCCGCCCTCAAAAAACGCGTCCACCTATGCCCCGCCCAATGTAGTTTGGGTGGGGCATACCGCTATATCTAGTAGCTTGACCCCTACCCCTGAATGCCTCATATTTGTAAGGTCCGCGACGACGAAAACAAAAAAGGGGCCTTATGGTTAAAACAAAAAAGATCAAAATTGATTTACTGGTTTCATCCCCTTCATTTACGTCAACCGACGTCTCAGGCATCACCGGCGTAAGCCTGCGCCAGCTTCAGTGGTGGGATGAAAAGAAAGTCGTCTCCCCCCGTCAGGAAGGCCACCGCCGCCTCTACCTCACCGAAGAAGTACTTGAAATCTCTGTGATTGCCGAACTCCGTCGCAAGGGCTTCTCCCTCCAGAAGATCCGCCGCGTTCTCCGCTTTCTCCAGAAGAACATCGGCAAGCGTCTGGCCGAGGTGATCGATGTCCGCTCAGACCTCCATCTGGTGACCGACGGCAAGAACATCTACCTCGAAGACAACTCAAACACGATTATTGACATCTTGAAAAACGCGCGCCAGCCGATGTTTCTTGTATGTGTCAGCGATCAGGTTCGCCGTATCCAGGCAACGCTCCCCCCCATGCGCAAACCGGTGGGACGGGAATCCGCTTCAGCCCAGGCAGTCCGCAAAGCCCGCTGAAAATCATAGAAGCGAAGTCGCCCCTACCCGCGTCTACTCATCATTGGCATATACTGTAGTCAAATTCGGAGGCCTGTAATTATATGGCGCGTAGCCGTGCATCATGGTTGGTAATTCCTTTGCTTGTCGCACTCTGCTCTTTCATGGGCGGTGTTTTTGGTCCTGAACTGGACGAAGTAAACGCAGCGACCACCGAAGACGACATCAAAGCGGGCCTCAGGGTCTTCTCAAAGGTCTACGAAGTTGTTGAAGACAACTTCGCCGAAAAGATCTCGGCAGACCGCACCATCTACCAGGGCGCTATCCCCGGGATGCTGCGCACCCTCGACCCGCACTCCAATTTCTACGACCCCAAGATGTATGCCCAGATGCGTGAAGACCAGCGTGGCCGCTACTTCGGCGTCGGCATGACCATTTCTGCTCGCGATGGCCGCATCATCGTGCTCGCCCCCTTCCCGGCCTCACCCGCCTACAAGGCTGGCATCCGTCCCGGCGACATCATTGCTGAAGTCAACGACAAGAAGACAGACAACATGACCACCGCCGACGTAGCCGATCTCCTCCGTGGCCCCCGCGGCACACAGGCTCAGATCAAGCTGCAGCGGGCTGGCGTCGACAAGCCGCTCGTCTTGAACGTCACTCGTGACGAGATCCCACGCAAGAGCGTCAAAGACGCTTTCTGGGTCAAGCCCGGCATCATGTACCTTGATGTCGAGAGCTTCAACGAAAACACCAGCGCCGAAGTGAACGAAAACTTCAAGCGCCTCGGCGAGAAGAACGTCAAGGGCCTCATCCTCGACCTCCGAGCCAACCCCGGTGGCCTCCTCAATGAAGGCGTCGCCGTAGCAGGCCGCTTCCTCCAGAAGGGCCAGTTAGTCGTCTCCCACCGTGGCCGTGCGAACCCCGAGCGCAGCTATACCGAGCGTCGCGGCACCGGC
The DNA here is from genome assembly GCA_044376335.1 of Bryobacter sp. GTDB lineage: Bacteria > Acidobacteriota > Terriglobia > Bryobacterales > Bryobacteraceae > Bryobacter. The sequence continues at coordinate 2,037 of JBIPMY010000532.1, forward strand.
CCCTATGACTACCCGATCGTCGTCGTTGTCAACAAGTACTCGGCATCGGCTGCTGAAATCGTAGCCGGCGCACTCCAGGATCACGATCGTGGCTGGGTGATTGGCGAAGACACCTTCGGCAAAGGCCTTGTGCAGACCGTCTATCCGCTCAGCGAGAATAGCGGCCTGGCTCTCACCACTGCGAAATACTACACCCCAAGCGGCCGCCTGATCCAGCGCGACTACTCCAACATCAGCTTCTTCGATTACTACTACCGCAAAGACACCGAGCTCAAGAACCCGAAGGACGTCAAGATGACAGACTCCGGCCGCGCTGTCTACGGTGGTAACGGAATCGCGCCCGACGAGAAGTTCGTCCCCACACCTTACAACAAGTTCCAGATCGAACTGCTCCGCCGCGCTGCCTTCTTCGGCTTCACGCCCCTCTACTTTGGCAACAAAGAAGCCAAGCTCCCCAAGGGCTGGGCTCCAGACGCGAAGGTTCTCGACGAGTTCAAGGAATACCTGAAAAAGGCCAACGCCACCTTCACCGAAGAAGACTTCAAGGCGAACCTGGAATGGGTAAAGACCACCTTGCAGACCGAGTTCTACAAGACGGCCTTTGACATCGACGAAGCCGCCCGCTACGAAGTCGAGGTGGACCCTGAAATCCTCAAGGCGATCGACGCTCTCCCCAAGGCGCGCGAACTTGGCGACAAAGCCAGGAAGATGATCGTCCAGCGGATGGCAGAACCGGGCAAATAAGCCTTATCCTGTTAGTTTGACGAAACAACCTCAAATCACCGTGCTCGACGCGGGCGGTCAGTATTGCCACTTGATCGCGCGGCGAGTGAGAGAACTTGGCGTTTATGCCGAAGTGATGCCCAGCGAAACCCCGGCAGACAAGCTGGAAGGCCGTCGCGGCATCATCATTTCCGGAGGCCCGGCCAGCGTCTACGAGCCCGGCAGCCCTACCGTCGATCCTGAAATCTTCTCGCTAGGCGTCCCGGTCTTAGGCATCTGCTATGGCCTGCAGTTAATGGCCCACCTGATCCCTGGCGGCAAAGTCACCAAGGGCATCAAGGGCGAATACGGCCTCGCCAAATTGAAGGTCACCGAGCACGACAAGCTCTTCGATAACTTCCAGGCTGTTTCAGAAGTCTGGATGAGCCATCGTGACCGTGTTGGCGAGGTGCCGGAAGACTTCGTCGTAACAGCCACCACCGAAACCTGCCCGATTGCCGCGATGGCCAACGATTGGCGCAAGCTCTACGGCATCCAGTTCCATCCGGAAGTAGTACACACCCAGGGCGGCAAGATCATCCTGGGCAACTTCCTTTTCTCGATCGCCGGTTGCGAGCAGGACTGGGAACCCACCCGCCAACTGGAAGAGTTGGAAGACGAAATCCGCAGCACCGCCAGAGGCCGCAACGTCTTCTTCTTTGCCTCCGGGGGAGTCGATTCCACGGTTGCCTTCTCGTTGTGTCTGAAAGCTCTGGGCAAAGAACGAGTCCACGCCGCCTATGTCGACACAGGCCTGATGCGTGAAGGTGAAACCGAATTCGTCAGGGAAGTCTTCACCCAAATGGCGGGAGATTCCTTTGAGGTCGTGGACGCGAAGCAAGAGTTCCTCTCGAAGCTGACTGGAGTAGTTGAGCCGGAAGCCAAGCGGAAGATCATCGGCGAAGAATTCGTAATCACCCAGCAACGAGTTCTGGACAGCGGCCGTTTTCTGGATGGCAAATGGATCCTCGGCCAGGGCACGATTTATCCGGACACGAT
>JBIPMY010000160.1:0-12386 GCA_044376335.1 Bryobacter sp.
CCGGGGCCCCGCCGGCCGGGGGCCATGTTGGGGTTGAGTTGGAGGGCGGCTTCGAGGGGTGGGATGGCTTTGGCGTCTGCACCGGACATGTGGAGAGCCATGCCTTGATTGAGGAGGAGACCGGGGTTGCCGGGGAGTTGCTGGACGAGTTCTGTGTAGAGAGCGGCGGCTTCGTTGAATTTGTTTTCGGCGAGGAGAGCTTTTGCGCGGTTTGCTTTTTCGGCCTGAGCGGCGGATTGGCCCTGGAGAAGAGAGATGGCCAAGATGAGCAAGAGCATAATTCTATGTTGGCAAAAAACAAAGGCGGTTCGCGTGAGCGAACCGCCTTTTGTTTGGATTGTTTCCCAGCTTAGAACTGCAAGCGGAGTACGAGGCGGAACTGACGTTCGTCAGAGGCGCCCAGGACACGCAGGAAGTTCGGGTTGGTTACGTCGGTGGATGCAAAGCCGGTCGAGAGACGGCTATTGGTGAAGTTGTAAGCTTCCGCGCGGAAGGTCAAAGCAACGCGCTCAGTGACGGCAAAGTTCTTTGCCAGTGTGAGGTCGGTGCGGAATGAACCAGGGTTGCGGAGGCTGTTGCGGCCCATGGAGCCGAAACGGCCAACTTCGCCAGGAGCGAGGATGACGCGCGAGAAAGCGCTGGTGTCATAGAAGGTCTTGTCAGGGCCAATTCCTTCGAGGCGGGCAACGTTGAGGTTGACCTGATCGGGGGTCTGGGCATTGCCAGGCAGGTTGAGGGTGCCGGCAGGTGAAGACGGGGTGAAGGGGGTGCCGGTGAAGGCAGCGGTTACACCACTGACGCTCCAGCCACCAGCGATCATGTTGAGAGCCTTCGGTGCGTTTGAGCCAAACTTCATACCCTTGCCGTAAGGAAGGTCATAAACATAGCCCATCTGCAGGACGTGGCGACGGTCGTAACCGGCAGCAGCGACGTTGCGGTTGAATGCAGGACCCCAATTGTAGGTAACACCCTGCCAGCCTTCGTCGTCAGCAGCGTTGATGGCCTTTGCCCAGGTGTAAGCACCCTGAACGGTGAGGCCCTTTGCGGAGCGGCGAATCGAAGTCTGCAGTGAGTGGTAACGCGAGCTGAGGTAGCCATCCCACATCAGAGTGCCGATGTTACGGCCGAAGCGGGAAGAGTAAGGACGGCCAGCATTGCCGGCGCCGATTACCTGACCGGAGTTGATATCGCGGTCAGCCATGAGGTGGACGCTCTGGGTGCCGACGTAAGCGACACTGCCGAGGAACTGGCCAGGGAGCTTACGCTCGATGGTGAAGTTCCAGCTCTGGGTATAACCACGGGTGATTTGCCCAGCGTAAGGTGAACGCATGTCAGCAACGGGGGGCAATACAACTGAACCGGTGCTGAGATCCGGACCCGTTACAGGGGGGATACCCTGAGCGAGGGAGCGGATGGAGGAGTTTGCATCGGGAGCATCGAAGGCGAAGTTCACAGTGAGCGGATAGAATCCGCGCAGAGGACGTGACCAGGGCAGGGGGCTGAAGTTGATGCCGTAGCCGGTGCGGACGACAGTGCTGTCGTTGAGACGGTAAGCGATACCGAGGCGGGGAGCAAAGTTCAGCTTGCCGACGGTAAAGCCATTATTGCGTGGTACATTGCCACGGCCACCGAGGGTGACGATGTTGGTTTCAGGATCGAGACGTTCGATACCCTTGCCATTGGAGCGGCCCATGAGGGGATAGTTTTCATAGCGCAAGCCAACGTTGACGGTGAGCTTGCGGCTTACCTGCCAACGATCCTGAGCGAAGAAGCCAAACTGCCATTCACGCGCTGTGGCGAGAATGTGCTGCAAGCTCTTCTGTACGTTGTTGGATTCGCCGAGAAGGAAGGCACCATAGCCGTTGAAGTTGTTGAAGGTGCCGGAGTTGGTGGTGATACCACCGCTGAAGTTGAACGCGCCGCGGGGACCCGCACCGAGTTCTGGCTGCCAGTGGTTCATACGATAGAGAACGCCGTCGAAGCCGAAGGCAAAGTTATGCTTACCCTTGATCCAGCGCAGGGTGTGCGTGGTGGTGAAGTTTTCTTCGATACGGGTGAGGGGCATCCATCCGGGAACGCCAAAACCGTTGTAGCCATTGATGGAGATGTTGGGCATGCCGCGCTCGCGAGGATCTGGGCCGCCGATGCCGGGGATGCCGAGACGTGCGGAGAAGTCCTGACCGAAGTCCTGACCCTGAACGGTCTGGTCCTGACGCTGATAGCCGAAGACACCGTCCAAAAGGAGGTTCGGGCTGATCGTGTAGGTGTGGCCAGCTGAGGTGTTGCGAACACGGGTATCGCCGAGACCAGGGTCTGAACCAGGGGCAGGGCCGACGCCGTCGCCGAAGATACCGCGACCACCAACGAGAGCATCCATCTGACCGAAGCGGCCCCAGATGGAGTGCTTTTGGCTGCGGTTGAAGTTGATCTTCACGTCGTTATACAAGCGGTTGAACTGGGGAGTTGCACCGATGGCGTAATTGTTCTGTGCAGCACCGGCAATATTGGCCTGGGGATAAAAAGCCTGAATGCGCAGAGCGATCGGGCTGATACGGTTGGCCGGGATGATGTTGCCAGGGAAAGGAGTGCGGTTGGCGACAACGGAGCTGCTGGCAGGGTCAAAAAGTGTTGTGCCAGTTGCGCTGAAGTTACCGGCGCGGATGTCGTCGGTGGGTACCGAGTAACGGCCGAAGGCGCCATCGCGCTGCTTGGTGTTGTCATAAGAATAGAAGAAGAAGAGCTTGTTCTTCACGATCGGACCGCCGATGGTGCCGCCGAAGTTGTTGTAGATACGGACGGGCTTTACGGTGGTGGGGGTGAAGAAGAAGTTGCGTGCGCGCATGCGCTGGTTGTCATGGAATTCGAAGGCGCTGCCGTGGAATTCGTTGGTACCAGACTTGGTGACGAGGGTCACAGATGCGCCACCAGCCATGCCCTGTTCGGCATCGCCGTTGGTGGTGGTGATGTTGACGGTCTCGAGCATTTCTGCAGGCATGACGTAACCGGCGTGGTGAGGCAGCCAGAGGTTAACTGAGGCAGCGCCGTCGATACGGGTTACATTGTTGTTGGCATTGGTGCCGTTGATGTTCGTACGCAATGAACGCATCGGGGTATCGGTGATGGAATTCTGCAGCGATGCCGGAGTTGCACCAGGGACGAGGTTGATCAAGCTCTGGTAGTTGCGAAGGTTCGGCAACGGAAGAGTCTTTACGGCCTGTGCAGTGATTTCCGAGTGCGTGTCGGCTTTGTCGGTCTGAAGAGCCATAGCATCAGCGGCAACTGTAATCTGTTCGCTAAGTGCACCGACTTCAACCCGGAAGTTAGTACGGGTGACGACGTTTGGTGTGATGTTTACGCCGGTGCGTGATTGCGTTTTGAAACCCTGCTGAGCGAGCTTCAGATCGTAGGAACCGGGAAGAAGATTGAGCATGGTGAAGTTTCCGTTTGCGTCGGAAACTGCTTCAAAAGTCTGTCCAGTACCTGTGTTGGTTGCGGTGATTTTAGCGCCAGGAACGACGCTACCGGAAGGATCTTCCACCGTACCGGTGATAGATCCGTATAGTACTTGAGCTGCTGCCGGCGCTACAGAAAGCGCGAGCATCAGCATGGTCGAGGCAAAGAGCACAAGGCTCTTGTGGCGATTTTGATTCATGTTGACCCCTTGAAACTGATATAGTCCTCTGAGAAAAAAGGACTTAACCATTTATAGCGAGTCTCGCGCAATAGTGTCAAGGTGGTATCGGGTACGGCCAGAGCGGTGATTTCGCGGAAATGGTAGTTTTGTGTTGCATCTGAAGGAGAATAAGGTGATGTTGACGAGACGTGCGTTGTTGGGAAGTGCTCCCGGATTGCTGCTTTCGAAGGCGAAACCGAAACAGCCGAACATTATCTGGTACATGCCGGACCAGTGGCGTGGGCAGGCGCTTGGGTCGATGGGCGACGAAAACGCGAAGACTCCGCATTTGGACCAGTTAGCCAAAGATGGCTTGCAGTTTCGCAATACGGTTGCCAATACTCCTGTGTGTTGCCCGGCTCGCGCCATTCTGATGACGGGCCAATACTGTCATGTCAATGGCATGACAGCGAATGATCTGCGACTCAACGAGAACTCGAATACGATTGCCAAAGCGTTGCGTGGTGCGGGGTACCGTACCGGGTTTATTGGCAAGTGGCATCTGGACGGCGGGCCGCGGATGCCTGGCTTTATTCCTCCGGGTGAGCGGCGTTTGGGTTTTGATTATTGGGCTGCGAATCAATGCAGCCACGATCACTTTAAGGCGCAGTACTTTCGCAACGACGCCAAGCCTATCGAGATGGGCAAGTTTGAGGCCGAGGGCTGGACTGATCTTGCGCTTGAGTTTCTCGACGAGCAGAAGAATTCCGATCAGCCGTATTTCTTGATGGTGGCTCCGGGGCCGCCGCATGATCCTTATGGTGCGCCAGAGGAATACATGAAGCGCTTTGACCCCGAGAAGATTCGTGTGCGCGCGAACTACGAAGAGGTGGAGCGCGGAGTTACGCGCAAGAATCTTGCCGCCTACTACGCTGCCTGCACGGCAGTGGACGATCAGGTGGGACGGCTGCGCAAGGCTGTATCGCAATCTCGCCATGCGGAAGATACGGCGTTGTTTTTCTTTTCCGATCACGGGGACATGCTTGGCTCGCACGGGTTGCGGCTGAAGCGCAAGCCTTATGAGGAATCGATTCGTGTGCCGGGGATTGTTCACTATCCTCGATACATGAAGCAGGGAAGGGTGAACGAGAACCTCTTCTCGCATATCGATATTCCCGCGACGACTCTTGGGCTGTGTGGTGTGAATGTACCAGCCGGCTTTCAGGGGCTTGATCTTTCCAAGACCGTGCAGGGCAAAACAAGCAAGACGCGGAAAGATGCTTTCTTCCAAATCTTTGGGCCTTATGCCGGAGATGGGACTGCTGCCGGCTGGCGTGGTGTGCGTACGGATCGATATATGTACGCCCGATACATCGATAAGCCCTGGGTGCTCTTTGACCTCGAGGCAGACCCCTACCAGCGGAAGAATCTGATTGGGGATGAGTCTGCTCAGGCTTTTGTGATTCCTCGTCTTGAGGCTCGCATTCAGGAATACATGCAGAGCACGGGAGATTCCTGGAGCCACAACTGGTCTGCGCCTGTAGAAGACGGCGGCCGGCTTTACAAGGACCGGATGTACCGCTCAGTATCGGAGTATCTCGGTTCGCAGCGTTAGGGCATAGGATATTGGAGATGCCTTTTTCCCGCCGCCATTTCCTTCGCAGTTCTGCTGCTCTATTGACTGGTGCCAGCGTTGCCCAGTCTCAAAGCGGCCGCAAGCCCAACATTTTGTTCTTTATCGCAGACGATTGGTCGAATCGTCATGCTTCCTTCTTTGGTGTGCCATGGCTGAAGACTCCAAATTTTGACCGGGTTGCGCGGGAGGGGGTGGTGTTTGCCAATGCCTTTACTTCGAACCCGAAGTGTTCGCCATGCCGGGCGACAATCCTTGCGGGTCGCAATAGCTGGCAGATGAAAGAAGCGGTGAGCCATTACAGCATCTTTCCCAACGACTTTCCCGTTTATCCTTCCGTCCTTGAAGATGCTGGATATTTCGTTGGGTTGACGGGCAAGGGCTGGGGGCCGGGGGACTTCAAGGTTACCGGTTGGAAGCGTAATCCTGCTGGCCCGGCTTACAACAAGATGACTTACAAGCCAGCCTATGCGGGGATGGCAAGCAACGACTATGCTGCCAATTTCGCTGATTTTCTTGGACAGCGTCCTGCGGGTAAGCCGTTTTGTTTCTGGCTTGGATCGATGGAGCCTCACCGGGTTTATGAAGAGGGTGCAGGCCTGCGAGCCGGTAAGCGTCTGGCCGATGTGAAGGTACCCAGCTACTGGCCGGATAACAATCTGATCAAGTCGGATATTCTCGACTATGCACTTGAGGTGGAATCGAACGATCAGCATCTGGGGCGGGTGATTGAAACGCTCGAGCGTGCAGGTGAGCTGGACAATACGATGATTGTGGTGACCTCTGATCACGGTATGCCTTTCCCGCGAGTTAAGGGGCAGATCTATGAGGATGGGTTTCACATTCCGCTGGCGATCCGGTATGGGAAGAATATTGTTCCGGGCAGGGTGATTGACGACTTCATCAACACGCGGGATTTCGCGCCTACCTTCCTGGAAGTGGCTGGGGTGAAGGCACCGGCAACGATGACGGGCAAGAGCTTTCTGGATGTGCTCAAGAGTGGCAAGTCTGGCACTGTTGATGCTTCGCGCGACGTGATGGTGATAGCCAAGGAGCGTCACGACATCGGGCGGCCGGGGGATGCGGGTTATCCGGTGCGAGCGATCCGGACCAAGGAATTTCTGTACATCCGCAACTACACTCCCGATGTCTGGCCAGCGGGAATGCCCGAGACTGGCTACCGGGATGTTGATGACAGCCCGAGCAAGACATTCATCATTTCCCGCTTTGACGACTACTTTAAGTTGAACTTCGGGAAGCGACCGGCCGAAGAACTTTTTCATTTGGCCAGTGACCCGGATTGTGTAAAGAATCAGGCTCGCAATCTGGACTATGCGCTGATCATGCGTGGCTTGCGGGATCGCATGGAGAAGATTTTGAAAGAAGAAGGAGACCCGCGTTTCAACGGAAACGCTGCCTTCTTCGACACCATACAATACACCGGGCCGAAGCATCATTCCTGGGAGAACTGGATCAAGAACCAATGACACGAAACTTTGTTGCTCTTTTATTTGCGGCGGCTTTGTTGCCCGCTGCGCAGACCGTACTGGTGCTAACCACCGACGGGCAGTGGGTAGAAGGTGTGACTACAGCCAAGATGGCCAGTGCCTACCCAATTGCGAAGGTGCTTTCGATGCACAACGGAGCTGCGGCTTCGGCTAAGGAAGCTGAGGCAATCAGTGCCGGCCTCTCGGCGATTCAGGGTAAGGATCGCAAACTGCGCGATGCGGCGGTGGAAGATCTGACTTATATCGGGTTGCCTGTGCTGACGCCTTTGCTTGAGATCATTCGTGACACCGATCAGCATGAGCCGAAGCCACTTTACAATCTGTTTGATCGCATCATGCCGTCGATTGCCGACCAGCCGGATCGCAGTGCGAGTCTGATTCGTATGGAGGCCTCGCAGCCAGTTCGCGGAGCCTGGCCACAGGGTGAGTTAAAGGTGGGTACGCAGAGCATTGCCTGGGAGAAGATCCGTCTTTTTGCGGTGCAGAAGAAGTCGGTTGCGCGCATGATGGATGTTCATTCCTTGCGCCACTCCACGCAGATCGAATATCTCGATACCGGGTTGTACGGGTCTGCGGCGTCTCAATTGACGCTCACCGCTGCTGGATTTACGCGACTCTCCTGGAAGGACGACCAGTGGGCCACGGGCCCCAATGGACTTACCAAACCTGCAGGCAATTACAAATCCAACCTGACTGACGGCCAACCCTTTGGTGCTCTTGTCGGACGTGTCGGGGCCAAGGGCGCGGTGCAGTTCTTTGGTGAGAAGGCGAGCAAGTCTGGTTTGGGTGCGGGCCGGTTGCAACTGGCGATCAATGACAACGCACACTGGCAGAACAATCTGGGCAGTTATGTGGTGACGGTAGTGCTGACCAATGCCTACAATCTGGGCAGCGTGCGTTAGAAGGTAAAGGAGAAACCGAGGCTTAGCTTCTGCTGGGCGAACCAGTGGTTGGTTGTGTCGTTGGGTACTGGATTGATTTCGTCGACAATGGTTGCAAGCGATTTCTTGAGCAGATTCGGACGGTGGCTGACGCTGCTTCTGTAGTCGAGCCGTAGTACCCAGCACCGCTTGGAGCGATATTTGAAGCCGCCGCCGAATTGGATGGCTGGCTGGAAGATGCCACCTCCATCTAAAGGCGGGGCGCTGCCGAAGTTATAAGCCGATTTGAAGAGGCCTACGTTGCTGAGGCCGAGGCGGTAGATGCCACCGGATTCTCTGAAGGGTGCATCTGTCAGATGTACCAGTTGGAGTGCCGGGCCAAAGGCGACGTAGGGCCTAAAGCGGGCTTCAACGGGCCGTGCGTGGATGACGGTGCTGTAGCTGAATTGGCGGGTGAGCAAGCCGGCTCTTTGTTCGACCAGGCCCGGAATCTGGCCCTCTCTGCCAGGGGCTGATCTGTGCAAATCGAGCAGGTAGCTGCCGCGGAAATAATGGAAGCCGAGTTCGTTGGAGAGCCAGCGGTTGGCATGAACAGTGACCGTGCCTCCCAGTGCCCAGCCAGGACGAATCTGGTTACCGGCGCTGAGGGCCACCTGACCTCCGGTCATCGGGTGTCTTGGCAAGATCCAGGCTTCATCACCGACGGTGGATTTGCAAAAGAGAGAAGTGCCGAAGGTAAAACCAAGTTCGACGGTAGGGATGCCCCAATCGTCGCCGGGGATCAACGAAGGGATGCCGCGTTTGGGTTTGGGTGTGTCGACTGCGGGTGCGATCATGCTGCTGCCGTCTTCGGTGCCAACTCCAGGGGCACCTGTTGCGTCTATGGCAAGGCCAAGCAAAACCTGGCGCTCGTAGCGCCGCTCCTCAGGCAGGTTTTTCCTTTTCAGCATCTGACTGAAGCGATAAGCCCAGGATGCACCTTGCCAGGCTAAGTTTCCCCGGAGTACGTCGTTCTTCATTCGCAACATGGTTTGCCGAACTCCTCGATTGAAGAGACTGCCGCTTCCAGGGGAGAGGGCATAGGCAAGGTCTGGTGCAGTTTGGGAGGGAAATTGGCAGTTGTTGAGGCGGAGTGCGGCGATGGCCCGGTCTGTTGTGATGGGCTGGCCGTCGCCATTTTGGAGAAACTCGCTGATCCAGGGACGCTCGATCCATTCCGAGCCATCTACGCAACCGGTGAAGTTAAGGTCGTTGATCACCTTGGAGCGCTCCTCATCGATGCGCTCGTCGATGGCGTGGGTGACAGAGCGTTGGCGCCAGGAGACGATGATGTCAGTATCGTGGGTGGCAGCCGCCTGATAGACGGCCATGCCATCCCAGGTTTCATTCCAGCGGTAGATGCGAATGTGATGGCGGCGGGTGAAGGTGTTCAGCGTCTTGGACAAAGTCATCTCAGCTGGCTTGTTCTCAAGTAGAAGCTCAGACATGGGGGCTTCCTGAAAGGGTTGAGTTTCGGCAAAAGCCCTTAAGGATCGATAGCGGGTAGAGGCTGTTGTCTCCATGGACTGAACCCAACCGGCTGCGGCAAAAGCTCGTTCTACGGCTTCGGGTTTTCCGATGATGAGTAGGTTGGTAAGGTCTGAGTTCTTGCCGTCCGAGGCGCGGCGAGTGCGATTGGGAAGCCGATTGACGAGCGCCTGCAACTCAGCCCTCTCCTGGATGCTGGCGGTGATTGTTGGTGCGGTGGGAGTGTTTTCGTAGTGGGAATCAAATGCCTTTGCTACTTCGACAATCAATTCTGCACCTGGCGCCCAATTGATTTCGGGCTCGCTGAAGCGGAGGGTGGCGCCAAAGGCGGTGCTGGAAAAAAGGAGGGCGATGGGGTCTACTGCGGCGAGGCCGGTGAGCACTCCGGCGGCGCGGAAGCCTGGGGTGTTGGTGGAGCGTACTCCTCGAATTCTGCCTTTGGCATCCAGTTTTTCGCGGGCGTTTTCGATCTGGAACAGGCGGGTTTCGATGTCGATCGGCGGGCCGTCCTTGATTTTCAACTGGTTGAATTGAAGCCGCATCGAGGCTCGTTCACGGGCGAAGCCCATACCAACTCTGTGAATCTCCAGGATCTTGCCCGAGACAGTGCTGCCTGCAGGGATGACAACGGCCTGATTCAGAAGAACGGGCGCAACCAGGGTGGCTTCAATTTTTTCGCCCGCTTTTGAGGAATAGGAGCGAATGCCATTGAGCAGGCGCAACTCCAGGAGGGTGCCTTGTGGCACCTCCAGGGCGCGTCCGTCCAGGCAACCCGAAAGTGCGAGTAGAGAAACCGAAATGAGGCGTTTGAATTCCGTCACCAGAAGTCAAACTCTATCATTCCTTTGGTTGCATGGAGAGCAAGAGCGCTTTTGCCGGTGAAAATGCACCTTGAATCTGATTTAGATGTGAGCGTGCGCCTTCGGTATCCTTGCCCTGTTTCAGGAGCGATACGGCAAGCATGTAGCGGGCGTGGGTCGAAGTTGGATTCGTTCTCAGACTGGCGGCAGCATATTCTTCAGCTTTCGCGTAGTCGTTTTGGTAGGCGTAGTAGGCAGATAGATTGGTGTTGTTTGGCGAATCATTGGGGTCGATGAGCCAGGCCTTGTTGAGCCAGGGGAGTGCTTTCTCAGGATCTCGCTCTTTCAGGTACAGCGCTCCGATGTTGCTTGCGATGTCGAAGTTGTCTGGATCGAAAGTGGAGCCAAGCAGCAGGTCTTCGATTGCCTTGAGCCGGTTTCCTTTTTTGAAGTGTCGCGTGGCAGCATCGATCTGTTGCTGGGCTTTCCTGGGAGTTTTATGCTGCAGGCGTTGCGCCGAGATGGTTGCGGGCTGGGTGGTCAGGCCTCTTTCGGGCAACTGTATTTCAAGGTAAGAACTCGTGGCCGACTGGATCTCAAGCGAGTATCTTGATTCGCCTGCCTGGCCGATGATTCTGAACTCAAAGATTCCATTCGGTGGGGCAGGCAATTGAAAGCCTCCGGCGACGTTGAGCATCGATTCGGCCAGAACACGCTGGCTGCCGATCTCGACTAACTGGGCTCGGAGTAGGCCAAGTTCGAGGCGATCCCGGGAAATGACCTTGCCTGAAATGGCTGCACCATTCGAAGACCGGGATGGATGCACCTGCTGAGTCAATTCCTGGAGGAGTAGAACCGTTAGCCAGATTGTGTGAATCATTTGAGTTGCCTGACTGCTATACGTGGCAGGATTCAAAATGATCAGGTGTTTGTGGAATCGAAGTGACGGTGCGGTAGCAGGCGGGGCCAACCGGGCCAGCATCCCCTATACTGAGATTTCACCCATTGATTTCAACCCGATTTCAATAATTTTGAGAGGGGGATTTTCCCTTGCGAATGCGATTTTTTGGCGCTTTGGCGGCGCTGACGCTGGTACCACTGGCGTTTTCTCAGGCCGTGCCTGGGTATGTGAGTTTTTCTGATGGAGAGAAGAGACTGGCTGAGTTGGCGAGACAGAATTCCAGCTGGATTCAGATCTCGGCTATCGGAAGTTCTTCTGGCGGGAAGAAGCTGCATCTGCTCACCGTTGCTGCCCCCGGCAAGGTGAAGCCCGAATTGCGCCCCGCTGTTTTTGTTGGTGCCAATCTGGTTGGTTTCCACAACGCCGGCACGCAGGCCGCGGTTGCGTTTCTTGAGAAGCTGGTGGCGAAGAAGGATGATGCTGCTGTAAAGGCGCTACTTGAAACGCGTACCTTCTATGTCGCACCGATGCTGAACCCCGATGCTCACGATGGACTTTTTCAGGGGCCGAAGTACCGGCGTAGCCTCAATGTTGGAAAGCTGGATCGGGACCTTGACGGGCTTGTGGGCGAAGACGGCCCGAACGACCTGAATAGCGATGGCAAGATCACGATGATGCGGATTGCGGATCCTGCCGGGGAATGGATCGTGGACGAGAAGGACTCTCGCCTGATGCGCCGTGCTGACCCGCTTAAGGGTGAGAAGGGCAAGTTCAAGATGATGGCCGAGGGTATCGATGACGATAAGGACGGCCTGTATAACGAAGATCCTGCTGGTGGCTATCGCCCTGATCGTAACTTTGCGCATGCCTGGAATGAAGCCGACCCTGAGTCTGGCCCCTGGCCGAGTGCACAGCCCGAGAGCAGGGCGATCATGGACTTCCTGATCAAGCACCGCAATGTGGCAATGGCTGTAGTGTTTGGGCCTGCCAATAATCTGCTGGAGATGCCCCGTGGTTCTGGTGGCCGCAGTGGTGATATTGGGAGCATGAGGGTGACGGTGCCCCGCAATATCGCGAACTTCACAGGACTTGACGCGAACAAAGAATACACGATCGACGAAGTTTATGAAGTGCTGAAGGACTCTCCGATCGCAAGGGCCCAGGGCCCGCTAACGAAAGAAGCAGTTGCTCAAATCCTTGGTGGTGGCCCTGCCACCGCTCCTGATGCTGAAGACCTGAAGTTCTACCAGAGCTTCGCAGATGACTATAAGAAACTGCTGGATAAAGCAGGGCTGGATAGCAAGCGCAGTGGCGGACAGAGCGCGCCCGGCGGGTTGCAGAACTGGCTTTATTACCAATACAGCACCATGGCTGTGGAACTCGATGTGTGGGGGATTCCGAAGAAGGCAGCAGCCAAGCCGGCCGGTGACGCGTTGACCCTCGACAAGTTTGAAAAGATGAGCGGGGCAGAGATTGCCGCGCTCGATGACGAAAAACTCAACGCATTTCTCAAGAGCATCAAC
>JBIPMY010000162.1:0-12363 GCA_044376335.1 Bryobacter sp.
CCCAATCTCTGATCGGTTTGCCGTGAAATCGCTGATCGGATAACTCTGAGAACTCTGATCGGTTTCCCGTGAGAAACCCGATCGGATTCATCTGAGATTGCTGATCGGAATCAGTGAAAATACGCAGGCACTGAAGGCCAGGCTCGCCCCATTGGTGCCTGATAAAGTTAAACCTCCAGATGCGAATCCGGTGGTCGGAGAGTTGGTGTTATACGTGACTGTTGCAGCACTTGCGCTCGACCCGATACTGATTAGGGCCAAACTGAATACGGCAGCAATAGGAACGAAAGCTGCGTGAAACGATCTCATTTGTGTTTTCCTTTTCGATGAAGCTGTTGCTCTCGCCGGTATTCGTTTCTCAGTTTAGAGATCTTATTTTTGATTACCGATCGAGTTGCCCCTCCTTTGCTGCACTTCTTTGACCGTATTTTTTCTATTGGAATCAACAGCTTCATCAAACCGGCTACGACCATCGAGCGTCACTCGCCTGCATGTGGTCATCCTGAGCCGAGCCCGGCTTCTTGGGGCTGGACTGGAATCCACCCCTCGATACACCAAAGCCGCAGCAACAAAAAAGGCGTCACCCGAAGGTGACGCCTCTCTTTTGTTGTTGAAGCTTCTTACCAGTTGAACTTCAAACGCACCTGCATGGTACGCGGGCTGAAATTCTGGTTCGAAGTCAGAGCGGGAAACAGCGTTCCGAAGTTAGCGTCATTCGGATTCGTGTTGAAGCTGTCATTGCGGCCAAAGTAATACTTGTTGATCGCATTGAAGGCTTCAAATCCGAACTGGAAGCGATAACGTTCGCCGAAGACGGTCGTCTTCAGGAGCGAAGCGTCAAGAGTCGGCACACGATGCTTGCGCAAGTTGCCGAAGAGATTCGGAGTCTGGCGGCCGGGAGCCGTCTCTCCGGGCGAATACTGGCCAACCCACAGCCACGAATAAGTGCTGAGGTCGGTACCGCAACCTGAAGCAAGCGAGTAAGGCATAGGCGTACGCGATCCGTCGTTGTTCTGACGGATTACGCAATTGCTGTACCCACGAACCTGGTGCTGATTCCAGTTGATGTCCTGAACGCGCGGATCCTTAAGGGGCAGCACGTTGGCAGGCAGGTTGGCTGGTTCGCCAGAAGCCCACTGGAAGAAGCTGGTTACCTGCCAGCCGCTTACAAGTTTGTCAGCGATGCCTTTAGCACCCGAGAACATAGCCTTGCCTTTGCCAAATGGCAAATCGTAGCTGCCAGTTAACTTGAAGACATGGGGGCGATCGTTGAAATACAGTGCACGCTGTTCCACGCCGTTAAACGGATCGATGAATCCGTCACGATCCAGCATGCGGGACCACGTGTAATTCGTGATCAGGGTCAGGCCGGACATACGAACGTTGTAGTTAACCTGCAGCGAGTTGTAGTCGATGCGGCCTGTATTCAAGCCGTCACGGGTCAGGTTGCCGTTGAACTGCGGGAAGGGCCGGTTCAACTGGTAACGCGACAGAGTACCAGCGGTAAAGAAGCTGGTGCCGCGGAAGGCCTGATTGCCGAGGAAGGGGTTGGGCAACTGTTCGTTGCAGAAGTTGGGAAGGCCACCCTGCAATGCGTCACACTGCCGCATAAACTGCGCACTCGGAATATTGAGTGGGCGTGAAGTTTCACGGTTGCGCGTGATGCTGCCGATGTAGCTTACGTCGAGAACCGACTTACGGTTCACCTGGTATTGGATGCCCAGGGAGAACTGGTCGATTGCCGGGATCTTGAAGTCAGGAGTCCAGTGATTGAAGTCACGGCCCAGGAAGGTGTTGGCGCCGAGGGAAGATCCGCTCGGACGGGCAAAGCCGTTGGGCAGCGGATTGCTGAGCAAGCCTTGGATGGGGGTACGGCCGTCATCGAGGCTGGCGACAATCGGCGTCACTGTGGCAAAGCCGAAGCTGCGCAGATTGTTGTTGCTCGGGTTCATGTAGTAACGGCCCCAGCCGCCACGAACAACCATGCGCTCGTTGACGGAGTAAGCAGCACCAATGCGCGGCTGCCAGGTGTTCTTGTAGAGGTTGCCGGAGAAAGCGTCGTTGCCATTAACACCGGCAAAACTCAGACCACCGCTCAAGTTGGGCAACGAGGGAATCTGGCCACGCAGAGGGGAAGCAACGGTGGTGTCGAAGCCACGGTTGATGCGATTGTACTTTTCGCTGGCGGGCATGTTGATGTCATAACGCAGACCCAGGTTGAGGGTCAGTTTACGGCTCACCTTCCAGTCGTCCTGGAAATAGAATGCGCTATACCAGTTCTGATAGAACGGATAGAGCGGGAAGTTCTGCTGGCCACCCACCGTGCGGTCGCCACCGAAGTTGCTGGGCATACCCAGGAGGAAGCTGGCAAAACTATCGCCGGCATCTGCCTGAGCCTGGTTCCAGTTACGGCGCGTCCACTGGTCGTTGAACTGGAACTGCAGAATGTTACCGCTGTTCTGCTGGATGAAGTGGATGCGACGGACGTCGACACCAGCCTTCAGGGTGTGCTTGCCCATATTTTTGGTCACGCTGCCCATGATGCCGTAGTTGTTGGTGATGTTGATACCCTGATCACGGCCCAGCGAGCTGTAGCCAGCCAGATCCCAACGGCCAAAGAAGGCCGGCGAGGGAAGTTGGCTCACCAGGTTTGAGGGCAAGCCAAGCTTGGTGAGATCAAAGTTGAGATTGTCTCGGCCGAAACCTTTTTCGATGAAGCGGTTGTAGGAGGCGCGCACGTTGAATACGGTAGTCGAATTCAGAGTGCTGACCCAGTCGATTACGTAAGCATCATTGATGCGCTGGAAGGGCTGCTGACCGTCCATACCAGGACCGGAGCAGATACCGTTGACGCAGCGTTCTTCGGTGCGGTCGTTGGATGCGTG
Source organism: Bryobacter sp. (assembly GCA_044376335.1). Lineage (GTDB taxonomy): Bacteria > Acidobacteriota > Terriglobia > Bryobacterales > Bryobacteraceae > Bryobacter. The sequence goes on from JBIPMY010000162.1 coordinate 2,886, forward strand.
CCGGATGAAGGTACGGTGCTTGTCACCAAAATTCCAGTCGAACTTGAGAATCAGGTTGTAGAAGTCATCGTTGTTGACATAAGTGGGCAGGATGAAGTTTGTCGTTGAATACCGTTGGCCCGGAGAAGTAGCGTTCGGCTTGGGCATAAACGCCATGACGTTGCGGGCTACAGGGTCAATACGGCTGGCAGGGATCTGATTGTTCGGGAATTGTGAACGAACCGGATCTCCGTTTACCATCGTCGCATTGAGGGGGTCGAAGATCAGAATCGGCTGGCCGTTGGCCTGAGTCAATTTGCTGAAGTCCCCAGTACGCATTTCTTCGGCTGCGAAGCTGTTGCGCAGCGGGTTGGGCGTGCCTTCGCGATAACCTTCGTAGCTACCCATGTAGAAGAGCTTAACTTTGCTCTCTTTGGTCAAGAGCTTGGGGATATAAATTGGGCCATCCATCTGGACGCCGTATTGATCCATAAATCCGTTAGGACGAACTGCGTTTTGCACACCAGCCGAGTTGCGGCCAAGTGCATTGTTCTGGAAAGAGTTCGCATTCAGCGAAGCGCGGCGCATAAACTCATAAACAGTGCCGTGATGCTGTGCACCACCACTCTTGAGAACGACGTTCACAACGCCGCCACCAGTGCGGCCATAAGCTGCGTCATACGAGTTGGTCTGAATCGTGAATTCCTGTACGGCGTCCACAACAGGCACATAGGCGATGTTGTTGCCGCCAAGTTGCGCGTTGTTCGGCGCTCCGTCCATCAAAAATTCATTACGTGACTGCTGGCCGCCATTGATGGACCATTCAGCGATGGCACCATTATCAAAGGGACGCTGCCAGATTGCAGCACCGCGGAAGGTAACACCCGACTGCGTCGCGCCCAGCATGAACGGGTTACGCGCATTGAGCGGCAAGTCAGTCAGTGTCTTGTTGTCGATAATGCCAGAACGTGACGCGGTCTGCGTCTCAAGCACTGCCGCATTGGCTTCAACCGTAACTGAATCGGTCAACTGGCCGACTTCAAGTACGAAATCAATACCGGCAACCTGGCTGACGTTCAGCGTAATGTTGCTGCGAACTGCCGACTTGAAGCCAGCTTGAGTTGCTGTTGCTGTGTACTGTCCGGGACGCAGCAACGGGATGTTGTAAACACCCGATACGTCTGTTGTTGCAGTATTTGTTTCTTGTGTGTTCGAGTTCACCACCTTGACGGTGGCTCCCGCTATCGTTGCACCGGAGCTATCAAGTACGCGGCCCGTTACTGTGGCCCGAAACTCCTGCCCCAAGGATGTAAGACACATCAACGCCAACAAGGACGCGATGGTCGAGATTCTTCTAACCATGGAAGACTCCTAGAGAAATTTGAGTAGCTCGTTTTATTACGAGACTCCCGATTGCGCCCGATTTTATCACAATTCCTTTACATTTCTTTACAGTATCGGAAGCTCGTGGGACATGGCTCCGGGCTTGCCTTATCCTACGTACAGTGCGTCCTCTTTTGCTTTCGGCCCTGGTTGCCTTCGCTACAACACCCCTCACGCACACCCTTCAAAACTCTCCTACCCCTGAGAAGCACCTGATCGAAACCATGCCGGGTGGCCTGGCCATTTTGGACTACGACAATGACGGCCGCCCTGACATCTTCTTCACCAACGCCACCCAACCCAGCCGTCTCTACCGCAACCTCGGCAACAACCAGTGGCAGGACGTTACCACCACTTCCGGCATCCAGCACTCCGGCTACACCATGGGCACCGCCGCTGCAGACTTTGATAATGATGGCCGCACCGATCTTTTGATCACTGGCGTCAACCAGAACCTGCTCTACCGGAATCTCGGCGAGGGTAAATTCCAGCAACGCCCCTTCCCCTCCACCGGCTGGTCCATATCTGCCGGCTTCTTCGATTACGACCACGACGGCGACCTCGATCTTTTCATCGTCAATTACGTCGATTACAACCCGGCCACAGAGCCCTTCTGCGGCGACTCCAAGGCCGGCTACCGCACCTATTGCCATCCGCGTCATTACAAAGGCCTGCCCAACTCCTTGTTCCGCAACGACGGCAAAGGACGCTTCACCGACGTTTCGGTAGCTTCAGGCATCGCTGCTCACACTGGTAAAGGCATGGGCGTAGCTTTCGCCGATTACGACCGCGACGGCTGGCTGGACGTTCTAGTCACCAACGATGCCGTCCCCAATTTTCTTTTCCGCAACAACCACACCGGCACCTTCACCGAACGCGGCCTCTCTGCAGGCATCGGCCTCAATGACGATGGCCGCGCCCTCTCCAGCATGGGCACAGACTTCCGCGACATCAACAATGACGGTAGCCCCGACATATTCATCACCGCCCTGGCCAACGAAACCTTCCCCCTCTTCAAGGCTTTGCCCAAAGGCCTCTTTGAAGACATCACCTACCCAACTCGCATAGGCACCTCCACCCTCACCTACTCAGGCTGGTCTACCGGCATTTACGATTTCGACAACGATGGTTCGAAAGACATCTTCACCGCCAACGGAGACGTCAACGACAACACCGAGGTCTTCTCAAGCCGCAAGTCGAAACAACAAAATCTCATCCTCTGGAATACAGGCAAAAACACGTTCCGGCCAGAACCTCTCGGCACCCCAGCCCGCCATCGTGGGGCAGCCTTTGCAGACCTCAACAACGACGGCGCCATCGACGTTGTCACCTCGCGACTCGGCGAATCCCCCACAGTCTGGCTCAACGACCGGGCCAAACAAAATCACTGGCTCATCATCGAAACCAGCCTGGGCGCTGAAGTCCAGGCCGGAAACCAGTTCAACCATGCCACCCAGGCCGTCGGCTACGCAAGTTCATCGATGCCCGAAGTCCACTTCGGAATGGGCAACGCAACAAGTATCGACAAGATCGAAATCCGATTCCCCAGCGGCAAGACGAAAACACTCACCAATCAGAAAACAAACCAGCGCATCAGGGTTCTGGAGTAATCTACAACCGCCGGCGCGCCCGTTCGAGCAGCAGCGAAATCCACTCCAGATCAGGCCTCAGCCCGGAAGCCTTTCCCAACATCTGCACTGCCTCCGGAATCCGCCCTGTCTGATAATAAACCCGGCCCAATTCCCCCATCGCCTCACCAAAATCCGGCCGCCCTTTTACTGCCTCAGACAGCAGTCGCTCTGCCTCTTCCATCCGTCCGGCCCGAAACAGAAAGATCCCCATTCGCAAACGCGCCTCATCCAATGCATCCGGCCGGCGCAAAGCCTCGCGAAATGTTGCTTCAGCCTCAGCTTCCCGCCCCAGTGCCTCCAGCGCCTGCCCCATCGCAACAAGGCTACGCCCGCGCCGCTCTACCTTCTGAAGCACCGCCAGCGCCGCCTCAAAACGATTCAGCGTATAGAGGCTGCGCGCATGGTAATAACAGACATCTTCCAGTTTGGGATCGAGTCGACACCCCTGTCGCAGCGCCTCTTCAGCCTCGACGTTATCTCCCAATTTCCCTGCGCTCACCCCAAGCGCTTTCCAGGCCAAAGCATTACCCGGCTCCTGTCGAACGAAAGCCGCAAACTTCTCCCGCGCCTCAGCCCATTTTCCCTCGCCACTCAGCCGCACCCCATCCTCAAACAATCCGGCGGCAACCAGCAGCATGTACAGAAACGTCACTCTCTCAAACTATCATTCGATCTTTTCGCAAAAGCTCGCAGCCCATCCTCACCCTAGGGATGTGTTGGGCTCGGCAGCTAGCGATCGAGGGCAGCCGACAGGGATTGGAGTGAAGTTGGTTTCGAAATAAAGTCATCCATGCCAGCAGCAAGACAACTTTCGCGCTCCTCGGCCAGTGCCCCGGCCGTGAGTGCAACGATAGGAGTACGCGAAGCTGCACTTTCTAACTCACGTATACGTTGGGTCGCCTGAAGCCCATCCATTTCGGGCATTTGGCAATCCATCAGGATGAGGTCATATTGCTGACGAGCGGCCGCCGCACAAGCTTCCACGCCATTCTGCGCAAGTTCCACCCGGCAACCAATCGATTTCAACAAACTCATCGAAATAACCTGATTCACTTTGTTGTCTTCCACCAGCAGCACAAGCCCATCGTAGCTGCGCTTCACCGGCGCAACAAATGAAGCCGGTGCCAAACCAGACTGCGCATGGCCAAGAGCTTTAAACAAAGGCCACCGGCGAACGGGTTTGCTAACACAGGTCAAGTGATCCGCTGCTGAGCCAGGATTGGCTTCATCCTCCGGCCAGTCATTCGGACTGCCCAGAAGCAGGATCGGCACTTCCGCTGGAGTCGCCGCACGCACGACGCAAAGATCATGGCGGCTGGGCAGGGCCCCGGTGTCAACAAGCAGAACCGCGAGTTTGGAAAGCCGAGTGGATACAAGGCCGGAATCACCCAGACCTGAATCAACCAGCCCGGCAACTGCGAAATCATTTGCAGACAAGGGCACCACGTCAATGCCCTCCCTTTCGAGAAAGCGCTGTGTTGTTTGTCCGGTCGACGCATTGCACAGCAGGCCAATGCGAGTTCCAGGCAACAGCGGCCGAGTTGCCGGCCGATGCGTCCGCGCTAGAACAACGGTAAAGCTAAAGGTGCTGCCGATGCTCGGCTGGCTGCTAACTCCGATACTGCCGCCCATAGCCTCCACCAACCGCTTCGAGATCGTAAGGCCAAGACCAGTGCCCCCGAAACGCCGCGTAGTAGAGCGGTCACCCTGCTGGAAGGCTTGAAAGAAAGTGGAAATCTGCTCTGCCGTGAGTCCAATGCCCGTATCGCTCAGCGAAAAGCGCAGGCGAGAGTATTTGCCTTCATAGGCCTCGCGAGAAACATGTAGCGATACTTGGCCCCGGGGCGTAAACTTGATGGCGTTAGACAAAAGGTTCATCAGCACCTGGCGCAGTCGTCCGGGGTCGCCCACCAAATCAAGCGGTACAGCATCGTCGAGCTTCAGCGTAAGTTGTACGTCTTTGCCCGCAGCGGATACTCCGGCCAGTTCAATGGCCTCATTTACCAACTGATCGAGATCAAAAGGCGTGGCTTCCAGCTCCAGTTTGCCGGCTTCAATTTTCGAGAAATCGAGAATGTCGTTGATGATGCTAACCAGTGCACTGCTGCTGGACCGGATGGCGCTCAGATAGTAACTTTGCGTCGAGTTGAGCGGCGTATGCTTCAGCAGATCAGCCATACCCACTACCCCATTCATCGGCGTGCGGATCTCATGACTCATAGCGGCTAAAAACGAACTCTTGGCACGGCTGGCCTCTTCAGCTCGAGTCGTTTGAGCCTCCAGTTCGCGATTGCGATCAGCCAGCCCCTGGTTCAGACGCTTTAGCTGCTCCTGAGAGCGATTGAGTTCGGCTTCTACCAGTTCTTTTTCGTGAATCTGCTGCGCCAGAGCTCGATTGGCCTCATACAATTGCTCGGTACTCGGGATCCTCAGCAGAGTGGGAATCAAGCGCGCCAGCAGGATCGCCGTTATCACCGAGACGATTGCAGTGATGGCCTTAAGCACACCTTCCACCCGGTAAAGCGGCTTCCAGATCGTGACAATAGAAAACGCATGCGTAGCACCGCAGGCAAGGATAAAGATGCTGAAGGCAGCAAAGATCCAGTTAAAGGGAATATCCTTGCGGCGGCGCGCCACCATCACCAGAAGAATTGGAATCGACAGGCAAGAAAGCGCAATCAGCGCATCCGAGATAACGTGCACCCAGAGAACATCCGAGTCCCAACGCAGGCAGTAGCCATGCGGCATAAAATTTGCCCGGAATCAATTTCGAAAATAGTCTGGCAACTGCGCCTCTAACAGGGCTTATCGGTTAACAGAGACGCTACTTGAGCGGAATCCCTCCCGCCACCGGCCCCGGCTTCGCTTCTCGGATCATCTGCTCGGCTTGCGCCTTAGCCTCGACCAGGGAAAGCGTAGGGTCCGCTTCCCGGATTTCCCGGATCAGCGCAATCAAGTCCGTTGCCTGAGGCCGTGTATCACTCGAGACCGTAGGAATGCCATGGCTGTTAAGAAGTCGTAGAAAGTGCTTAGCGCCCGGGTAAGCGCGCCATTCGATCAGTAGCTTATGGCTGCCGTGAATCGTAACCGGAAAACAACCCCAAATCGATTTTTTGGCAGGCCTGTATGCAAGGTGATTTGCCAATTCTTTTGTGTCTGTGGCTTTGCTCAGATTCAGCTCGATGAAGTTCAGCCGTCTTGAATCGGTTTTCGAGTCAGACCACCCTGTAATACGGCTCACCTGGCGGATTTCATGCAACGGAATCTCCACCACCTGCAAGTCATCCATGCCCCAATGCGCATTTTGATACGAGCGCCATTTCAGGTAAAGCTTACCGTTGCCAAGGGCCGCAAGCCAGGCGGTGGGCTTGAGCGCTTTGCGCAGGTCGTTGACACCGAAGAGAAGCAAAATCGCAAGTATGGTCAGCACATACCAAAGCAAGGGCTTTTGGCTTGTCTTTGTAGCCAGGGCTGGAATCGCTATCAGCAGCACCAGAACCAGAATCGCCGACGACAAGGGAAAAACCCGGAAGACTGTCAGCTTCTCAAGAGGAACTTCGTTGAGTCTAAGAAAAACCATGGCGCACGAGTCGAGACTGAACAAGTCGAGCCTTGCCAAACTCTATCACCACTCCAGCCGCAACGCGAACTGCCTCACCAGCTTGGCTGGCCTCGTACAAGCCCACTTCAGACTTGTGCCACCAGCCCCACAATCGCGCTACGATCACGAGAGTAAATGAACAACGGTTCTGCCGACAACGATCTCCAGGAGCTGGATAGCAAGCTAAGGACGATCCTGCCCGAAGAGTACCAGGAGTGCTACGAAGACCTCAAGCCACTTTCCATGGGTTCTGCGGGATTGAAGTTCGACGCCTCAGGCCGGGTGGCGTGGGACGAAATCTGGAGAACTTTCTGCGATCTGGCCATGGCTGGCGGCCCACCACACCGCGGCACCCTTCTTGAGCCTGGCAATGCGAGCGAGATTGAGTCCCAGCCTGAGAAATACCAAACCGTAGTTGAAGAAATTTGCCGCGGCATCCGCATGGTCACCGGCCTCACCGTGCACCAATCCGAGGATGCCGGATGGGTCCAGCTGAGTTGCACAGACACAGGCATGGCCAGTTGGATGACGCGTGCGATCACAATGGAGAACATTTCAGCCCACGCAGACCAGAGCGTCGTCAGCTTGCCGGCAGCTCCGCACTTCAGGCTGGAAAAAGAGATCAAAAACGTGGTCACCTCCGTCGCCAAGACCGCACATTATTATGTCGGTCACATCGGGCCAGCCCAGCAACGGGCCATTGCGGAGTTGTTCGAAAAGGCCGACGCGATTGCACCACTTCTCCAACCAGGCATTCCTAATGAGCTGCAGGAGGAGTCCACCATTCGCGCTCTCCGCGATCATGTAGCTCAAGAGCTGCGGCGCAAAACAGGCCTTCCCTCAAGTGGTCCAGAATACCTCGGGTGGCTGGGGCTGAAGTGCATCAGCTTGCGTGCGGCGATCTGGCTGATGCGAGCCTTGGTTGTAAATAGCGTTCTTGCTCGCCGCGAAGGCACTGTTTTGTTCGTACCGATCAATCCTGCCCTCGATCCAGCCGGAGACCGCGTCGTCCGGGCGGTGCTAGAAGCTCGAAACCTGGCTCTACGCAAGGGCATTGTTGTGGATGCGTAGGAAGGTCCTTACTTCTAAGTGATCGCGAGGGGGTCAGTTTTAGGTGAGCGTTGACGCTGGAGAAGACCCATACCAGCCGATCATCCTCACCAATCCCCCCTCCCTGCAATCCGCCTCACCGCCTTGCCCTCCACCGGCATCACCCGCTGCCGGTAACCCACCAGCGCAAGCCCCAGCGCAAACACCATATCGTCATGCTGGCCTTCACTCTCAAATCGCGGACCCGCCACGCCCGGCGTCTTCCGTATGGATCGCAACTCCTCCACCAGCATCTCCCACCCCGCCACCTCACCTGCCACCTCAAGCTTGTCCACCTCAAACGCCTGCACCACCCCCAGCAGAATATCCGTCCGTGGCGTCGGAAAAAATCCCGCCTTGTACTTCATCTCATTCCCACCCGTAATCACCACCGGATACAACTCTCCCCGCGGCCTCTCCATCTGCAACTGCTCGGTCACCACCAGCCCCATCCCAGTCGCATCAATCGCTGTCGTTACTACCCGCCCATCAAGGCTCGGATGCATCGACAAATTCACCACCGTATTCACAATCCGGTGAAACTCCGTCCCCAGCTTCAGCCGCGCCGCCTTGCGCACAATCAGCCTCCGCCGCCACACCTGCTCATACGTAATCCTGTCTGTCAATCCCGTATTCTCAATCCGCTGCTCCACCACCACCACCGCCGTATAGTCGCGCCTCTGCCCCAGATCCACTCCAATATGAAAACTCCGCAGCATCACCACAACTCCCCATCCAGCCGCACATCCAGAGCCGCCACATCCAGGCCCCCAGCCACCGCCCGGTCAAACCACTCCTGCCGAAACACCTGATTATCCATCCCCACAAACTCACAAAGATACTCCTGCCGAAACCAGTCCTCCCCCTGCACCCGCCGCTCCTCCTCCAAAAACGCCGCCGGAATCCGCGCACAATCCGTCGCCTTCACTGACACGCGAGTCCACAATTCCCCACCCCGCGCCCACTCCCGCCAGAAGAACCCACGCTCCCCAAACGGAGTCGACAGCAACGCCAGATCCCCGCCATGAGCCAGCATCGGCCGCAACGATTTATAGAGCAAATCCCCCACCCGCGCCGCCTCATCAATCACAACAAGCGTCGGCGCCGAAAACCCGCGCACATGGCACTCATTGCCCGGCAGCCCCAGCACGCGCGCCCCATTCGGCAACTCCAGCAACAGCCGTCCCCGCCCGCGCAGCTTCACCACCCGCTCCACAAACCCACGCACCTTCAAAACCAATTCCGCCGTCTGCCGCAGCGTAGGCGAAACAATCACGACCAGCGCCCCCGGCTCCCGCAACACCCGCAGCGCCACCAGCACCGCCGCCGTCGTACTCTTACCCCACTGCCGCGAGCAGCAAAGCAGCAACCGGTGCGGATCACTTTCAAGCACCTCGGCTTGTTTCGAATCGGCCTCAAATCCAAGCACACCTCCGGCGAGGCCAACGCAATCGCCAAATTTCCAAACTGCTTCAGACACTACTTCGTTGCGAGTCAAACCATCACCTTCCTATATCGAGAGTCAAATCACGAATCAATTGGTAAAGGGCAACCCGTGCCTGAGGCACATTCCGGGCAACTGCGATCAGGCCGCGAATCAGTTTCTCGATCCACAAATCCTGCCGCTCTTCAGTCTTCTTCTTCGGGGCAGCCATTCTCCGGCGCCCCGCAAACGGCGAGTCCAACATCAGGGAATACATACACGCCCAACACCCTACCAGCCCCAAACAAGCAATCGAGCCCCACCAAGCCCCAACCCCAACAAAACAAAGCCCAAAACTTTCTAAAAATTTCT
>JBIPMY010000533.1:0-3772 GCA_044376335.1 Bryobacter sp.
TTGAGATTGAGATAGCGCTCTTGCTCAATTCGTACGTGAGGATGGCCATTCCGGTAGCTCACCGAATAGCCAAACAGTTTGATGGGAATCTCCCGAGCATCTTGGACCTGGCCAGCCTCTTCCAAGAAGAACTCATGCCTTCCCGGAGTGGCAAGCAGGATGAACGTACTTTTGAATCGCAAGTATTGGACGTTTGCAAAGCCGAGAGCTTTACGTCGGCAGCGAGCGCCCTTACCAATCGCAATGCCGTATTTCTTCACCAGCTTTTCGTCCAGCCGCTGTGGGTCTTTCCCTTCTGGGACTTCTCCCAGAACGTAAAAGACATAGCCTCTCGCTACGTAGCCAACAGCAAGCTGCTGGATAAACCCCTCAACGCTTGTCGCTTCACCTCGGTACTGCATCTCGTTCACTGCTCCAAAAAGATGAGGGATTGTTTGGTAGGCCAATCCCTCGCTAGCCCATATCCTTTGGCAATGGTCTTTGTACGCGCGGCAACAGGGACGCGCATCCAAAGACCAAAAGCAAAACCTTCAGCTCGTGCTCTAACAGGGAGCCCGTGCTTTCGGTTTTCAAAGACAGTGTGCACGCCGGCGTTTTGCGGCCTGCACACTTGCGACTCACGATGGCATCGAGCCACCGTCGTCGCATCTGCGCCTGCGGCGCACTAGTTTCTTTGTTAGAGGTTCGCCAAAGTATGGAGGTTCCGCGTAGCGGAAGCCTTCATGCTTTGTCCCTTTCCCGATACACGTTTTCTCCTTTCTGTTTCACATCGAGCGCCTTTGCTCGTTGCCACTGAAGAAGCTCTCGCCAAAGAGCTTCTCCAGTAGCCACACCGACTCTTCCTCCCGGAAAGAGCACTACCTTCGACCAGTAATGGACATTGTTGATGTCAGATTTAGCCCGTCCGTTCTTTCGTTATCCGTTACAACCGCGATGCCACTCGCGGTCCGAGGCACACATTCCACTGCCTTGCAGATTGTGCGCTGACTACGACGCTCTTCACCAGAGCGGCTTAGTCATTTCCTACTTGAACGACTCTCCCAGTCTTCTGCCTTTGAATCACCGCACAACCGTACACGGAGTTTGACTCCGCGCACGCGGCACCGCCTGACCAAGGCGGCAGCAAAAGACCTTCCCGGATTAGTTACGACCTTCACTCTGATGGTCACGTTGCTAGGAGGACCAACCTCCACTCCACTGCTCTATGCTCTGGCCTCCCGGCCAGTCACAGTTTCCACACGTTTAAGACGTGCGATTTCTGGGGCTCGAAACTAGAAGCCGCCCCCTACCCATGAGCATTGGTTTTTTGCGATTCGGTACCGTCTCCATCAGTGTTCACTTCCAAGCGCTTTCGCGCCTTTCATGGTTGAGCTTTTCGCCGCCGGTTTTTTCGACCGGTCGCCGAAGTTGATTAAACTCCGGCTGCATTCGTCGCCGAATGCAGGCTCCCCACGGAAGCCAGGTTGAACGAGCCTCATGGCCCAGAGCCCCCTGGACGGGATTCGAATTGTGCAAGAGCCTCTTGCACGATTCCCACCCGCTTTGGCCGCAACGGCCTTGCTCAAATTCCGTCGCTTCTTGGCGACCAATTTGACGCAAGGTTTTTCTCCGTCGCCCTACTTCAACCACAGCCACATTCATGGGATAGAACTTACGGATTGCACCTTCCAAACTTGGGAAGGGATTACTCGCAAGAGCCTCCCTCGAACTGGACGAGCCACTCTCATGGCATCCAGCTCTACGGGTAAGCAGCGTATGAAGTTCAACTTCGAACTTCCGCAGGATGGTCAGTCCCGCATTCCTTAGGCCGATTGGCGTCGGCTTTACCGGGTACGCTGCACCCAACATCAACAATGCCTAAGTCACGTTTTACGTGCTGGCTTAGCGACTTCGTACCGTATACCGCGAGAGGGTACAAGTAGCTTCAAGCAACTTAAACCAACCTTTTTTTTACCCCTAAAAGCCAAGATCGAGGTCCGACACCGGCCTTAGGCGCAACCTTGGGCAGCTTCAGCGATAACGGCTTGAAAACGGGAGGGATAGGGCTTTAGCCGGTGCGCAGTTCCGCGCTGTACCAAGTCGCGCAGGGAGCACACTGGACTGGGCCGTAAACCGATTCGGCTGACAACGGACAGCCTTTGAGGTATGGTGGGGCCTTGGTACGGTGAGCACAGGAGAGGCCAGCGATGAAGCACCCAACAACCGTTGAGAACATGCCACCTCAGGCCGCGCCTGGAATCATCGACACGGCCACGCTCGAACTTCTTGCCAAGTGGAAGGCTGAAGATGCCACCACAGATCCAGCAGCGATTAGCGCCGCTGAACGCGAAGTTGCCGAGTTCAAAAAGTCCATGAACCAAAGCCGTGCTGAATCCGGTGAGCCTCCCGTCTTTTCGTGAGCATAATCCTTCTCGACTCTGGCCCACTTGGCCACTTAACCCACCCACAAAGAAGCGACGGGGTGATCTTGATTGCCGAGTGGCTCTCTCGCATCATTCTTTCCGGTAGCCAGGTGATCGTTCCTGCCATCGTTTACTTCGAACTAAAACGAGAACTCCTTCGTGCAAAGAAGACGTTTGGGAATCGGACGCCTTGACCAGTTCGTAAACGCGCAAGCTGGCCGCTACTTCGCGCTCTCGGATAATGCTTTGAGACTTGCTGCCGAACTGTGGGCCAAAGCCCGCCAAGACGGACGACCAACCGCAGACGGAAAAGCTCTCGACATTGACGTCATCATCGCAGCCCAAGCCTTGACCTTTGGCCAGGACGTTGTCATCGCAACAACGAACCCAAAACACCTCTCGCAATTCGTTTCGGCCAAGCACTGGAACGAGATCGTTTCTTGAACCATCCCAAGAGGGGAACTCCCTCCTGGACCTCCTCCGACTTGCCGTCTGGCAGGGGATCCGGTGTTATGCCCTTCGGGACGCTCCCTCCGGTCGCTCAAAACGCCTGCTCCCCAGGCCTCCAGTCTGAACATGGAACTCCGTCAAGGCCGCAGCTGCTTGCGCGGTGCGCTCTCGCTCAGCCTTGACGGCAGAAGATTGCTTTGATGTGGACGCACGTTCGCGCGTGGAACTCGCTCTATCCCTCAAACCTCTGGTACGTTAGGAAGTTCCAGATGTTTCCCTTGTTGAATTGGTGTAAGCCCAAGGGCTCGGGATACCCATCGGAGAAGATACAGGTCTATCTATGAAAACCGTTCGAGATGCATGCCAACTCCAGGACAACGCACTATCCATCAAGCTGAGCGATCAGATCGAGCAACTCGACGAACTGATCAACAGCGAGGGAGATGGGACCGCGTTCTTCGCAAAAACACACATCACTCAGGGCATGCAGGACCTGATCAGCGAAGGCATTGCGCGCTTAGCGGGCAACTCCTCACAAGCAATCTTTCACCTCAAGCAGGCTATGGGAGGTGGTAAGACCCATCTGCTAGTCGGATTCGGGCTTCTGGCCAAATACCCGCACCTTCGCAAAACCTACTGCGCGGGCATGTCGAATGCTTCGGAATTCGCAAGCGCACACACGGCGGCTTTCAACGGACGAAACAATCCGGAGCAGTTCTTCTGGGGAGAGATTGCAAATCAACTTGGCAAAGGAGAACAGTTCAAAGCATTTTGGACCGCCGGTCCGAAGGCTCCGGACGAGAAAGAGTGGCTGAAGCTCTTCGATGGGGATACCCCAGTACTCATCCTGCTAGACGAGATGCCGCCATACTTCCACTATTTGGCGACCCAAAAAGTTGGAAACGGCACCGTCGCTGACA
>JBIPMY010000534.1:0-3765 GCA_044376335.1 Bryobacter sp.
TTTAGCTAGCGGATGTAAGGGATGGCAAATTTTCCATCCGGCGTCAAAACGAGACTGGAGTTCCAGGGCTCCGGAGGCGTGTACTGCCGCCCGTCTATAAGCACGTACACGGGGCCACCGCGGCTGTTGGGGGCAATGTGCTTCGCCAGCAATTCGATCTTGAATTGTTCCAGCCGCCTGCGCGCCGCCTCAGCCGCCACTTTGCTCTCTGTCATCTCCACGTAAACGCTTCGTGCTCTCGTCCGTTCTTCTTCGCTCAGTGGCAGCATCACAGCCTCCTCCAGCTCAAACGCGCCCCGCCTGCGTCCAACGATAAACTCAAAGCTCGCCGTATATCGCGCCCCCATGATTTCTGGATGTGCGGCTGCCATCTTACGCATCGTTTGATCCCACTCAGGCGCAGCCTTTTGCTCACGTTCCCGAGCTTGCCGTAGCGCTTCGGTCCACTTTTTGGCCTCAACCACTTCATCGGGTTTCAGCGCAATCACCTCAACCGGAGCCTGCGCCAGGCAACATGCCGCAACCAGAAAAATGACAGCTATTTTCATACGTTGATCTTTAGACGGCGCTTGCTTTTCCGCCGGTTCCAATCAATTCCCGCAGAATGCCTGGTCGCAATAACTCAATACTCTCGCTCGATTACCCTAAGCTGGTTCACAATTTGCAGGGCTCCGTCCGGGCGTTAATCCTTGTGTGTCATCGGTGCTTTTGCGACAGATGTGCACCATAAGCATCCAGGTCTGCATTTCTGAGCGAGCCCCGCAACGATTTCAATACAGGCGGCATCTTGGGGCTTTTAGAATCGATCGAGACTAAGTCCAGATATGCCTTCGCCAGAGCCATAACCGAATGGACTCTTGAGCGTACATAGTTTTTTACCCACTGGACCACTTGCGGGCCTAAAGGCAGACTAAGTTTCGACATATGATGCTCATGATACCGGAGTGCAAATACGCAAAGAAGTGGATCGCCATGCCAAACCTGGACCGACCCAAATCAAAGCCCTGGCTCCTCAAAACCCCGCCAGGCACATCAGACTACACCATGCACACAGACGAGAAGGACGGCCAAAAGATCCTCGTCTGCATCGTAGGCAAAACCATCCTCCACTATGACGCAAGATGTATCGAAGATCTCCACGCCATGCTCAAAGCCACCGGCGACTGGATCGATCTCGGCGGCGCCGACGAACAGAAGCCAGCCAAAGAAGGTACCGTCGAAGCTTGGGGCCGTTCTCCCGGCAATCCAATCGGCGGCTGGTACGGCCTGAAGAAAGGCCTCCGTGGACGCTTCGGCGTCTACCTCCCACCACTCATGGAAGCCCTCGGCCTCTGCGAACTCGAACACAACCCCAAGAACAACAGGATGAGGGCCAAATAAGCAGGCTCGCCGTGACCCCGCGATCCTGGATTCCTCTCACGCAACGATGTCGCTATCCTGGCTCCCCGTCGACCGCAATTGGCACTGCACCCAGGGAAGCGTCGCAAAGCACACTTGAGATGCCAATCCGGCTACGCCGGATCTTGACGCAAATTTCGCAAAGTAACGATCAACAGCTTCGCCAAACACCAAAACCGAAAAACCAAGCTCAAGCGCCATAAGCATCGAGAAGGCCACCACTCCCATCAGAATTCGTGCGCGAGGATCGGGGCCTACCTTGAAACGCCGGGTGCACCACAACGAAACTTGCCAACTCACCGCCAGAACAATCGGTGCCTCAATCAATACAGCGAGGAGGTCACCCACCTGCGGAGCAACCAGAGTTACTCGAATCGCACCTGCAGCAAAGGCAAATGTGAACACGCCTGCCGTATAAGCGGCCCCTGCCAAGAACGCGGATCGCAGTCCCATAAAGCTGGCTCCTCCTAAGGATCGACACTATCGAGCGTACACTCATTTGCAAACTGAGCCGCCAACGCCTTCTTGATCCCGAAGTACCGCAGCAAAAAAGCCCCCTCATCCATCCGCTTCCTTCGCAGCCACGCCGTCACCTCTTCATTACACTTACTCGCATTGCACTTCCCGCAAGCCGGCACAATGTTATCCAGCGTATACCGTCCCCCGCGAGACAAAGCCAGCACGCAATCCTTCTGAAAAGCCACCCCCGCCGCCCCGCAATACGCACAACCGCCCCAAGCCTCCTGGATCGCTCCCCACTGTGCATCGCTCAGGTCATACTCCGCCTGATCCATCCGGCGCTTCCGCCTCCGGGCTGCGCGAGCTCTGCGACTTTGACTCTTAGCCATTTCTATAGCCTATTCCGGCAAAGCTTCTCAACTAGGCTCACCCAATCGGCAGCAACCGGATTCGCAGCTTTTCACCCCAATCCACACTAACAATCGCTCCAGCTTCCAGCTCTTTGCTGCTAGCTGTCAGAATGCGGCAAAGCTGCTCCCCCCTTACCTCAGGTGTCAGAGGCTCGCCTCTAAGCAGCACAACACTCGGCCCTGTTCCTCTCGTATGAGCAAGAAGTTGAGGAAAATCCATATCATTGGTAACGACAATCCAACCTTCGATTCGAGCCCATTCAGCGATCTTTGAATCAGTCGACTTCGGATCGCCGATTCTCGACCAATGCTCCGCTTCCCATCCACGTTCCCGGAAGACGCGTGTCCACCTGGGGGCGAGGTTCATGTCGATAACCAACCGCATCAGCTCGCCAAGCGAACTTCATGGCCCTGAGCTAACTGCGCCGCAAATCCAAGCGACTCAAAGATATCTTGTTCTTCAAGATAAGGAAAATCGTCCAGCAGATTTTGAATTGTCCGCCCAGCACTCATGGCTTCGACGATCATGCCCACCGTCACACGCATCCCGCGGATGCAAGGTTTACCCCCCATAACTTCAGGATCGATAGTGATTCGCTCAAATCGCCTCATGTCCTAAGTCTAATTGCGTTCACAACAATTTTCAAAAAATCTTCTCCCATCAAATCAACGATTTCGCGTCAACTCAGGCCCCAAACCACCACAACGCAGAGATACCCTGTCCACCGGGAGCCTTCTCCCATCCAACAGCAACCATAAGGACAAAACGACAATGGCATCAGCCGCTCAAACTCTCGCAAACCAGGAAAACGCAAAACTCTCTACCGGCCCCAGAACCGAAGCCGGCAAACAGAAATCCTCATCCAACGCCTACCGCCACGGCCTCCATGCCACCAGCGAAAAGCTCTTTGCCTCGTGCCCCGAAGAGCGAGACCACTACGAACAAATCAAAGCCAATCTCAAATCCGAAACCCTCCCGCGCGGCGCCGCTGAAGAACTCGCCTTCGAGCAATACGCCTACGCAAGCTTCCAGGCCCTCCGCGCCCAGCGAATCGAAGCCGAAGCGCAAGACCGCTGGCTCGAAGACCCCGACAACCACCTGCGCTTCGCCCAGATGGAACGCACCATCAAACTCGGTGCTCTCTTCGAACGCCGCGCCGCCAAAGCCCTCAAACAATTGCAAGAACTCCAGCTCCACCGTCTCGCCTCGGTCGAAGTGATCGCCGAGCTCGAAGACTCCCAAGTCGAGGCCCAAATTCCCACCTCCATGCCGATGGCCAGAATCCGCCTCGGCCAACTCCGGCGCGAAGATCCCGGCTACGTCGGCCTCAACATCGCCTACGGCTCAAGAAACGAAATCAACAGAACGAACCTAAACGATCCCTCCTGCATCGAACCAATTGGCGATAATAGAGAGAGAGAACCTGAAATCAAATGAATTGGAAGTTTTTCTGGCGCTTAAACGCTCACATTCAACTCTCGCCGATCCTCGAATCCG
>JBIPMY010000535.1:0-3757 GCA_044376335.1 Bryobacter sp.
ATGTCCCCTACACCCTCATTCTGATCGGCAAAGACGGTGGCGAGAAAGCTCGCTGGCTCACCCCCATCGACCCTCAGATCATCCTGAACCTCATCGACTCAATGCCAATGCGCCAGTCTGAACTACGCCGCAAAAGCAACTAACCATCTGCTGACCAAACTATCCCTCTATTACCTACCACCAACTCCTTACCCCTACTGAACCGCTCCAATTTCAGTACCGACGTTCATTGTTCGCCTGCGCTCTCAAGTTCATTCTTGAGGTGTGAAGAACATCATTTTTACTTTTCTTACCGCCACCACCTTGGCGATCCCATCCTTTGCCAACCTGCTCACCAACGGCAACTTCGACACGACAGACAGCCGCGTCGGCTTGGTTAACAATCGCCAGCTCAACTCCCTCAGCGGCAACTGGGACGTCTACACCTCCATCCCCGGCTGGAGCACTCAATCCGGTAACGGCATCGAAGTACAAGCCAGCGGCACTGTCGTCAACGCCCACTCTGGCAACCTCTACATCGAACTCGACAGCCATCCGAACCGCACCAACTCAGGCAGCACCAACAGCTCCATGTTCCAAACCCTCAATCTCGGCATTGGCGATTACATCCTCTCCTTCTGGTATCGCCCTCGCACCAACACCCCAAACGACAATGGAATCCAGGTTCGTCTCGACAATGATGTGCTCCTCAACTTGAATGCCACCACCAGCCAGGGCAACACCTGGGCTCAGTACTCTGCCAACTTCTCCATTCTTGCCGCCGGAAACAGAAACCTCACTTTCGCCGCCACAGGAATCGCCAATCAACTCGGTGGCTTCATCGACACCGTCTCCCTCACCGGCGGCAACAACACCGGAACCGCCGAAAACGTTCCCGAGCCTGCCACCTTCGCTCTCCTCGGCGTATCCCTAATCGGCATCGCAATCAAACTCCGCCGCCGCTAACACCGCGAATCCATCACCGGGACAATTGCCCTCGTCCCAAGTTCACGACTTGGATCTCGAGCGCAATTGTCCTTTTGCTTTTGGCCCTCGATGCCCAGACACCTACCCGAAATGCAATCCCGAATCAAGTAACATAAAGCCATGTGGCGAGCCCTGTTCTGTATCTTGGGTCTGGCATCAGCCCAGGAGGAAGTCGTCTTCCGCACTAACGTCGAACTCATCCGCGTCGACGTAGAAGTTCTCGATGGCGATCGCCCCGTCACAGGCCTTAAGCGTGAAGACTTCATCGTCCTCGACGAAGGCACCTCCCAGCCCATCCTCGACTTCGCCACCGAAAATCAGGAACTCGATCTACTCCTCGTTCTCGATATCTCCTCAAGCATGGGTGGCATGCTCAAAGCCATGAAGACCCAGGCCCGCGACGCCCTGGCCAAGCTCTACTTCCGCGACCGTGTCGGCATCGTTGTCTTCGACTCATCTCCTTACCTCGTAATAGACCCCACCTGGGATCGCGAGGCCGTCGACACCGCACTCCAGGGTATTGAAATCAGCACAGGCGGCACAGAACTCAACCAAACCGTCTTGATGGCCGCCAAGTATCTCCGTCTGCAATCCCGTCCTCAATCCCGCCGCGGCATCATCGTCCTCACAGACAATTTAGGCTTCAAGGCCCTCCCCGATGCCACAGTCCGCGATGGCCTCTGGGAAGCAGACCTCGTCCTCAGCACTGTCTTTTTCACCTCCGGCTATACCCGCATGCCAGGTTACAAAGCCAACATTCAGCCCTTCGCCTTTGCAACAGGAGGCGACATCTTTCAAGTTACCAACGAGTCTTTTGATCTCAACGAATCCCTCCAGCGCATGCGCCAGCGCTACAGCCTCATGTACCGAGCCCCGGCTCACAAACCAGGCAGCATCTGTCGCATCAAGGTCCAACTCAGAAACCCTGCCCACAAACGATTTCAGATCCGCGCCCGCACCGGCTACAAAGCCGGAATCGCCGGCAGCGAAGCCCGCCAAAAGCTGAGCCTCAAATGATCCCGCTTCTATTGCTGGCGCTCCAGGCCGACCCTGTCTTCAAGGCTAACCTCGATCTGATTCGCGTTCAGGTACAAGTTACCAGAGAAGATAAAGCCGTCCCCGGGCTCACCAAAGACGACTTCCTCATTCTCGATCAAGGCACCCCGCAGGAAATCATCGCCGTCGAAACAGACACACAGCCCCTCGATCTCATCATTCTGATCGACGTAAGCAACAGCATGACAGGCGCTCTCAGGCAATTAAAGCAGAAGTCCGCAGTCGCGCTCCGGCATCTCCGCGACATCGACCGTGTGGCTGTCTTGTCTTTTGGCACCTCACTCAAGATCGAATATCCGCTCACCCAGGATTTCGATTCAGTCAAGAGAGCAATTCGTGAAATGCGCGGTCATCGTCCTGGAACCGAGCTCAACAAGAACATTCTTCAATCGGCTCAGTATCTCAGCAATAACTCACGTCCCTCCGCCCGCCACGCCATTCTTCTCCTTACCGACAATCATGGCGATCGCGGTGTTCCAGACTCGCAAGTCCTCGATCTGCTCTGGGCCTCAGACTCGATCCTCCATTCCCTGATCTTTGAAAATCCCAAGATCCCCACCAATCCGAAGCCCCACGTCGAGATCTTCTCTGACTCTACCGGTGGCGAGATCTTCCGGGCCAACGAAAAAGATCTCCAACTGGCCAAGATCGTCGATCAACTCCGAATGCGCTACACCCTGGTCTACCGTGCTCCGTCCGCTGGGCCTCGTAGCCAAACTCGCCAGATCGAAGTGAAGCTCGCAAAGCCTCATCCTGCCAACACGCAGATCCATTTCCGCACCGGATACACCAGAAAAGAATTTTGACCCACAACGCCACTTGCTGCCGCCTTCCAGGCAGGAGACAGCAATGAGCTACCCGCTACTGAGACAACACGACAACCTCCCCGCCGTAGGCGTCCTTCAAAAGCTTCTCAAGCGCACCGGCGCCACAATCGATTGCGACGGTGCCTTTGGCCCACGCACCAAAGCCGCCGTCATCCAGTTCCAATCCACCAGGCATTTAAGCGCAGATGGCGTAGTCGGCGAGAACACCTGGCCCAGAATCTCAGCAAATGCAAACCTTCCAGTAGTCGATTGCATCGACGTCTTCGATCCATCTCTAGCCGAACTCGAAGAGGCCGACATCCGCCGCGCCGGTGGCAACCCCATCACTTTGGGCGGCATGTCCAACGGAGTCGAGCAGGCCGTAAACGAAATCCTCCGCAATGGCCGCAACATCTTCCTCCTCCGTTTCCATGGTCACGGCTCCCAGGGCTCCGCAGGCATCTCCAGAGGTCATGCAGACCTCGATCCTGGCCGCGTCCACCGGGCAGGAATCGAGCTCGCCAACATCGAAATCTTTCGCCCCATGCTGGCAAGACTGAGAGGAGCTTTTGGGCCATACGGCTGTGTGCAGTTTATGCACTGCGAAACTGGTGGCGGTCCCAATGGCCGGGCACTTCTTCAAGCCATTGCAAACGAGATCCGCGTACCCGTCTCCGCCGGCGTCAACACCCAATACGGTGGAGGCACAAAAACCTTTCGCTTCGAAGGCCCAACATTCACGGCCCTCCCCAGCGGCTCCCTCCGCGATTGGTGCCGCGCACTGCCCGATTTCCCTGGCTTCTCCCCCAGCTAGCGCTTCACCCGCACCACCCGAAACCCCAACACCGGCGCCTTAAAATCAGGCTTATCCGCAAACCGCCAGTTCGTCGCAATATTCATGCCCTGCGACTCATAATTCCCACCCCGCG
>JBIPMY010000536.1:0-3737 GCA_044376335.1 Bryobacter sp.
AGATTTCCTTTTGGATTCAGCATGAGAAAGACTCGGGTAGCTGTTCGGGTGAATCGAAGTGTTTATCCCTCAATTCGAGCTAAAGCCGGTTTTGCAGAACTTTTTGGAGAGATTCGAGGTCTGGCAAGTGGCCTGCTCAGCTCTTCTGAAGCTGAATACAGTCACCTTCGCGAATACGTTGCTGGAGATGACTGGCGCAGAATCGCCTGGCGACAAAGTGCGAGAGGGGACAACTGGGTCGTCAAAGAGGTAAAGTCTGGAGGCGAGGGGAGCTTGCGCATCTGGCTGGACCCTGGTTCTTCGCACTTCGAATTGCTGGTGGAATTGGCTGCTTACATTGTTTGGGAACTGCAGTTCACCAATACGAAATTCGTTTTTGCCTCCACTGATTTTGAAATAGAAGTGTTCGAGCGACGGGAAGCTTATACAATTTTAAGAATGCTGGCCGAAATCGCTTCCTCGCCAGTATCCGTCCCAAACCATGATCCAAATCTTTACATTCTTAGTTTTCGCCCTGGGTATTTGTTTGTCCCAGGAGAAGCCCCCACCAGTCCGAACTAGCGTTACCGTTTTTGAACGCATTGAGCAGGAAAGCCCTGCAGCGATTTCCACGCTCGACAAGCTGGATGTGGCTAAGGTGCCGGGCGTCAATATCGACGATCGCCTCAGAATGGTACCGGGGTTTTCACTCTTTCGGCGAAACTCAAGCCTGGTTGCGAATCCAACTACACAAGGAGTGAGCCTGCGCGGGGTTGGATCGACTGGAGCAAGCCGAACATTGGTTTTATGGGACGGTGTGCCGCTCAACGACCCCTTTGGTGGCTGGATCTACTGGACTCGCGTGCCGTCTGAAGAAATTGACCGTGCCGAAGTAATCCGAGGAGCAACCACCAGTGTTTTTGGAGACCGCACGATGTCTGGCAGCGTGGCTCTCTTCACACGCCCGGCCGAGCCGATGCGGTTGAGCTTTGGGATGGAGGGAGGCAATCTGGGGACAATTCAGCCCAGTGCAGGATTCTCGCATGTGATCCGCAAGATCGGCATCAGCGGCTTCTTTCGAGCCTTTGACACCGACGGATATTTGATCGTCCCGAAGGAGCGTGCCGGCCGCATCGACACCCCCGCCGGTGTTCGCTTTGCCGCCGGTGCGATCAAGGCAGACTATTCCACAGACAAAGAACGGATTAGCCTGAAGGTGGACGTCTTAACCGAAGAACGCGCCAACGGCACGCCATTCCAGACAAATTCCACGAGCCTTGGAACCCTGGGTGCCAACTACTCTCGCGATTTTGGTGCAGCCAGCCTGGGAGTGATCGGCTACCACTCTCGCCAGCAATACCATCAGAAGTTCTCCGTGTTGGCCGCAGATCGCAACAGCGAACGATTGAGCAGCTACCAGAGCGTCCCTTCAGAAGCAGTTGGCGGTGGTGGCTACCTGAAGGCGAAACCGGGTAGATTCAATTGGACGGTAGGTACGGATCTGCAGCGTGTGGAGGGAACGAGTACAGAAACGGTGCTCCCTGTGGGCCTGCGTGTGGGTGGAGGTAGCCAGACACAAACGGGCGTCTTTGCGCAGGGTGATGCGAAATTTGGCAACCTGCAACTCTTCTTTGGCTCTCGCGGCCAGTATGCTGGCAATGCTGGGAACTTCTATCAACCCTCAGGGGGCTTGGCCTACGGGACAGGGCCTTTCCGGTGGCGCGCCAGCGCCTATAGAAGTTTCCGCGCACCTACACTCAATGAGCTCTATCGGGAATTCCGGGCTGGAAATACCACCACACAGGCCAACCCTAATTTGAGCGCCGAAAAGCTCTGGGCCGTAGAATCGGGTCTCGACTATCGGGGAGAACTCTTCACCGCTCGAGTGGGCGGCTTTTACAAAGAAATTGGCGATTTGATTACCAACGTTACGTTGTCGAGCACTCCTGCCGCAGTGGTTCGTCAGCGCCGCAATGCTGCCTCAGCAACTGTTCGTGGCGTAGAGCTGGAACTCGAAAAGCGCTACAAACAATTCCGCTTTGAAAGCTCTTACCTGATGGCAGATTCGCGTTTTGTCACAAGGGAAAGATTGCCACAAGTCCCGAAACATCAGGGAACGGCTCAGATTACCTGGTACGGCCGCAAAACGCTGGTGACTGCAAGTATGAGAAGCTCAGCGTTGCAGTTTGAAGACGATCGCAATACTCAGCTTTTGCCTGGCTTTGCCTTGTTTCAGCTCTCTGCTCGTCAGGACCTTTGGAAAGGGCTAAAGGCAACCCTCGCAATCGAAAATCTGGCCGATCGACGCATTTTGACAGGATTTACTCCGTTTCCGCAAACCGGTGGCCCCCAACTTTACCGCGTAGGCTTAAGATGGGATGGCCGAATTTAACCTCAGCCAGTAACGCACCATCTTGTTGATGCGCCTATATCAATGAACGCAGATCCACAGCTCGTTGCTCGTGCCCAGTCGGGAGACGAAGTAGCGTTTAATGAGTTGGTGGCAGGCTGCCGCAAGCGAGTGCTTTCGATTGTCGGTCGTTTGATTGGCAAACCGGAAGACGTGGAAGACGTGGCCCAGGACGTTTTTCTCAGGCTGTACTTCTCGCTGAATCAGTTGTCGAATGTTGAGCTCTTTGACCGTTGGCTTTACCGGCTAACGGTAAATGCGGCATACGACTACATGAGGAAAACGAAGCGACGTAAAGAAAGCCGCATGGCCGATCTGAGCGAAGCGCAGGTGGTGATGGCGGATGCTTCTGCCGGTGAGCTGCAAGGCAAATCGGACGAGCGCCAGTCGACACTCAGGGATTTTGTCCATTGGCTCTTAAGTGGAGTCAGTGAGGAAGATCGAATCTTGCTACTTTTGAAAGAGGTAGAAGGTTTGTCCATTAAGGAGCTGGAAGAGGTTTACGGGGCCAATGAAAGCGCTTTGAAGGTGAGATTGTTTCGGGCCCGGCAACGGGTGCTGAAGGCTTTTGAGAAGTCAAAAGAAGTGAAGGGAAACGATGGCGAAACACGATGAACAACTGGATGATTTGCTGAAGCAATATCGCGCAGCATGTCCAGAAACTGAAGCCAGTGCCAATTTCATGCCCGGAGTTTGGGCTCGAATCGAAGCACGCAAGAAATCTGAGCTCTGGCTCGTCCGCTGGGTAAATTCCTTCGCGACGGCTGCGGCGCTAGTTGTCATGGGCTTGGGTTTTCTCTTGTACCAGAATCCGAAGCCGCTGCCACAGCGTGCCTATATTGAAAAGTTGACTGACGAGATCAGCGAAGATCACTTCCTGGATGCGTCCTACGTGGCAACCGCCAAGCCGGCTAAATTTTGGAGTAATCGCTAATGCAGATTTCCGGGGGGAAAGTTGCCTTATATCTTGGCCTGATCTTTAGTGCCGGAATTACAGCCGGGGCTTTGGGCCACATGCTGTATTCGACAGAAACTGTCAGCGCCAAAGCCGTACCAGCCAACAACAACGATGACTGGCGTCAGCGCTATGTACAAAGCATGCGTACCCGCTTGAATATGGGCGAAGATCAGCTGAAAGAGTTGAATGACACTTTGGACGAGACTCGTATTGAGTACCGTCTGCTTCGCCAACGCTACAAGCCAGAAATGGAAAAG
Source organism: Bryobacter sp. (assembly GCA_044376335.1). Taxonomy (GTDB): domain Bacteria; phylum Acidobacteriota; class Terriglobia; order Bryobacterales; family Bryobacteraceae; genus Bryobacter. The sequence continues at coordinate 3,605 of JBIPMY010000536.1, forward strand.
ATCCATCAAGTGCAAGTAGAAAAGATCAAGAAGTTCTTGAAGCCGGAACAAGTCTCTGAATTTGAGAAGATGGAACGCGAGCGAGAAGAAAAGATGCGGGCTCGCGAGAGCGGTCCGGGTATCTAGTTTACCG
>JBIPMY010000538.1:0-3722 GCA_044376335.1 Bryobacter sp.
TGAGACTGGGTTGGAAAGCGATTGTCGCCAATGGCCCAGTTTTCTACCCGGGCTGCGGAGTGGGTGGTGAGAATGTTCGGACGGGATTCTCCCGGGAGGTACCTGTTGGGGCTACCGGCAAAGGAGACGTTAAAGGGAGGGCCAGACTGTAGGGTTTGCGTCATGGTTAACTGCCAGCCACCAAGAACGGCGTTGCTGATGCCACCACGATTGAGGAAGTAACGGCCGCGGCCGAAGGGGAGATCGTAGGACATCACAGTGACAAAGCGATGGCGGACGTCATAGCTGGCGCGACCCTTTTCGAGGCGGCGGTTGTAGTAAGTGAGGCCGTTATCGCCGGTCTCTGCTTCTGCCTCGGTGAGGGTTTTGCTCATGGTGTAAAAGCTGTTGAAGGTGAGGCCTGAGGACATGCGCTTTTCTACACGGAAGGTGCCACCGTGATAGGAGTTGTGGCCGAAGTTTGAGAAGAGTCGCACATCGCCAAAGTGCCTGTAGGGCAGGAAATTTTGTGTTGCGGTGAAGATCTGGTTGAGTACTGCGGGGTCGCGGGATACATCGAGGGGCAGGACGTTGATGTTCCAGTTGTTGAGAAGCCCGACACCGGATTGGCCCTGATATTGAGCTTCGATGACCCACTGATTGCGGAAGCTGTATTGCAAGCCGCCGGACCAGCTCATGACGTAGGGCAGGCGCATATTGTTGTCCCAGGTGTGTGCCGGACGACCGCTGAAGTTCGTGCCTACAAAGGGGACAGAGCCATCTGGTTGCACGTTGTAAGTAATTCTGCCCGGGCCTTCTGAAAGACGGAAGACGTGGCGCGGGTCGCCTACGGGCGACTGAAGGTTGGCTGTTGCCAGATATTCCTGGAACATGCTGTTGCGGTCTGTAGCGAAGATGTCCTGGTGGACGATGCCAAAGGAAGCACGAAAGACCATCTTGGGGTGGAAGTTCCAGGCGAGGCCGAGGCGCGGGGCGAAGTTGTTGAGGTCTTTCTTTGCAAGCGGGCCTGGACGGTGGACGATGGCCCCTGTTAATCCGGTAAGCGGATCTCTTGCTGTGGCATCAAACTGCGACTGTTGGCCGTACTTGGTTTGGAAGGGGCTTTCGTAGGAGTAGCGCAGGCCGAGGTTTAGGGTGAGTTTGCGGAAGGGTTTCCAATCGTCCTGGAAATAGGCCTGGTGTGACCACCAGCGGGGCAGCCAACTTGCGTAATCGGAACTGAAGGTGGCGCTGGTAACGGTGCCGAGGAGGAAGGAGGCGAAGGTGTTGCCGGTATTGGGAACGAAGGGCGCATTGGTGGCGCCGAAGTTGTAAGTGCCACCGGGGAGGGCTGATGCCGTTGCGTTGTAGCGGGTGCGCATCATTTCATAGCCCATCTTGAAGGTATGTTTTCCTGCGACCTTGGTGAGGTTGTTTTGTATGGTGAACTCTTCGCCAATGTTCTGGAAGCTGGGGAGTGCGGCGAGGCCGAAGCCGATGTTAAAGAAAGGGAAGGTGTCTCCCGAAACATTGGGAATGCCCAGTTGTTTAGCCCAATCTCCGCCTTTGGTAAGCGCAGTTTCCTTGAGGACGCGGCGGTTGAATCCCAGTCGGAATTCATTGCTCAGAGTGGGGGAAAGAATCATCATGTCGGAGAAGACGGCGTTGTGGTGGTCAACGGGTTGAGGCTGGGCGTTGGGGTCGATGTCAAGCCAGGCGAATTGAGCTTGATAATCGCCCTTCCAGGCTCTGTGGACGGACCGCGAGTAACGGCCATAGGCCTTGTGGTTGGACGTGAACTGATGATCGATCTTGATGTCGAAGCGGGTGCGGTAAATTTCTTTGGGCTGGTTTTGAACGAGGTTTTCTGTGGGGCCGGTGGCACCGGGAATGCCTGGCTGATTGGCTGCGGTAAAGGGTTTTCTGCCAAGAAAGTTTGTGGCTACCGGATCGAATAGAGATTTGGGAATGATGTTGCCGGGGAAGGGGTCGCGCAGCCAGGTGGCACCTTCCTGTCTGGTGGTGAAGGGGTTATAGATGGGGAGGGGGCGAGGGGAGGTTTGCCCGCCGAAGGAGAAATCGCCATTCAACATGCCTTCGGTGGGGACGACAGTGCGCGCCGATGAGGTGCCGGCGATTTCAGCGTGACGGGCGATACCGAAGAGGAAGAAGGTTTTGTCTTTACCACGGTAAATCTTGGGGAGCATCACAGGGCCGTTGATGAGGGCCGTACTTTCGTTGTATGTAAAAGGATTGGTGCGGGCCAATTGTTCGAGGTAGGTACGATGCACCATGTTCTTGTTGATGTAGCGGTTTTCGAGTGCGCCGTGGAGCTGGTTGGTGCCTGACTTCATCACCATCGACATCAAGCCACCGGCAGAGTGACCGTACTCGGCGGGCATGCCCGTGGTGTGGATTTTGACTTCTTCGAATGCGTCTTGAGTGGGTGACATCTGTTCGTTGGGGCCACCTACATTGCCGATGCCGGGTTCTTTGCCGTTGACGCCATCTACCTGATAGCCGATGGCCCTTGAGCGCTGGCCAAGCACGTGGTAGCCGTTGACGGAGTTGGTGCCAGGGTAGTAATACATCATGCGGACCGGCCGCTTCTGGCTGACCGGGATTGCTACCAGAGTTTCACCAGAGAGCACCAAACCTGATGCAGAGGTTTCGGTGTCAAGCAGGGGAGCGCCGCCAGTTACCTGGATGGTTTCAGTAACGCCGCCGAGCTGCATTTCGATGTCAATACGCGGGATCTCGCCCGTACGAATCGCTACGCCTTCACGCAGATATTTCTTGAAGCCGGCCATCTCGACGCTGATGCGGTAGGTTGCAGGAGCGAGATAAGGGATGTAGTAGCTGCCTTCGGTATTGGTTAGCACCTCGGATGTGAAAGCGTTTGCCGGATTGACTACGACAACCTTTGCGCCTACGACGAGAGCGCCTGTGGAATCTGTAACGGTTCCGACTAAAGTTCCGGTGCCAGCGGTTTGGGCTTCAAGTAGACCTGCACATGCCAAGCCAAGGCATAGCAGCGGACGGATCCAATGCATCCTGGAAATCATCATCAAGGGCTCCTGAGTTACGACACGGTATTGAACAGCAGTGGCGCACATTGCATCACACGCGAAAGTGGAAGTCAAAGGGTTGTGGCGTGGCTATATGATGATGCTTGTGGGTTTGACACTGATCCTGCTGGTTTTGTCGCAGATGGAATGGCGTGTAGAGGCTGATCGCCGCAAGGCGCAAGGTGATGCTGCGGGAGCACTCGAAATCCTTGAGGCAAGGCAGAAGAAGGGGCCACGCAGCTCTGCTCTTGAAGACGAGTGCGGGTTCCTGCTGGCTGCCATGCAACGCCGTAGCGAGGCGATTGTGCGGTTTCGGGAGGCCATTCGACTTTTGCCGTCTAACGGTGCCGCGCACTACCATCTTGGGGTGGCGTTGTGGCTTGAGGGGGATCGAAAGCAGGCGGTTGAATCGCTTGCTGAATCGGTGAAGCGGGCACCGGCGAATCTTGAGTATTGGCAGCGATATGCGGTGGCGGCTCAGGAGATCGACGATCGTTCGCGGGCGCTTGGTGCGTATCAGCGTGTAGTTGCATTGCGGCCTGATTGTCTTGAGTGCCGGAACTCGCTGAGCTTCCTGTTAACCGATCAGGGTATAGCGGTGAAAGGAGCGGCTGAGGCGCAGTATGTGTTGCAGCGGGAGCCGAAGAACCTGGCTGCACTCAGCAATCTTGGGTT
>JBIPMY010000164.1:0-12176 GCA_044376335.1 Bryobacter sp.
TATAAACAGGAGCACAGATCACAGTAGAGAATCGTGAAGCGACAACAATGTCCCGGCTGACGACCACGTAAACGCGCTGACGCTTTGGATCGTCTGAACCACTCTTCTTGACCAGATACAAATGCCCACGCTCAATCATGAAATTGCTAGGGAATGGATTGAAATTCTAACGCATCTAGGGCTTCTGCATTTAAATAATCCATCTCTCGCTCATAGATCTCGGCGTCGCTTTTTTCGCGTTGTGCCCGATCTAAGCGAGCCAGATATTGGCGAGCTGCACGCTCGAGAAAGCCGGATCGATTTTCGTCCACCTTATCGATTGCAGCCAAGACATCTTCGGGTAGAGTCACAGAGGTCTTCACACGCATACTACTTTTATACCACCGCAAACCCTCGCGTTATCCGCGATACACTAACCAGAATTATGCGCAGCGCCTTTATCCTCATATTCGCAGCCACCCTGCTTCCGGCCGCCGGCCCGGAAATCCTTTGGGACAAGTTTGGCGTTCCACACATCTTCGCCAAGACTACTGAGGACATGTTCTACGCTCACGGCTACGCGCAGATGCAGAACCAGGCTGACCTTCTGCTCAGTCTTTATGGTGAATCCCGAGGCCGTGGAGCCGAATACTGGGGCGAAGACAAGGTTGCTCTGGATCGATGGATTCATACCAACGGCGTGCCAGCTCGCGCTCGTGAATGGTATGCCGCGCAGACTCCTGAATTCCGCAAGTACATCGACGCCTTTGCCCGTGGCATCAACGCGCACGCCAAGGCTCATCCCAACCATGTAAGCCCTCAGTTCCGGCAGGTGCTGCCGGTTAGCGGCGTTGATGTTGTTGGCCATACGCTTCGCGCAGTCCACTACATGTATATGGGCTCGATGAACCGCATGCGGACGGAAATTGCTTCTCTGGTTAGCCCTCGAACACGGGCTGCTCTTGAGCGCGCCATCCCGGCTCCTCCGGCTGACGCTGGGTCGAATACGTGGACCGTTGGCCCTTCGAGATCAGCTTCCGGTAAGGCCATGCTGATCATCAATCCGCATCTTGCCTGGGACGGCTTTTATTCTTATATGGAAGTGCATCTCATGGGCCCCAATTACGACTTGTATGGTGCTCCTCAAATTGGTTTCCCCACACCCGTAGTTGGCTTTAACAAGAATGCCGGCTGGGGCCGCACCGTCAATACCATTGACACTGTCGACTTCTACAAGCTGAACGTCAAGGGCAATCAGTACATGTTTGACGGGGCCTGGAAAGACTTCACCACGACAAGCTCTACCATCAAGATCAAGCAAGCAGATGGTACGTTCAAAACAGAAACCCTGACCAGCCGGCAATCCATTCATGGCCCTGTTGTTTATGACAATCAAGGAGTTACCGTCGCCATGCGTGTGGCTGGTATCGACCGACCCAAGATGCTCGAGCAGTGGTACCGGATGGGCGGGGCCAAGACACTAGCTGAGTTCAAGGATGCGCTGCGGATGACGGCCGTGCCGATGTGGAATGCGAACTATGCCGACGATCAGGGCCACATCTATCTGGTCTCGAACGGCACCATTCCGCGACGCAAAACCGGCGACTGGGACACCTATTCGAAGGTTCTGCCCGGAGACACCTCTACCTACCTTTGGACTGACTATCTGAAGCTGGAGGAGCTTCCTCAATCGGAAGATCCGGCTTCAGGCTTCAACCAGAACGCGAATGAACAGCCGTGGCACTTCTCGTTGCCGCAGGTCAACCCCGCGAACTACTCGCCAAACGTGGCGCCGGCCAATACGCGCCCGGTTACCTTTCGTACCAAGCGCAGCTTGCGCATGATCTCTGAGGACAAGTCGATCACCTATGAAGAACTGCTTGGCTACAAGCACAACACGCGCGCCGAGCTTGCTGATGCAGTGCTTCCAGACCTGCTCAAGGGTGCGTCGACCGTGACGGACGACTTGACCAAGCGGGCTCTGGCCGTGCTCACCACCTGGGACCGGCACCTCGAAAGCAGCAGCCGTGGAGCTGTTCTGTTTCAAGCCTTCAGTGACAAATACTTCGGCACCACCGACTTCATCAACGCCCGGCTTCGCGTGCCATACAATCCAGCCGATGTGCTGAATTCTTCTTACGGGATTGCGGATCTACCTGCAGCTTATGATGCGCTGAAGCTGGCCGCTGAAGACACACTCAAGAACTACAACGCCCTCGATGTGCCCTACGGGGATGTCTACCGCTTTGAGCGAGGCAACAAGGACATTCCTGGCAACGGCGGGGCGGGGCGGCTGGGGCTCTTCCGCACTATGACCTTTGCCAAGAAGAAAGGGACACGGTTCTATCCCACGCATGGCGAGACCTTCGTTTGCGGCATTGAATTCAGCACTCCGCAGAAGGCGAATTGCCTGCTCGGCTACGGCAACGCAAGCCAACCGGGGAGCAAGCATATCGACGACCAGCTTCAGATGATGGTGGACAAAAAGTTGCACCCCATCTGGCGCAGCCGCAAAGAGATTGAAGCGAATCTCGAGCTACGGGAGAGCCTTAAGTAGCTCGTTCACTATACTGATTTGAAGCTATGCTTCTATCCAAAACTGAACTCATCGCGGTTCTCCAAAAAGAGATCCACATCCTCAACCACCTTTGCAGCAAGATCGAGCCCTCTATGCTCGAGTACCGCCCGACGCCCAAGCAGCGCAGCACCATTGAGTTGCTCCGCTACCTTACGGTGATGGGCCCTGTGCTACTGCCTTCTATTGTTGGAGGAAGCTTTCTGGTAGACCAATGGAACGCAGCTGATGCGAAGGCTGCGACGCTCGACTTTGCCGCGGTTGTTGCCGACCTCGCCAGCCAGTCTGCCTTCTACGCCTCAAGCATTGAAGCCTTGTCAGAAGCAGAGCTTTGCGCTGAAGTAGAAATGTTCGGATCGAAGGCCAGCCGCGCGGTACACATGATCAACTTTCTGGTGTGTGGCCATGCCGCATATCGGACGCAGCTCTTCTGCTATCTGAAGGCATGTGGCCGTGAAGAACTCGGCACTATGAACTTGTGGGCTGGGATCGACGGCTAATTACTTGGCCAGAGCCTCGGCAATGGCCTTCTCTAGCACAGGTGCCATCAAAGCGTAGCCCGCAGCATTGGGGATCAATCCGTCTACTGTGAGTTCTTGTTTCATGTTGCGGCCCTGGCCGAGCACTGAATAGAGATCCGCATAGACGGAGCCCGTGCGGCGGGCAAAGCCCTTGAGCCATCCGTTCAAACCCAGGATTCGCCCGGGTGGGCGCCTCGCGCTGAGCAGTGCGTAGCAGTCGCATATGGGCGTTACCGAGGCCAGCACAACCTTGATGTTGTGCAGCTTGGCTAACTCCACCATGGTTTCGAAATTTTCGGTGATGGTGCCTTCGGTTGCGGGCCCGGCAAAGCCGGCAAAGTCGTTGGCACCACCGAGAATCACAACTACTTTGGGCTTGAGCGAAATCACATCCTGACGGAAGCGCACCAGCATCTGGGGAGTGGCTTGCGTGGCGATGCCGCGATTGAGATAGGAAGTCTTACCGGGGAAGAAGTTCTCCCACTTCTCGAAGATGTCGTCCCCGAAGAAGACAACTCGCGTCTCGCCCTCTTTAGGTGCGCGCAATTCAGCGTTGTCGCTACCGTATTTGACTAATTGACCCCAGTCACTGAGTAGACGCAAGTAGCGGGTGTTCTCGGCCTCAAGCTCAGCAAGGGTTTGCCCTAGCAGAGGCAGACCCAGCAGTGTGGCAAACAGCAGCCGGCGCATAACTACTTCTTTAGCCCGAAGCAGAAGAGCTCGCCATCAAAGGTATTGATGTAGATCTTGCCGTCGGCAACGGCGATGCCGCTCCAGTGATTCCACATCGGAATCTGCTTGCCGGAGTTCCAGAGTTCTTTGCCGGTTTGTGCGTCAAGAGCATATAGAACAGCGTGGGTGGACTTGGCGGCGCGGCGCTCCAGACGGAAGTCGAGACCCACGTCCGGGAAGGCCTGGGCGGTGTTCTCGCCGCTGCCATAAGCAAAGACAACACCGTTGGCGATCACTGGTGGCTCGGCTTGATCCATGTCGCGCGAGATCCAGGCGGGCTGCAGGGTTGGCTTGCCGTTCTTGCCATCGACAACTTTGAATGCGGCGATTGCGCCCTTCTTGACCAAGCCGTTTTCGATGGGTGCCTTGTACTTGGAATGCTTGGGCCCCCAGAAGGGAGTGAGTACCCAGCGCTGCCCCTTCGGGTCTTCCCAGCTTGTGAGTGAACCCCAGATGCCGGCTTCGGCGAAGTCTACGAGTTCGTTGCAGATGAGGGGGGTGCGCTCGAGCGGGGTGCGATGGTCGTCGCCGCCGATGGCTTCGGTATCCATGAAGTAGAGGCGGCATTCTTTGCTGGCATCTACCATGTACTCGCGACCCTTGTAGCTAAAGATGGTGGGGGTGACCTGCATGTCGAGGTCGCGTTTGACGAGCCACTCGGCGTTGGAAGGCCCGTAGTAATCGACCAGTTCCAAAGCCTTGGTGGTTTTGTTCTGACGAACGCCGATCATGCCGTTGCCGTAGACGCCGTTTTCGGGGTCCCAGCGGCCATCGCCGGTGCCGGTGTACATGGTGTCATGTACGGCAGAAATTGCAGGGCCGGAACGTCCCCACATACCGCCGCCAGCAGGGCCCCAGCTGCCTACCTTGTTGGTTGCAAGATCGTAGGTGTAGGCAATGTTCGGGTTACCACCGCAACCTTGTGCCGAGTGGGTGTAGATGACATTCTTCCAAAGGTTCATCGCATAGGGCTTGCCGTTGGGAGGCATGAATTTGTTGGGCTCGGTGATGTGCTTTCCGTCGGCTGCATTGAGCTGATGCAGGCGGCCATCCCAGGAAGCGGCATAGATTGTGTACTTACCAGGGCCAGCGGGGCCGATGGTGACGTTAGCCGTCATGCCACCAGGACAGAGAACGGAAGGACGGCTGTTTTGTGCTTCTTTGTAGGTGTTCTCGAACTGTGTGTGCCAGAAAACTTTGCCGGTGGCGGTATCGATTGCGTAGACGTGATCGGAGACGCCGGCCTGGATGGCCAACTGCTTTTTGCCGCTAGGGGTATCGACACTGCCAATGACCAATGGCGGCAGAAGGTTGTGCATTGCCCGGGTCTCATTTTCGAGCTTGATTCGCCAAAGCAACTGAATGTCTTTGACGGTAGAAACACTAAGCAGCTTCTCGTCTTTCTGCCAGTTGTTCCGCTGCGGGTCGCCACCATCGGTCAGCCAGCTGGCCTGGAATGCGCCTAAACCCAAGCTCATGAGAAATAACAATGCGATCTTCATAATTCTTCCTGTGAATCGACCAATATATACCAAACAGCAGCAGATCACCCACACAAAAGCAGAGGCTTTCGGTATATGATTTTGATGCAGTGTTCACGTCTTGAGGAGTTTTTTGATGCTCAGTTTCCCACGCCCATTTCGAATCGCCACTTGCGCCACTCTGGCGCTGGGCGTAAGCCTGGCCCAACGCGGCGGTAATGACTGGATGACGGTCGGCAACGACGTGCAGCGGTCCTACTGGTTGCGGTTTGATGGCAAGATCTCCGAGCAGACGATGCGCAAGCCTGGCTTCGAATTGCAGTGGAAGATGAAGCCAAAGAACGTGACGCGCCAGCAACAGGCCCTTACCGCTCCGGCACTGCTCGACTTCTACATCAGCTATCGCGGCTTTCGTACGCTTGGATTCTTTGGTGGCTCTGGCGACACGACGATTGGCATCGATACGGATCTTGCGCGCCTTGAATGGCAGAATGGCGCTGGCACATCAATGGCAAAACCAGGCACGCCTGCTTGCCCCGGTGGGATGACGTCAACGATTACGCGGCCGACGCAGGTACCCTATCCGGCTTCGATCAATCGTGGGGCTGGCCGTGCGAACCCGGCACGCTCGGGCGTTGGTGAACCCTTTGAAGGCTCTGTGATTTTGAAGCAGCGGATGGCTCCGCGGCCAGCACCGCCTGCGCCTCCTGCACCCGCACCGGGCGCAGCACCGCGCCGTGTGGCTACACCGCCCAATCCCTTTGGCCGCACTCCGCTCTATGTTAATGCCATTACTGGCGACGGCATGCTGCATCAGATGTACGTGTCGAATGGCGAAGAGCCCAAGCTGCCGCTACAGTTTCTGCCGGCAGGAGCTCACGCGCTCGGCCTGACCGTATTTGATGGCGTCGCCTACGTTGCTACGGTGAACAATTGCAACGGTGTCGATAATGGCATGTGGGCCATCAATCTGGAATCAAAGACAGTTTCGAAGTGGAAGGCCACGGGCAAGAATATCGAAGGTACGACAGCCTTTGCGGTTGGGCCTGAAGGCGAGATTTACGTTGCCAGCGGTTCGCAGCTTGTTGCACTTTCTGAGGGCAAGCTGGAACAGCGCGCCGTATACAATGCTGGTGGCTCGGACTTCGTTTCCTCACCGGTGGTGTTTGATGCCAAGGGCAAGAACTACATCGCTGCTTCTACTGCCGATGGCAAGGTTCACGTTGTTGACGCCGCTACGATGACCGCTGTGACTACTAGTGGTGTGGTGGCAAAGCCTGGATACGCGGTTGGATCGCTTGCGTCGTGGGAAGACGAAGAGAAGACGCGCTGGATTCTTGTACCTACCGGCTCGAATGTGACTGCGCTCAAGCTTGTGGGCAATGCGCTCCAGCCGGGCTGGACCTCAAAGGAATTTATTGCTCCGGTTACACCCACCATCGTCAACGGCGTTGTCTTCGCTGCCTCTGCTGGTAACGCGAAGGGAGCCAAGGCCGTCCTTTACGCTATGGAAGGCATGACGGGCAAGGAACTCTGGAATAGTGGCAACACACTTGGTTCTTACATCACCACCGGTGGCCTTGCTGCTGGCGGTGGCCGCGTCTACGTCAGCACAGTCGATGGCACGCAATACGCCTTCGGCTTCTACATGGAGCACTAGATAGAATATGAATATGCGTCTCGCGATCCTTTTTGCATCTCTCACAATCTCTTTGTCTGCTCAACTGGCTGAAGGCCCGGGCATGAAGGAAACCGACAAGAATTGCAAAACCTGCCATGAAATTGAGCGTTCGATTTCGCTACGTCAGGATTTGAACGGTTGGAATAATACGATCGCCAAGATGGTTGGCTTTGGGATGCGGTCTGCGGAATCGGATCTTGCTATCGTTGCCGAGTATCTGGCAAAGAACTACCCGGCGGATGCGCTTACGCCTTTGAATGTGAATACGGCTACGGCGGTTGAGTTGGAAAGCCGTCTGACGATGAAGCGCTCACAGGCTGCAGCATTTCTTGCGCACCGGGAAAAGGTGGGCAAGATCAAGACCTTCGCTGACCTCAAGAAGGCACCCGGTATCGACCCTGAAAAAGTGGAATCGAAGAAGACTCAGATCATCTTCTAGAGCACTTCTTCAACAATAGAGTGCCCCTCGCTCAAATCCCCGTTAGACCATCGCCAGGTCTCGTGCAGCCGCACGCGTCCGTCTTCTAAAAGCTCCGGCCGGGATTCGCAGCGCCCGCTTCGCAATTGCAGATCATCGGTCAAATGCTGGTAGAGAAATTCCAACCGACCATCATCAAAGACCAGGCCCACCATCTGCCCAGATTTGATGCCGCCTCCGGAATAGGATGCCTCAAGCACCGCATCCTTTTGTCGATATAAAAACCGCGTCTCCCCGTTTACTTCGCCATTCGGAGTGTTTACTATCGGCCGGAATACTCGCGCATCGTAGTTCATTCATCAAGTGTATCGGCCTGAACAGCAATACCGGTGGTTATTGAAGGGTTCAGAAGCTGTACCGGTGAAGAAATCTTCTCCAAACGAATCGACAAGCGTTTCGCGAGGCGATAGAATGGCACCACTTGCATCCAGTTATGCAATCGTCACAAAATCCCCAGGAGGATTACCTCGACTCATGTTGCGTCTCGCTATACTTGCGCTCACACTGACCTCTTTGATGTGGTCACAGACATCTTCTTCCATTACCGGATCGATCACTGACAAATCCTCTGCCGCCGTTGCAGCAGCAAAAGTGACGATCCAAAACCTCGATACGCAGGCTGTTAAAGAAGTCATTACAGAGGAGAGCGGCATCTTTACGATTCCCTTTCTGCAGCCCGGCAAGTACAAGGTAACGGCCAGCAAATCTGGCTTCAAGCCGGTATTTCAGGACATCACTCTTGAAGTTAACCAGACCGCCCGCTTCGACTTCCAACTCGAAGTTGGCAACGTATCAGAATCAGTGGAAGTGCGGGCGTCGAACCCGTTGATCGAAAGCGACACTTCGTCGATTGGTCAGGTAGTGGAACAGCGTCAGGTGGCTGAGTTGCCGCTCAATGGCCGCAACTTCGTGCAGCTTGCGACGCTTGGCCCGGGTGTGACCGGCGTTGGCTTTGGTAGCCGCGGCACGATCATGTCCGGCACTCGTCCGGACGACCTTCGACCCGGCAGTGAAATCTTCGCTAACGGCAACCGTGAAGGCTCCAACAACTTCCTCTGGGACGGCATTGACAACAACGAACGTCTCACCCTGTCGATCGTTCTTCGGCCTTCAGTAGAAGCTGTCCGCGAATTCAAGATCCAAACCAACCTCTTTACGGCAGACCAGGGCCGCAACTCCGGCGCTACGGTAAACGTCATCACCAAGTCGGGCTCCAACCAGTTCCACGGTAGCGCTTACGACTTTCTGCGAAATGAAAAAACGGATGCTCGTAACTTCTTCAGTGCCGTACGGCCGACGCTGCGCCAGAATCAGTTTGGGGCCTCCCTGGGTGGCCCAATCATCAAGAACAAACTCTTCTTCTTTGGTAACTATGAAGGCTTCCGCCGCAGCCAGCAGCGTACTTTCGTCAACACGGTACCTACCGACGAAATGCGCGTTGGCAACTTCGGCGCCGTCCGCGATATCTTCGATCCGTTGACGCTGCGGGCAGACCCGACAGTAGCAACAGGGTTTACACGTCAGCCCTTTGCCAATCGTCAGATCCCGGCTAATCGCTTTGATCCGGTGATGGCGAGATTGCTTAGCGCTTACCCGGTTGCCCAGCGCCCCGGTCTGGTGAACAACCACATCACGAACCCTGGCGAAAAGCAGCGCTGGGACCAAGGCGACCTCCGTGTCGACTATAACTGGAACGAGAAGAACACGATCTTTGGACGCTATTCACGGCAGGACACAGTCACCACCCGTCCTTCTACCTTCGCGCCAGTGACGCTTCCGGGCATCACCGGACCAGTAAGCCTCGGCAACGAAGATACCTTCGCAGGCTCCTCAGATCTGCATGCATATCACTCGGTTCTTAACTGGGTGCGCACGCTTACACCCACCTTCATCATGGAAGCGCGTATGGGCTTCAATCGCTTTGCTCTGAACTTTCTTCAGGAAGGTGCAGCCCCCGGCGCGCAGTTGGGTGAAAAGCTCGGAGTGCGCGGCTCAAACCAAGGCCCGAATTCTGATGGCATCCCGATCTTCTCGCCCGCCGGCTATACAGGCATCGGGCAGACACGCTCGCTGCCCATCATCCGCATCGAGAACACCTATCACCCAGGCGTGAATTTCACCAACCTGCGTGGCCGCCACACGATCAAGTATGGTGCTGACCTTCGCCGTCGTCAGGTTACCCAATATCAGACCAACCGCGGAAATGGCCGCTTCAACTTCGGCCGTACCTTCACCGACAACCCGAACAACGCGAACGCAACAGGCGACGCTATGGCTGCGCTGATCCTCGGGACAGCCAACACAATTGAACAGGACTTCACACTCTTTGCCCCCGGCATCCGCATCTGGGAATCGAATTTCTTTGTGCAGGATGACTGGCGCGTCAACGACCGCCTCGCTATCAACTTCGGCGTTCGTTATGAGTACGACACCCCTTCGACGGAAGTAACCAACCGCTGGACCAACTACGACGTCGTGCAGGCCAAGTTGCTCATCTCGGGCTTCAATACGGACTCACGCACCGGCGTAAATGGGGACAGAAACAATTTTGCACCTCGCCTCGGCTTTGCCTACAAGATCCGCCCCGGCACCATCCTTCGCGGTGGCGCCGGCATCTTCTACAATCCTGCAGGCAGCGAGGCAGTGATGCTTCGCCGCCATCGCCAACTGCCCTTTGGCCCCATCAATGTGATCGACATCAATCAGTTTGTGGCAAACCCACGACGTGTGAGCGATGGGCTGCCGCCGATTCCGAGCCTGAACTTTGCTTCCGCGGTTGCCAACCCGGTTGGGAACTTTTTGGCCGTAGATCCGAACTTCCGGTCTGGCATCGCCCAGCAGTACAACCTGCAGATCCAGCACCAGTTGCCCAAGGATCTTGTTTTCAAGGTTGGCTATGTCGGCAATATGGGACGTCGTCTTGAGAACGTCTATAATTACAACCAGCCGATTCCTGGTGCTGGTGCTCCCGCGCCACGGCGGCCGCTCTTTGCTCAGGCACCCGGCATTGTGAACGTAGACTTCAACGTTTCCGACGGACTTAGCTCGTACCACTCGTTGCAGACCACTATCGAACGCCGCTTTGCAAACGGGGTCGGCTTCCTTACCGCCTTCACGTGGGCACATTCGATCGACAACGTTGCCAATCAATTCGGTGGCGCTGACAATGGCCCCATCCCGCAGGATCGTCGTTTCCGCAATGCCGATCGTGGCACTTCGGGTCACGACATCCAACGCAGGCTGGTGCACTCGATGAATTACGAACTTCCCTTCGGCCAAGGCCGCAAGTTCTCGGCAGGGAACAAGTTGCTGAACAACATCATTGGCAACTGGGATACGAACCTGATCGTGGCGGCACAATCGGGCTTGCCGTTTACGCCCGTGCTTGGCACCTCTGTATCGAATGCCGGCGGAAGCCGTCCGGACCGTTACAAGTCTGGCACGATCGACAACCCGACTATTGCACGCTGGTTTGACACCTCGTTTGGTACCGCCGCTGGCGGCGCTGCATGGGGTGCGCCCACCATCTTCACCTTCGGCAACAGTGCTCGCAACATCCTGCGTGGACCTGGCCGTACGAACGTCGACTTCTCGCTGTTCAAGAACTTTCTCATCACCGAGAACTGGAAGCTTCAATTCCGTACTGAGATCTTCAACCTCTTCAACCACGCACAGTTCGATCTGCCCAATCCGAACGTAGGAACCCCCAATGCCGGCATCATCACCGGTATTGTTGGTACCCCACGTCAGATGCAGTTTGCACTGCGGCTATCCTTCTAGGATGGTAGACCAGCAACAACTGAAAGCGCCCGCTCTTTTGCGGGCGCTTTCGCATTTCCTGCGTTACTTGCTCGCAGTCGGCATGCTGCCCTATGCCATCTCGAAGCTTCAGCTGATTCAGTTTCAGGTGGCACCTACCCAATACAGCCGACCGGTGGGGGATCTTTCGACTACAACTCTCACGTGGCTCTTTCTTGGGCACACACCCTGGCTTCAATTTCTACTTGGCGTAGCGGAGTTCATACCAGCAATCTTATTGCTTGCCAACCGCACGCGGATCCTTGGAGCACTGCTTATGCTCCCCGCCACCGCCACCGTTTTCATTACCAACATTGCATACGATCTATGGCCAACAACCAAGGTGATCAGCCTCACGTTTCTGTTGATTAATGTCACTCTGCTTGCGATCGAGTTTCGCGTCTTCAAACAGGTGTTGGCGGTGCTTTGGGTTTCGCCCTCCAACCCATCGCCGTGGCGCTTCGGGATCAGTACTCTCGCTGGCATCGCAATTGTCTCGGGAATCTACTTTTTCCATTCTTCCGAATCAAAGCTCCTCGGCAACGAGGTGCAGCCCTTCATTGGGACGAGGCAGATCAACCGTCGCGGGGCCTGGCTGATCGAAAAGGCTACCTTTAATGGCAAAGCGATAGACAATCCTGGCGTACTGCATCTTGACGTCTGGCGGAGATGCATTCTTGAGGCCCCACACAGCCGCACAATAGGCCAATTCAAAATTGATGGCTCGAAATCTCAGGTTGAAATGGATTGCCTTCCTGAATACTTTTCAGCCAAACCTTTCATCGCCAGCTACACAATTCAGGGCGATAAACTGTTGCTCAAGAGTGCCAGTACGGAGCTTAGGCTCACGCCGCATAATTGGGGCCCGGGGCTACTTAGCGACAAGCAGTAGCGCCGCAATCTGCTTTGCGAGCTCTGCTCCAAACTTGCT
>JBIPMY010000539.1:0-3707 GCA_044376335.1 Bryobacter sp.
CGCAATTTGTTCAAAAAGAAGTCAGGATAATCGGGATTGAAGGCCGCGCCTTTTTTCATCCCCCACATCTTGCGAACTTCCGGTTCTGAGATCAGATCAAGGCCCTTCACATCCAGCGCGTCGAAGCTGTACTTCTGGCCGGCCACGATCGTCATGTCCATATCAACGGTTTTGCGCTCTTCATTGAGGGTACGCTTGGCAATCACCTTGGCATCGAGAAAGCCGTTGCGCTTTACCGCCAGTTCCATCTTGCGCCGGCCCTCGTCTACCTCACCCATGTTCGCGGTGACACCCTGACGGAATCCTCCGATGCGCAGCCAGTCTTCAGTGCGGCCGGACTCGCCCTCAAGCCGGATCTCGCCCAAAGCGAATTCCTCACCTTCTTCTACCTTCACCTTCACGTTAAGCCCGAGATTCTCGGGGGCCTTCTCGGTGAGAATCTCGGGGAAGCTCACCTTTAAGCGGCCTCGAGCCTCGTACATGGGGCGGATCTTGATATCGAGAATGTCGCGGAAGTCAGACTCCTTGTAGATGACTCCGGTGGCGGCGGCAGACAGGACAGGCCGCAGTTCCTCGGCGCGAAGCAGCTTGTTGCCCACAAAATCAACCTGATACACGGAGGGCAGCACGCGCCTGGGGCGAAAGAGCGCTACGAGGTTGCCCTTGTCGTCGGCAGCGAGAGCACCGCGGATGCGATCTTCGGGGACAGTGACGTTCCAGTTGTTGTTGAGGGCTTCTTCATAGCGCTTGAGCACTTCCTGGGTGGCGGGGATTTTGTCGCCAAAGAGGGGATCAAGTTTGGACAGGATCGTTTTTGCTTCAGCTGCTTTGGCTGGAATGTCCTCGAATGCGATTGGATAAAAGACGGTTACTTCCGTAACATCCCACTCAATGGCGTAGCCCTGATCGCGTGGTTCATAACGGTAGGAGACGCGATCAAAGTACCCGCAGCCGAGCAGCTTCTGCATCGCCGCATCCATGTCGGCTGGCTTCACACTGGTGCCTGGGAGGATTCCGGCGGCAGCAACGATCTGCTCTGCCTTTACCAGATTGTTGCCTTTCACCAGTACCGCCTTTACGGGGAAAGCGGTGTTTGCGGTTTGGGAGAGCGCAACGAAACCGAGAGAGAGCGCGAGGATTAAGAGTTTCATGCCAATACTGTCATTGTCTCCGACGGAGGCAGGCTGTGTTTGGTTGCGATCGGCAACGAAACTAAAGGCATACCGCACGCGACAGTGGCCGAGCTATTTGCCGAGTAGCCGCTCAGCCACCGTTTTCATCTCCAGATACTTCGTCTCGTCCATCATGCCTTCCCAGGTCCACTGCACAAGGCCCTGAGGATCGCAAAGAACAATCACCGCGTGTTTATCGTCCTTTGTTCGAAAGGCCTTACGCAACTGCCCCGCCCCGCCGTAGACCGTGAGCACATTCTCATGAAATTCCTTGGGCGTCCCTCCGCGCATTCCGCGGTCGATAAATGGTTTACCCAACATTCCGAAGCCGCCAATCACCGGCACCTCAAAAAAGGTGATCTTCGGATTGGCCCCAAAATCCTTCTTGTAGCGAGCCGCCCAAGCCTCGACGGCAAAGCGGGATTCGTAGGAAAAGCCCACTAAAAACATCGCAACCTTGCCCTTGGCCGCATCCGGCAACACTGCCTTTCGCCCCGAAAGGAATTCGCCTTTGAGTTCCGGCATCGATTTGCCAATGTCCAGCATCCAGAGTGTAGCCAGTAAAAGTCCCATGTTTCCTCACCAATTTTGATGCTGCAACTGGCCCAATTGCTACACTTAAAGAGTTCCCATGTCCTACGATGTCGTCATTATCGGAAGTGGCCCTGGTGGCTACTCGGCCGCCGTACGCGCCGGCCAATTTGGTCTTAAGACCGCTCTCATTGAGAAAGCCCCCAAACTCGGTGGCACCTGCTTGCATGTGGGTTGTATCCCAACCAAGTCGCTGCTCCACACCGCCAGCGTCTGGGATTACTTCATGCACCCGGAAGAGGAAGGCATCAGCTGCCAATCGCCCGTCCTTCACTTCCCCAACGTGATTGATCGCAAGAACAAGATCATCTCCAAACACGCCAAAGGCATCGACTTCCTGATGAAGAAGAACAAAGTCGATGTGATCCCCGGCTACGGGCGTCTGCTTGGCGGCGGTAAGGTCGAGGTTGACAACAACGGCCAGAAGTCGATTATCGAATCGAAGAACATCGTTGTTGCCACCGGTTCTGAAGCCCGCATGATCCCAGGCCTCAAGGCACAATCCCCACGCATCCTCACCAACGTCGAGATCCTCGAACTGCCTAGCGTCCCGAAATCACTCGGCATCATTGGTGCCGGCGCAGTAGGTGTAGAATTCGCCAGCATCTTCCAAAGCTTCGGCAGCGAAGTTACTATTTTTGAAATGCTTCCACGCCTGGTTGCTGTCGAAGACGAAGAAGTCTCAAAGGAACTCGAGCGCTCCTACAAGAAGAAGGGCATCCGCTGCGAGACCGGCACCAAGGTTGAGAACATCGAAGTTGGCCCCAACAGCGTCAAGCTACAGGCCACCCTTGCGAACGGTAAAGTGGAACAGATCGAAGTGGAAAGCCTCCTCATCGCCGTCGGCCGCAAACCCAACACCGACAACATCGGCCTTGAGAACACCAAGATCGAAAGCGATCGCGGCTTCATCAAAGTCAACGGCTTCCAGCAAACCGGCGAACCCGGCGTCTACGCCATCGGTGACGTCGTGCTCGGCACCCCGCAGCTTGCTCACGTCGCTACTGCCGAAGGCATGGTCGCCATCGGCCACATCGCCAACACGCAAGTTACACCCATCAAGAAGAACCGCATCCCTGGTGCTACCTACTCCAGCCCCGGCATTGGCAGCGTCGGACTTACCGAAGCACAAGCCCGTGCCGCTGGTTACAAGGTGCAAGTTGGCAAGTTCCCCTTCGCAGGCAACTCGAAGGCCTCGATCGTCGGCCATCACGAAGGCTTCGTCAAAGTTGTCAGCGACGAGAAGTTCGGCGAGATCCTCGGCGTACACATCATCGGCCATCATGCTTATGAGCTGATTGCAGAAGCCGTACTTGCGATGGAAGCGGAAGCCACCGTCGATACGGTGATCAACACGATCCACGCCCACCCCACACAATACGAAGCAGTCGGTGAAGCTTTCAACGCCGTCTACGGAATGGCGATTAATGCCTAACTTGGACGTCGTCGACTTAGGCCATCTCCCCTGGGAGCAGGCCTGGTCGATCCAGCAGGAATTCGTCGAAAAACGCAAGGCCGGTCAATGCCCGGATACCCTGCTTTTTGTCGAACACCCGCACGTCATCACGCTCGGTCGCAACTCGCAGGAATCGAATATCCTCGTTAGCTCTGAGCGGCTCAAGCAACTCGGCATTAGCGTTCACGAAGCCAACCGCGGCGGCGACGTCACCTATCACGGCCCTGGCCAACTCGTCGGCTACCCGATCTTTGATGTCGCAGTCTGGAAAAAGGACGTCCGCGCCTTTGTCCAGGCCATCGAAGCAGCCATTATTCGCACTCTGGCTGGCTACGGCATCGAGGCTCGTACCCGCGATGGTAAAGAAACCGGCGTTTACGTCACGCAAGCAGACGGCACACCCGCCAAGATCTGCGCCATCGGTATCCATATCAGCCGCTGGGTTAGCTCCCACGGCTTTGCTTTAAACATCAACCCAGACCTCCGCT
>JBIPMY010000012.1:0-35658 GCA_044376335.1 Bryobacter sp.
ACGATTCCTTGATAATCCGGGAGGGGAGAGTGGGGTCTTCTTTCTTTCGCAACTGATCCAGCCATTGCGGATCCCGGCCAAGAAACTCGAGGATCCACACCAGTAGCCCGGTTGCATCGTTGGTTGAGATACGCAGCGTAAATAGCAGATTGTCGATCACCGTGTCGTCCAGAGTGCCGTGGAGCTGTTGCGCCATATCGTTGATAGCCGAGATCCCAGTGGGTGGGGTGCGCAGCATCGACCGCAGGTCAGCGAGGGCAGCGAGGCCTGCTTTGCCCAGCCGCTGCGACATGGTTTTGTTTGCCAGCGCGGCATAAGCGGAACGGAATCTATCTAGAATTGGCACGCCCGGTTCCAGCCCAAACAAAATGCGCGCAAAGATCTGGCGCGTGAGCTCGGTAAGATGTTCGTGCGGATCCTGAGGGGAGGTCATTTCTGCCAGTTGTTCGCCGATCAGCCTGGTGGCAAAAGGAGCCGATGCTGAGACCACTGGCTTTGAGAAAGCCCTTCGGAACATCGGGCCGTAGACCTTGTAATTCATGGGTGCCATGAATCGAACAAATTCGCCGGTGACATCTTTTGAGAAGTTCTGGGGGCAAGGCGCAATGGATGAAGCGTGTTCGCGCAATAGACGGTGCGCCAGAGCAAGGTCGGTAACGCAGATCACACGGTGGTGGAACTGTGTGGTTTTGAAAATGGGGCCGTGCTTCTTGGCTTCTTCTCTGTAAAAGCTTCTTTGCCTGATGGCGCGAAGTGAGCTGAAGAGCGATAGGGAGCCGGGTGGTAGGGGTGCAGTCATCAGGGGGCGAATTGGTGAATTGGACGCTCTAAAGATTGTAGGCCACTTTGGTGAACTAGCTGGATTGTTGAAATAGCATACTCTAGTTATGCACTGTTCATGGTTCTGAAGCTCGGCTACGAATCCGACACTGAGGCCCGCCAGAGGGATCAGCATTATTGGGAAGCCCATCTGGCTGATGAACTGCGTATGGAAACGCAGACAGAGTGGCTTCGCTATTCTCGCAATCGGTATGCGCATTGGGTGCGTCGATATTTGAAAGCCAGCACCCGCGTACTTAAGACCGATGCCTTTGAGGAGATCCGCGGGCAGGAAGTTCTGGACGCTCTCTTTGAAAAATTCAGCCAGGTAGTTGTGGCTGATCTTGCATTGCCCGCACTCAAACAAGGGTCGCGGCTGCATCAGGATCGGGACCTGTGGTGGGTTCAGGCACCAGCTCAGCTTCAGCCTTACGCCGATTCCAGCTTTGATGCTGTGATTTCATTCTCTACCCTCGATCACTTTCAAACAGTGCAGGAAATCGAGGATAGCCTGCTCGAGCTGGCCCGGGTGACTCGGGTTGGGGGGCAACTTCTGATCACCCTCGACAATCAAAGCAACCCGCTGTTGGCATTGCGCAATGTGATTCCGAATGCCTTGCTGCAGCGGCTGGGCTTGGCACCCTACGAATATGGCAAGACGCTTGATGCGAAAGCGTTTCAGGCTGTTCTGGAAAAGACGGGCTGGGCTGTAAACGACTTTACGGCGGTCGTACATGTGCCGAGAGCCCTGGCTGTGGCTGCTGCTCGTTTTTGTGGACAAAAGCGATTGCTGACGCCTGACATCTACCGAAGTCTGCTGAGACCGTTTGAACTGCTGGAAAAATTGCCTACGCGCTTTCGCACCGGCTACTTCCTGCTTGCGATGGCTGAACGCAAAAGTGATGTCTCCAGCGCCAGAAACCGTAATAGCCTCTGACTTCTTTCAGCTTGAAGCCTGCCTTGGCGAAGGCTCTGTTTGAAAACTGGTTGTAGCCGGCAATCGCCACCAGTGCGCGGGTGTGTGGAATGGAATTGCAGGCGCAGGAGATCAGCTCCCCAAGAATTCCCTGGCCGCGGTAGGCTGCTTCAGTAAATGCAGCGTGGAGGTAGCACTCGTTGTGCGCCAGGTGGAGTTCTTCATCGATGTAGTCAAGCCGGCAGGCATTTACCGTTCTTGTGAGCCTCGAGACGATTTGGCCATTGTGGCTTGCGATGAAGCAGCTTGCGCCGCTGTGTGGCTGAAGTCCTTCATTGGGGACAGTCTCTGATATTGCAATTGAAATTCTTGCTTTCTGCCCGGGCCGCTGGTGTTGGAGGTCCAGCGCGAAGATCGAAAGCTCGCGATAGAGATTCAGGCCGGCCAGAACCCGCAGATGAAGACCGGCGAGGCCGAAGTCCCGGACGTGGCTGAGGAGACGCTCAATTGGTCCTTGCTTCACTACTGGAATTGTACGTCGATGCAACGATTTAGCGAGGGGCTAACCTTTCTTTATAATTCGTCGTCTTGCATAATGAGACATATCTATGCAGCCCCATGTGAATCCCGCCTCAGGCGAAGTTCCGCTCAAGCCGCCTGGCCCGACGGTGGTGCCAAGCCATGAAGACGAGCGCCGGCCCACGTCTAAGTGGCTGATTCTTTTGGTTCTTGTGGCGATTTGTGGTGCGGGTTACTGGCTGTGGCAAAAGCAGGAAGCGTTGGACAGGCAGACGGCTCAGCTACGCGAAGGCGTACGTACGGCTACGGTGCAGAGTGGGAATGTTGAAAAAACGAAACGACTGGCTGGGGTTACTGCAGCAGAAAAGTTCGTTTCTTTGATTGCGCCTCAGATTCGGGGTAGCCGTTCTGGCCGTGGCAGAGGTGGATTTAGCCTTGCTGGAATGGAGTCGTCGAGTGTTGCGGCTTTGCCCGCGCTGGGTGGTGGTGGTGCGCGCAGTGGTGGAGGCAGCTCTTCTGGATCTGCCGCGGCAGCCGGTGCCGCTGGTTCGCTTGCATCCACGGGCGGTGGCGCTGCGAGGTCTTTTGGCGGCTCTGGTGCAACCAGGGCAGCGTCCAGCCGTGTAGCCTCTTCTTCTGCTAGTGGCGCCCGAAGTGCTACTGGTGGTGCCACAACGGGCACAAGCTCTTCCGTTGGTAGCGATGGATTGGGCTCGACCTCCAGAGAATTGGGTTCCGGCCTTGGCGGGCCCGGCGGCGGTGGTGGCGGTGGTGATTTCACCCTCGTATTGCAGAACCTGGTAAAGCCCGGCACGATCGTCAAGCAAGGCGATACGGTGGCTGAGTTTGATCGCCAGTACATGCTTCAGAGGCTTGAAGACTATCAGGCGACGATGGAGACGGCCAAGGCTCAATTGGCTCAGCAAAAAGCAAATCTTGAGTTGACCCGCTTTACGCACAACCAGAATGTCGAGAAGGCCAAAGGGGCGCTCGAGAAGGCGAAGCTCGATATGAAGACCCTCCCGGTCTTGAGCAAGATCGATGCCGAGCGAGTGAAGCTGACTCTTGAAGAAGCCGAGGCGCAGTACAAGCAGCAGTTGGCTGAAGGCAAATTCATTGATGACCAGGAAAAAGCACAACTTAAATATGCCGAACTGGAGTTCAAAACCCTTCAACTTGAATATCAGCGCTCACAGCAGAATGCAGATCGTATGCTTGCCAAAGCCAATATCGCTGGCATGACGGTGATGCAGAATATCTTCCGCGGCAGCGAGTTTGCGCAGATCCAGCAGGGCGATCAGATCTACCCCGGGCAATTCTTTATGCAAGTGGTAGACCCGAATTCGATGATCATCAACGCTACCGTCAATCAGGTGGATGGTGAGCAGTTGCGGATCGGAATGAAGGCGCGTGTCCGCTTTGATGCTTATCCTGGCCTCGAAGTGCCGGCACATATTGTTAGCATCGCCGCAGTGCCAAAGAGCGGTGGAATGCGCGCCAGCTTCGTGCGTGAGATTCCCGTTCGGCTCAAGATTGATCAGATGGACAAGCGGATTATTCCAGACCTCAGCTGCAGCGTGGACGTTGTCATGCTTGAGGAAAAAGACGCTGTTGTTGCTCCGCTGGCTGGTGTATTTGCCGACGAAGAGTCCGGCAAACGTGTGGTCTACATCAAGAATGGCGAGGCCTGGAATCGCCGTGAAGTTGAAGTGAGTCTCGAAAATTATCTGGTTGCCGCGGTTAAGGGATTGAACAAAGGGGATGTGATCGCCCTGGACAAGCCCCCAACGGCCAGCCTTGTGGCAAGTAAAGGGTAGAGCTGTATGTCAGAAATTAAACCAAAAATCCGAATTGGACAGACTGAGTCCAGTGTCCGCAATAAGCGCATTCTGATGGGCATCGTGGTGCTGGCTTGCGCCGGTGGTGGCTATGCCGCCTTCAACTACAACCAGAAGTCGAGTGTGGTGGAAGTGCCCGTAGCGAAAGTTCGCAAGGGCAACTTTACGATCGTTGTCCGGGCGCGCGGTGAGATTCGCAGCGTAAACTCAGTGACGATCATTGCCCCGCAGGTGCCTGATCCGCGAATCGTGCGTCTGGCCGAGAGTGGCAAGCCCATTCGCAAGGGTGACGTGGTGGTTGAATTTGACGCCGCGCAACAAGAGCAGAATCTGCTTGAGCGCAATACGAGCGTCCGCACCATCGATAGCCAGATTGTGCAGACCAAAGCCTCCCACCGGATTGTCACCGAAATGGATGGCATGAACAAGATGACAGCTGAGTATAACCTCGAGCGCTCGAAGCTCGAAGCGAGCAAGGCCGAGGTTGTCAGTGAAATTGAAGGGGCCAAGAGCCGGATTGATGTTGGGATCTCAGATGGCGAACTCGGCCAGGTTGGGCAGACCATCAAGACGCATAAGGCTACTCAGAATGCAGATCTGGAACGCCTCGATCAAAACAAGGACAAGGCTGTGCGCGATGTGAACCGGGCCAAGGGTTATCTAAGCAACATGGTGTTGCGTGCTCCCAGTGACGGCATTGTGAATCTGCTTCCGAACTTCCGCAGCCAGGGCAGCTGGGGCTCAAGCCCGCCTCCTTTCAAGGAAGGTGATCGGGCCTGGACTGGTGCCGCGATCGCCGAAATTCCTGATCTTTCTTTGTTGCGTATCGATTTGAAGTTGGATGAGGTTGACCGTGGAAAGCTCGAGATCGGGCAGGCCGTAAAGGTGCGCATTGATGCCATTCCGGATCGCGAATTTGAGGCCAAGCTTGACTGGATCAGCCCGATTGCTTCCGTGCAGTGGCGCGGAATGGGCATGACTGAAAAGTCGTTTCCAGCCCGGGCTACCATCAACGGTACCGACAAGCGGCTGCGGCCCGGCATGAGCGCCTCGGCCGAGATCCTGATCGAAAGTGAAGCCAACATGTTGCTGATCCCCACGCGGGCCAGCTTTACGATTGGTGGCAAGCCGTCGGTGTATGTCCAGAAGGGGCAGGCATTTGCGGTGCGTCAGATTGAAGTGGGCAAGCGAAACGACAACGAGACGGTAGTGCTGAACGGGCTCAAGGAGGGTGAAGTGGTCACTCTTGAGAACCCATCCGAAGCAGCGCGTAAGCAGAAGAAACTATAAATCCCAGACATGCGAAAACTTATTGTTCGATTGATCATCCTCCTTGTGCTCGTGGGAGCCGGCTATGCTGCGTTCCTCGTCTACAAGCAGATTCCACAGCGTGAAGACTTGCTTGCTACCACCAAGGTAAAGCAAAGCGATGTTGTGGTTCGCAGTTTTGCCCGCGGTGAACTGCGGGCCGTACGCAGCGCGACGCTTACGGCGCCGAATCTGTTTGGCACCGTACAGGTGACCAAGCTCGCCACCCTCGGCGCACTGGCTCGCGAAAAGGATCTTGTGGTTGAGTTTGACGATGCAGAAGTTTTGTCGCGACTCGAAGAAAAACAGTTGGAACTCGATCAGATCGACGAGCAGGTAAAGAAAGCTCAGGCCGATCTGGCAATTCGTGACAATCAGGATCAGGTGGAGTTGCTGCGCGCCCGCTACGGCGTGCGCCGGGCTGAGCTTGAAGTTAAACGTAATGAGTTGATCAGCGCGATCGATGCCAAGAAGAATCAGTTGACGCTTGAGGAATCCAAGCGCCGCCTCCTGCAGCTTGAGAGCGATATCAAGAGCCGCCGTGAGCAGGCTCAGGCTGAGCTGGCTGTGTTGCGTGAGAAGACCAACAAGGCCAAGCTCGAACTCAATCGCGAGAAGCAGCGCCTGGCGCAGGTAAAGCTGCTGGCCCCGATGAGCGGGCTGGTTGCCGTAAAGCAGAATCGCTCCACCGTGATGATGTTTGGTATGTCTTTGCCTGACATTCGCGAAGGCGACCAGGTGCAGCCGGGTATGCCTGTGGCCGATATTCTCGACTTGAGCGAGATGGAAGTGGTGGCCAAAGTGGGCGAACTCGACCGTGCCAATTTGACCGAGGGCCAGGAAGTTTCTATGCGTCTTGATGCACTGCCGGAGAAGAAGTTTACCGGCAAGATCAAGTCTATGAGCGGCACTGCTTCGGCAAACATGTTTAGCTCCGACCCAGCCAAGAAATTTGATGTCATCTTTTCGATCGACATGCGCCAGTTGCTGAGTGCCCTTGGTGCGAATGAAACCCAGGTGAGCCGCATTCTGGCTCAGGCCGAGACCAACCGCAAGAAGGGGCCGATGACGGCATTCAATGCCCCGCCGATGGCTGCGCAGCCGGAAGGTGGCATGCCCCAGGGAATGGGCCAGCCTGCTGCAGCACCTGCTGAGCAAGCCGGCGGGCGGCAGCGTGGTGGTGGCAACATGGATCCCGAGTTGCAGCGCAAACGGCGTGAACTGGTAACGAAGTTCAGCAAGGGCAAAGCCATGGCTGATATGACCCCCGAAGAGCGCACCGAAGTGATGGCCAAGGTTACGGCCGAGTTGCAGAAGACTGGCGCAATGCCTGCAGGCCGTGGCAATCGTGGCGGCGCGGCTCCCGGGATGCCGGCGATGTTTAACGTCGGCGGGTTGATGGTTTCACAGAAGGACCTCGATAACGCAAATTTGCCTACTCCGCCCGAAGAAGACAATCAACTGGATGTATTGCTGCGGCCTGGCTTGCTCGCCGATGTCGAAATTATTGTCGACAAGGTTCAGAATGCGATCAATGTGCCGATCCAGGCAGTCTTTGAAAAAGACGGCAAGCAGGTGGTTTATGTCAAAGTGGGCAATCGATTTGAATCCCGCGAGATCAAGCCACTCAAGCGCAGCGAGAACGTGATGATTGTTTCCAGCGGA
Organism: Bryobacter sp.; assembly: GCA_044376335.1. Classification (GTDB taxonomy): domain Bacteria; phylum Acidobacteriota; class Terriglobia; order Bryobacterales; family Bryobacteraceae; genus Bryobacter. Next base: position 7,066 of record JBIPMY010000012.1, read on the forward strand.
GTAAAGGTAGGGGACGTCATCGCAATGGCAAACCCCGAGGCCAAGCCCGGAGACAAGAAAAAGACTGAGAAGAGTGGCGGCGCGGCGGCCGCGCTTCCTGGCGGCAAGGGAGGCATGTAGTCGCAATGAAGGGTTTATTTCAGGGGTTGATCCCAGAACTGGTAATGGGCTTGAGCAGCCTGCTGGTGCACAAGTTGCGCAGCTTGCTCACCATGCTTGGCATGATCTTTGGTGTGGGCGCTGTGGTGGCGATGTTGTCGATCACGGCTGGCGCGCAAAAAGAGATGATGAGCTACATCGACTTGCTGGGTGTGAATAACATCATCGTCGAGGCCAAGGAATCGGTAGACCGCAACGAATTGCAGGCACGGCGTCTGATATCTCCAGGCCTGACTTTCCGTGATTATCGCGCGATTAAAGAGAACGTACAGGGTCTTGAGGCTTCCACTCCCCGCAAGCGTTTCAAACCGCTGAAGATTTTGCCGAAAACTACGGCTGAGGCTCCACTGCTGATTGGTGTCGAGCCCAGCTACCTCGTGATCAACAGCCTGAAGGTGATTGAAGGGCGCTTCTTTAACGACAAGGACAACGACACCTCGGCTCCCGTTTGCGTGCTGGGTGAAGCGGCCAAAGTGAACCTGCTTGGCTCTGAGCCCGCTGTGGGCAAGTATGTGAAGGTAAACGATACGTGGCTGCAGGTGATTGGTGTTCTGTCGCAACAAGCTACTGCCGATGCCGAGATGGACGGCGCGGAAGCCTCCAATCGCAACAACCTGATCATCTCTCCGCTCAACACGGTGATGCGCCGTTTTGAAGACAACAACAGCTATCTCAAAGACGAGATCGACGGCATTTACATGCGTGTGGCTCCGGGTACGGATTCCATCGAGACAGCTGCCATCGTGCGTGCCATTCTCGATTCCACCCACAAAGATGCTGGCGATTACAACACAATCGTACCGGCGGGATTGCTTGAACAGCGCCGCCGCACTTCGTTTATCTTCAGCGTGGTCATGCTTTGCATCGCTGGTATTTCGCTCCTGGTGGGCGGCATCGGCATTATGAATATCATGCTGGCGACGGTGCTTGAGCGTACGAAAGAGATCGGCATTCGGCGCGCGATTGGTGCACGTCAGGTGGACATCATTCGTCAGTTTTTGATGGAAGCTCTTCTGATTTCGATGTTGGGAGGCCTGATCGGCATTGCGTTTGGTTTTACCCTGTCAAAGGTGATCGCCGGGGCGGCCGGGTGGTCTACTGTCGTTACGACTTCATCGATTGTTGTGGCCTTCGGGGTGTCTGTGGGCATCGGGCTTGTATTTGGAATTTATCCGGCCATGCAGGCCGCAAAACTGGATCCGATTGAGGCGATTCGCTACGAATAATATGCTGCGTAATTTTAGTATTTTCCTTCTGCTCGGCATCTCGATGTCCGCGCAAACCGTGAATCCGGTTACTGCTCCGAATGTGTATAAAGATTCCGAACTGGTGAACTATCCGAAGTTCGGCACCAAAGACTATGTCCGCACGATCTTCCGGCGCGAGACGCCGAAGTTTGAGATGCAGGGGCCAGTCAAGCTGCAAGACTATGTGGCGGGTTCAAAGCTCGACCTCTCGCTTAAGGCTTATCTCGAACTGGTGCTGAACAACAGCACCGACATCCAGATCCAGCGCATGGTGCTGGAGATTCCAAAGAATGCGATCACTCGTTCGTATTCCATCTTCGACCCGCAGTTTTTGGGGCGTTTCAACTCCACCCGCACCAAGACGGTAACCACCGACGCACTTGCTGGTGCTTCTACGCTGTCTTCGCTTGCGCAGCCCCTTACGCTCAACTGGCAGCAGACGGCACCAACCGGCACGCAATACACCATCAACTACAGTGCTTCAAAGAACAGCACCAACAACTCGTTCGCAACTCTCAATCCTGCCTACGGCTCAAACCTGAATTTAAGCTTCACGCAACCGCTTCTCCGTGGCCGTGATCTGCAGGTTCTGCGGGCTCCGATCCTTCTTGCCAAGTCGCGTCTGCGTGGCAGCGAATATGCCTTTCAGGATCAGATCCAACAGTTGCTTACCAATGCCGAGAATGCCTACTGGGATGTGATTGGTGCTCGCGAAAATTTGAAGGTGCAAGAGCAGGCATTGGCTCTCGCCGATACCAGCTTGAAGCGCGCCCAGCGTGAGCTTGAGCTGGGAGCTCTTCCAGCCCTTGAAATCTATCAGCCCCAGGCCGTCTATGCCCGTGCTGAAATTCTTGTCACTCAGGCCCGCTATCGTCTGGCCCAAACCGAAGACGCATTGCGCCGCCAGATGGGCATCGATCTTGACCCCGAGCTGCGCAAGCTGCCGATTACCTTAAGTGAATCGGTATTGCCTCCTACCGACAACAAGCCTTTCGACAAGGAAGCACTTGTGTCGGATGCCATCCGTGTACGGCCCGATTTGCTGAACCAGCGCCAGCAGTTGGATATCGACGACATCAACCTTCGCGTAAGCTCTGACGCCATGCGGCCAGACTTCTCGCTCTTCGGCAACTACTCGATTCAGGGCCGTGGCGGCCCCACCGTTCGCCGCCAGACCTTCTTCAATCCCGATGGCACCTCCTCTCCGGTAACCTCGGTTGTGCCCGGTGGCTTCCCCGATGCCTTCGACCAGATGTTTGGCTTCGGCTTCCCGATTATCGGCGGCGGCATCCAGTTGCGCCTGCCCATCAAGGATCGCAACTCTTCGGCTAACTTTGCCGATGCCGTTGTTACCAAGCGCCTGGATCAATTGCGCATTCGTGCCCTCGAGCAGAACGTACGCCTCGATGTGCTCAACGCCATCAATCAGGTGGAAAATAGCCGCGCCAGCGTAGACCTGGCCAAGATTGCTGCCGACCTTGCGCAGAAGCGCGTCGAGGCAGACCAGAAGCGCTACGAGCTTGGCACGATCACTCTGTTCTTCCTTCTTGACTCGCAGAATGCCCTCACCCAGGCCCAGAGCGATCTTGTAACGCAAAGCGTTCAGTATCGCCGCAATCTCCTCAATCTCTACCGTCGTACCGGCACGCTGCTGACCGAGCGTGGTATTACTACGAACTGAGTGGGAAAAATCAAAGTACTCTCCGATGCCGTTGCAAATCAGATTGCGGCCGGAGAGGTTGTCGAGCGGCCGGCCTCTGTTGTCAAAGAACTTCTTGAAAATTCTTTGGACGCAGGCTCGACCGATATCCGTGTAGAAGTCGATGCCGGCGGGCGGCGTCTCATTCGCATTACCGATAACGGTTGCGGCATGATGCGCGATGATGCCCTGCTTGCCTTTGAGCGTCATGCCACATCAAAGCTGCAAACCGTACACGATCTCGATCAGATCGGCACGCTCGGCTTTCGTGGAGAAGCTCTGCCTTCCATCGCTTCTGTCTCCCGGCTGACCCTTGAAACTCATGCCCGTGAAGAATCCACCGGTACGCGTGTTTCCATCAATGGCGGCAAACTCGTTATGTGCGAAGAGGCGGGCCTTGCCGCAGGCACTGTCATCACCATTCGTGATCTTTTCTACAACGTGCCGGCGCGCAAGAAGTTCTTGCGGAGCGAACAAACCGAACTCGCTCATATCGCCTCGCTCGTAACCCACTACAGCCTTGCGCACCCGGACAAAGCCTTCGAGCTGCATCATGGCCCGAGCGAGTTGCTGCGTGTCACCCCTGTCGCTACGCCACAGGAGCGAGTCTTCCAGGTCTTTGGCAGCCGTATCCTCGAGGACCTCGTCGAATTTGGGCCTGAAGTGAAGACTCTCTCCACGGCCGAAGGCGAGCAAAAGCGTTTTGAGCTCTCGGGCTTTGTCTCCAAACCTCACGTGCAGAAGCTCAATCGGAACTCGATTTATCTCTTTGTAAACGGGCGCTTGATTCGCGACAAGCTTTTGCTGCACGCCCTCACCAGCGCCTATCACAACCTGATTCCGCCGGCCTGCTATCCGTTTGCGCTGATCTTCCTCGATTGCGACTTTGGCGAGGTGGACGTGAATGTCCATCCTTCAAAGACCGAAGTGCGATTCCGGCACAGCTCTTTCGTGCATGATTTTGTGCGCGATGCCGTACGCGGCAAGTTGATGGAATCAAAGCCGGTGTCTAGTTTGCCACTGCCAGCTGCGTCGCCCACTCAGCCCGCAGCGGGTTTGCCATTTAGCGAGTTCACACAGCGCATCGAGAACGCCGCCCCGGATATCTGTGAGCCGGTGATTCCAGTAGATCGTGAGGCACGCCCGCATGAGTTGCCCACCATGCGGCTCGAGATGACCCAGCCTCCGCCGCAGCGATTCGACTTCAGCGATGCCCCGCCGGCGCGTATGCGCATCCCGGATACACACGGCCCTCTGCCGCCTGGTGTTGCGCCGATGAATGAGTACGAGAGCATGGGCGCGCTGGGCGACTTGCGCCCTCTTGGCCAGATCCACAACAGCTTCATCATTGCCGCAGGCCGCGACGGGCTTTGGATTATCGATCAGCACGTAGCGCATGAACGCATTCTGTTTGAGCAGGTGCTGCGGCGCTTTGCCAAACGTGAGGCGCAACAGCAGAGACTATTGATGCCTATGGTGATGGAGCTGACGGTGGGCCAGCAACTGGAATACGCGCGGATTGCTGATGAACTCAGCCGGGCTGGTTTTGAAACTGAGCCCTTCGGCAATCGCACCATCGCAATTCAGGCCGCCCCTGCAGGCTTGGGGCCTGGCGATATCGAGAAGGTAATTTTTGAGATTCTCGATATCTCCGAAACCGAGTTGCGCAAGTCTTCTGTTGAAGACCTTCGACGTAACATTGCCGCCAGTATTTCCTGCCAGGCTGCGATCAAGATCAACACCCCTCTTGATCAGCAGAAGATGGAATACCTGCTGGCAGAGCTGGCCAAGTGTGAGTATCCGATGGCCTGTCCGCACGGGCGGCCGATTGCGCTGCGCTATTCCACCCGTGACATTTTGCGCGGCTTTCACCGCATCTAGAAGCTAAGGCTGGCGAACTCTTCGATCTTGCGTATTTTGCTGTCTTCGAAGGTGAACCAGATCACCGCGCGCGCAGAATATTTCTGGCCGCTTTCGCGCATGGTTCCCGTTTCGCTGAACTTGAAGGCAACCTCCGCATCCCCTTCAACCAGTGCCTCCATCACCGGCTTTTGATCGGTGATGGCTTCGAAATTTTCCTGCAATGCCTTCAGGATTTCCTCGCGCCCCTTTGTGCGCCTCTCGCAGGGAGTAAAGCCGTGAATCGCCATTTCGGCGTCTTCGTGAAGGAAGCCTTCTATGGGACGGAGATCCTTGCTCGCGATTGCGGTAAGGATATCCCCGATCACTTCCAGTTTGGCCTTGGATCTCGACCGGGACTGGCGTTCTTCTAAAGCATCTTTGACATGGGTGAAGTCATGCTGCATACAAACATACTAACGAACCAGTCCGGTGAGAGGGCTGCTGGCTGAGGCGTAAAGCCGGCGCGGCATCCGTCCTCCAAGGAAGGCCAGGCGGCCTGCCATCACTGCGTACTTCATCGCTTCTGCCATCTTGATGCTGTCGGCGGCTTCAGCCACAGCCGTGTTCAGCAGAACGCCGTCATAGCCCAATTCCATTGCAATCGCTGCGTCGCTGGCCGTGCCCACACCGGCATCCACGATCAGCGGCACTTCTGTGATCATCTCGCGCAGGATTCGAAGGTTGGCGATGTTCTGGATGCCGAGGCCGGAGCCAATCGGCGCACCCATCGGCATTACTGCCGCAGCGCCTGCGTCAATCAGTTTGCGCGCAACGATCAGATCGTCGTTGGTGTAAGGCAATACCGTAAAGCCTTCCTTCACCAGAACCTTCGTCGCTTCAATGAGGCCGATCACGTCCGGGTATAGAGTCTTCTGGTCGCCGATGACTTCAAGCTTCACCCAGTCTGAGAGGCCAACTTCGCGCCCGAGGCGAGCCGTGCGGATAGCTTCTTCTGCGGTGTAGCAGGCGGCCGTGTTGGGCAGCAGAAAGTACTGCTGCGGGTCGATATAGTTCAGCAGGCTTTCCTGTGTACGATCCAGTTCCACGCGGCGAACCGCAACCGTCACCACTTCAGCCCCAGAGGCCGTATGGCATTGCTGCATCTCAGCATTGCTGCGGTATTTGCCGGTGCCAATCAGGAGGCGGGAGCGGAATTCACGATTCGCGATGATCAGAGAGTCAGACATGGCTTAAATCACCATCATAGCGAGCGGGAGCGCATAAAAGGCTTGTCGTACTGGAGCTTTAGTCCTAAAATAAAGCAGACCGTGTACCAAAACATATTTGCCACAAAATGTTTCAGCCTGGTTTTGATGCTTGCCTGCATGCTCACCGTTACAGGTCAGGCCGCAACGATCCAGCCCACTCATACCATCCTCTCGCTCGATTATTCCAATACGGATACGACCGTTGGCAAAACGAGCCAAATCAATCGCCTGCCACTCGGAGCCTCAACCTTCATCACTGTGGGCGGGGGAGATGTTTTTTACATCTTCCTGGTGGTCAATCCCGGAACCATGACCTTCACGGCCACTCCCACCGCCCTCAGCGGCTTCGATGTTGCGCTATACCTGTCGAACGGCGATGCCATTAGCGATACAGGTGAGGGTACCGGGGTCTTTAGCGGGTCCGATTCGGGGATTGAGGGTGAGGAGGATTCCTTCACTGTCGCCAACCTGAATCCCGGGCTCTACTACATTGGTGTTGACAGCTTCTATTCGTCCGGCTCACAGGCCTTCCCGAGCCGTCATCAGGGCGAATATACGCTAACGGTGACTGGCACCGTAGGGCTGGGCGACCCGTATGCGCCGGTGCCCGAGCCTTCCACCTGGCTCACCTTTGGCGCCGGAATTGCCGCTATAGGGCTGAACCGCTGGCGCAGAGCCTGATCTCTGTGTTATTTTGGTTAATGGTTTAGCATGGCGAATACAGTTACATCTATCAAACGCGTCCGTATCACCGAGCGGCGCACAGCGGCGAATCGCGCACGGCGCAGCCGCATCAAGGGCGCAATCAAGATTATGCGCAAGCTCCTGGCCGACAAGAATCACGGAGAAGCCTCCAAGCAACTCGTTGCTGTCTTCTCGATCGTGGATCGTGGCGCCAAGTGGGGCGTCATCAAGAAGAACACCGCAGCACGCTACAAGAGCCGTCTCTCACGCCGTCTCAAAGCAATTGCTGCCTAGTTAGCCCTCCTTCGAAGTTTCCTTCCTTACGAAGTTCTCTCTCACCGTCCTGATCACAGGACGGTTGTGCCTGTGCGCTTCCTAATCCCTTGAAATTTTATCCACGCCTTCCAGAAAGAAGGTGGATCGTTGTTTCGTCCTTGATTCATGCAGGATGAAAAAATGAGGCCCGCCCTCTTCGGAGACCTATGTCCTTTCTAGATGTGGCAGTTGCGGGTGCGATGGTTGCTCTGTCGGGACTGTGGGCTTTCCGGTTTTCGCTGGCTGGGCTCAGCCTGCGGATTGTGGTGCTGGGTTTGATTGCGCTAGCCCTGCTGCAGGTTGCGTTAGAGGGGTTCTACTGGCAGTTCATCCCTGGCTACATTTTGGTTGCTGTTGCCTCATTGCTTCGCAATACCGGAATGACGAGCATTCGCTTACGGTTTTTTCTCGCAGTCCTCCTCTTGCCTTTTGTTGCGGTCTGGGTGTTAGTTCCTGTTCCCCGCTTGACCCAGCCGCAGGGCCGATACACCATCGGAACCAAAGTATTTCGGTGGGTAGACGCATCCCGGCCGGAGGAGGCTACGGCAGATCCTGGCGACAGGAGGAATGTTGTTGTTCAGGCCTGGTACCCGGCAGCTGAGGCTTCACGCGGCCTCTCCTCTCCATACATCGATGGGCTCGGCAGGTTGCCAGACTATGTATCGCTGCTTCCGGGTTTTGTGATGAGCCGATACGACCGGATCCAAAGCAACGGCATCCTGGATGCTTCGATATCAACGGATCGGAGTCGATGGCCGGTGGTGGTTTTTTCGCCTGGGTATGGTGCGTCCCGGGCATTCTATACGAGTCTGGTTACGGGCTTGGCCAGCAGGGGCTATGTGGTTCTTGCCGTCGATCATCCCTACGAGGCCGCTCTCGTAGAGCTGGCCGACGGGCGCATTGTTACGACAGTTGAGAACTTCTCGAAGGACGATGGGGACAGGATCGGGTATATGATCCGGCATCTGGATCTGCGTGCCAGTGATGTGAGTTGTGTACTCGATCAGATCCAGAGGGTTGATGTCTTAGGGGAAGTGCTCTTCCATCGTCTGGACCTCGACCACATTGGCGTCATTGGGCACTCGTTTGGTGGTGCCACCGCTGCGGTTGTGATGGATCGAGACCCAAGGGTTAAAGCGGCAGCCAACATCGACGGTACGCTATATGGCAGCATTGCCGGAAAGGCCCTGAAGGGGCAGTTCCTGTTGCTTCAGAGCGACCCTGCGGAGACGCATCACTCGGAGTGGTACTTGTCTGGCAACAGGCAACTCCTCGAAAATCTGGAAGCCGGGGGCTTTCGCTACGAAATCGGCGGGGCCAATCATTATGGGTTTACCGATGTGCCGCTGTTCTTTTCTGCTCCAGGACGGTTTCTACTGGCGCAATTAATAGGTGGGCCTCGCAATGTGGAAGAGACACATCGAGCAACGGTGGAGATCGTTGCAGCCTTCCTTCAAGGGCCTCTCACCGGGCAGCCTGGCTCCATTGAAAACGTCGTGCGGCGCTATGAGGGAATTGTTGGTGGGCCGGTGGGGCCACACTCGAAGAAAGCGCGATCTGCGGGGGCTGGGGGCTAGGCCTGTTTCGCAGGCACATTCCATGCGAAGTCTTCCACCTCAGGTGTGCCAGTTGCAACGTTTTACTGCCCCCCTCTCCTTACAAGTTTCGTCAACACAGCGGCGCAGCTGCCAAGGTGTTTTGGTCTTGTCTTGACGCACGCCTCACCAATGTTGGATCAGATTGTTTGAACATATCTCTCTGGTAACTCGTTGTCACAACACTGATCCACTATGAAGCTAATGAAAGTCGCAGGCTTGACTGCGCTGTCGATGATCTTGTGGGCTGCCTTCGTTGGCTACGGTGTGCTCGCAGGGTGGTGGCACCGTCACATCGCAGCATCAGGCGACTCTCAAGGGTTTGTGGCCGCTGCGGAAAAGATGATATCGGCAGCGCCACACGGTGACCTTGCGCTCGCGCTGATTTCCAATGGCCAAGTTGTGAAAGAGCACTACGCCAGTCTTGGGACAACGGTGAATCGTGAAACCCTCTTTCCAGTTGCTTCGATGAGCAAGTGGGTAACTGCGGTGGGTGTGATGGAACTGGTGCGCACGAGGAGTATCGATCTGGATGCCCCGGTTGCTCGATATCTCAAACGGTGGCGGCTGCCGGCGAGCCAATACGACCTGAATGGCGTGACTACGCGCCGACTCTTGAGTCATACCGCCGGGCTGACAGATGGCCTGGGTTTTGGCGACTACCGCCTCGACGAGCGACTGCCCAGTCTTGAGGATTCGCTTCGGGCGCCGCGCACGTCAACAGGTCGACCGACGGTGATTGCCGTGGGCTTTGAACCTGGCTCGCGTTGGCAGTACTCTGGCGGCGGCTACTTGATTTTGCAACTGCTCATTGAGGAAGTCGCGGGCAGGCCATTCGGCGATTACATGCGGGATCGCGTGCTCAATCCGCTTGGTATGGCATGTTCGAGTTTCGATAGCATTCCCTCGACGAAGTCTGCGGGTGCTTACGATGCCTCGGGCCGCGCCGCATCCCGTTTTCAATACGCGGCCGCGGCTGCGACTGGATTCTCCACATGTGTCAGCGACATGGTGCTGTGGGTACAGGCACAGCTTGAAGCCAAGTCGCCGCCAATTCTCGACGTTGACCTGCTGGGGCGTATGCGCGAACCGCACGGACAAAAGTTCGGCGCAGACATCTGGGGCCTTGGCACCATGTTGTACGCCCCAACGACGAAGGGGGCGTTTGTTTTCGGTCATGACGGCAATAATGCTCCGGCTATTAATGCTGCTGTCCGAATCAACCCCGACAACGGAGACGGGATTATCGTATTGAGTTCGGGCGGTCGTCTCCTGGCTGGCCGCCTCGCTGCGGAGTGGACTTACTGGCAGACTGGTGGCCCAGACTTTCTCTCGATTGAAACTGCTGCCCGCGAGGCTACCATGCCGCTGATTGCCGGCTGGCTGGTAGCCCTCGCTGGAGCGACGCTTTATTTTCGATTCACGGCTCCAAGATCAAAATAGGTGCCATCAAGGACAAGCCACTCGCGCCGTAGAAATTCTGCGAGATGCGTTTTTGCTGAGATAATTCAGGCGTATGCTTGCGTTGCCTGAGATTCCTACAGCAAAACGCCGGGTCCTGGACTCGACCATAGAAGCCCTCAAAGGTATATCGAATGTGGCCGCGGTAGTTCTTGGTGGGTCCTACGCACGAGGTCTGGCCAACGAATCTTCCGATCTCGACATCGGTGTTTATTACCAGGAGTTTCAACCATTGGCCGTCCATGAGGTCTGCGCCGTTGCCGATTCTATCTGTACTGCGGGATCGCATCCTGTTGTGACGGAATTGTACGGCTGGGGTCCATGGGTGAATGGGGGAGCATGGATCCAGACCCCTGCAACCAAGGTTGATCTCATTTACAGAAATCTGGAACAAGTGAGATCCGTAATTGAAGAGGGGCAGCGCGGAGTGTGCCGGCATGATTTCGACCAGCAGCCCCCATTCGGTTTTCGAAGCGTAGTCTATTTCGGTGAGACAAGATACTGCATTCCTCTTCACGATCCAATGGGTCTAGTTGCGCAGTTGAAAGCGTTAGTGGCGGTCTACCCGGAACCCATGAAGAACACAATCATTCACGAGAGCCTGTGGGGGGCCGAGTTTAGTATTTGGTCGTGTGATCAGTTCGCAGCCTCGGCCGACGTCTACAATGCGGCAGGTTGCATGACGCGCGCCGCACAATTTATTGTTCAGGCCCTCTTCGCGATCAACGAAGAGTATTTCTTGAATGACAAGCACGTAAACCGGATTCTTGCAAGCTTCGCTCAGGCCCCAGGCAATTGCGCTGAGCGCCTTGCAGATATCCTGTCCAGACCCGGCCGGGATGCTTGTGAGCTTCGCGCGTCTCTGGATTCCCTTTGCCAACTGTGGAGCGAAGTGGTAGGTCTGACAAAGGGAACTTACCAGCCCCGCTTCAACCTCGCGACTGCACGTACGATTCAATCCAGCAGCTTTTCTGAGTAGAAGCCCGTTTGCCGCAGGCAGCTTTGCTTAACCACTAGTGATCCTGGCGATTTTCTCTTCAGCGAGAAAATGCTTTTGTAGCCTAGCTACACTTCGCCGTCACCTTCCACACGAAAACAAGGCCCTCTGTACTGTGCCGTTGATAAGATTCCAGATGCTGCGTACCAGGCAAGAACGGCGATGTTGCCGCGCCAGCCATCGGGCAAGCTCAAGCGCTTTTCAGCCGTTCCTCAGCGTCCATCACGTTTGCAAGAATCGCGTTGATCCGGCTTAAATGACCCGGCCCCTTCGATCTCAGCCACGCCAGGACATCGTTTTGAACGCGAAACGAAATCAGTGTCGTCTTGGATCGCAGCCGAAACGGCACCATTTGAGCGAGTTGTTCGTCAGTGAGAGGAGGAATGTCAGAGACGTCTATCGCGGAGTCGGGCTTTTGGGCCAGCCGTGCAAGCCGCTCGCGCTGTGTCTTTGTAAGCGGTTTATTGAAAATACGCTCGGCGCTCATCCTTACGAGCTTTTCTGGCTGAGATGATGCGGATAATTTCTTCGCCATCGATTGCCTCCCTATAAACATGAACAACCAACAAAACAGGCTCTAATCCCGCGGCCAGACCAAGAGCATGCCAACGCCTTTCGCCCGTCTCGTCGATTCGATCTTCCCTCAAGGTTAGATGAGGGTCTGCGAATACGAGTGCCGACAACTCAAAATCGATTCCGTGCTTGGCAAGGTTGGCTCGATTCTTGTCCGGGTCCCATTCGAACTGCATCGGTTGATACAAGTGTATATACGAAAGTTTCGGGATGCAAGCTGTGGTGCGACGGTGGAGTCGCGAAGGTAATGGGATCGAAGGACGATTGCCGGGTTACTCTTAGTGCAATGGACCGCGACTACGACGTCTTCCCAGACGACGACAACGGGGATGTTCTATGGTGCATGCAAGAACAAGGTGACAACCTGTCGAAGCAGCGGGAGATCGACTTCTGCGCGATATTCCCAACCGAAGAATCCGCTCTACAATTTGCCGCCCTGCTGCTCAAGAGTGGCCAGAAAGTCTCGTTCTCAGCTTATGAGGGAAGTACCGAGATGCCTTGGCAGGTTTTGGTCCATCCAATCATGTTGCCAACCTACGACAACATCACACGCTTTGAATTAATGTTTGGTGAGAACGCAGCCCAGTTTGGCGGGCGAAATGACGGCTGGGGCTCGATCGAACAGGATTGACGAAGTTCAAAATTTTGGTGCGAGCGTTTTGAACTCTGGCCGCTTCGTCGAAGTGACAACCCCCAAGTGGACGATTCATCAAGGAACTGCGTCGCCATGTAAGAGATAGTTTTGGAGCAGCGCTTCAGGGTTTAGCGACTGCACACCACTCTACGATCGTCGTCTATCCGGCACCTGGAACGCGACCACGCCAAGACTTGTGGTATCACGACACCATGTACAACCCAGTTCAAGATGGAATCGCGACATCTGTACGATTGGTCCACTACGCGGAGGTCGCTCCACCCAAGCAACTGGCCCAACTCGTTCATTGTTTCTGGGAACTGCGCACGCTTGCGGTCCTGTCTGAAGACTTCCGCTACCACGCATTACCTGACGCTTGCGTAAATCTGCTCCTCAATCAGACCGACACCGATATAGCGGGCATCACGGCACTCCAAACCGCTTCGACGGTGCTCAACCTTGGTACCTCCTTCCACTACGTCGGGGTCCAGCTGCTTCCAGGAGTCTGGCAGGGAGACCGTGGCGAGATTGTCGCCTCTTACGTCGGAACGCCGTATCGGGGGAAGCTACCGCTCGTTCAAACGAGCGAGCGCATTGTCGGCCTCGCGTTTGAGGAGAAGGTGCCATTGCTTGTGGAACTGGTGCATTGGTGCATTGCGCAGGGGCACATCGTACCGAACACAGTCACGGCACGCATCCTCGCGCACCTCGACGGCATACGCTCAGTAGCGGACATGGCACAACTCGTGGGCATGTCTCCGCGCCATCTGCAGCGCACCCTGAAAAGAGCGACCGGATTCACTCCCCACAACCTACTCAAGGTCCTGCGAGTGCAGCAATCGTTCCGAAAGCACCACCTCGACCTCTACGCCGACCAGGCGCACTTCATCCACGAATTCCGACGGGCCACGGGATACACCCCGGGGAAGTACCGTAAGCAATTCGGTGTCTGATTTATACAAGACCGACGCGGTACCGGCTGGCTATTCTGAATCTGCCACAACACACAGGCAACCAATATAGGAGATGAATATGAATAGATCAAACGCTCTTGGATGGTTCGATCTTTACGTCGAAGATTTGGAGCGCGCCGCCACCTTCTACGAGTCTGTATTTCAACTGAAACTCCCGGTCATGGGCGATCCGACCGGTGAGACCGTCATGCGGGCGTTTCCGGCCGACATGACCACCTACGGCGCTTCGGGCGCCCTGGTGAAGTCCCCGCACGGGCGTCCGGGCATCGGCGGAACCTTGCTGTACTTCAGTGTCGACGACTGCGCCATCGCCTCAGCACGGGTGGCTTCCGCCAACGGTAGCATCGTGCGCGAGAAGTTCTCGATCGGGGATTTCGGCTGGGTCGCACTGTGCCGGGATACCGAAGGCAACCTGTTCGGCCTCAACTCGAGGCATTGAGACGCTGAATGAGGGCGGGGCCGACTTGACTGAACTCCCGCAAGATCGGTCAGCAGGTTACCGCCCATTCGTAGCGCCGCAGTAGGACCGCTCCGTTGGTTCAGCGATGGGTCGTGCAAAACGGCGAAATGTTCACTTAGGATGAGCTCACCGAGGTAGCGATCAAGCATTCACGCACCGAAGATAAACGCCTTACTTGGCGCATCGCATCAACCAACCGTCCAGAACTGCGCGGTATTCCCAGGCACTTACTCTCTCTGCCTAGCTGCTCTTCGCCGTCACCTTCCACACGAAGTCTTCCATCACTGTCTTGTCATCAGGACGAGTATCCCTGAGCGCCTGATCGGCTGCATAAACAAGCAGCATCGCGCGCTTGAGGCGACCGGGCGCAAACGCAGTCATCGTTTGCTCCACCTGTTCGGCACGCGCCTTCCACATCGGCGTGCCCAACTTGCTGAAGTGCCCCTGGATCTGCATCGAACCCTTCACCTTTGCCTCGTGTGCGGCCAGCGCCAGTCGAAACTGTGTCGCTAGAAACGCCAGCGCAATCGGCAAATATTCCCCTTCCCGAATCAAGGTGTCGAGAATGTCGAGGCTCTTGGCGCGGTCGCCACGACCGATGGCCGCCACCAGGCCGAAGATGTTCGCGGCGCGGGCATTGGGTACCAGCGCGGTAATTGTTTCGTGCGTAATCGTCTCACCCGGTTTTGCGTGCAGCGAAAGCTTCTCGATTTCGTTGCTGATCCGCGAAGCATCGGCACCCGTAGCTTCAATCAGCAGTTCCAGCTCTGGCGCAGCAATGCGAATCTTCTTTTCAGCAGCAAGGTCGATCGCGAGCCGTCGTGCGGCGTCGGGGGTGAAGCGGGGAAATTCCACCTGTGCCTTTACATTCACGAAGAACTTGCGCAGGTTCTCCACTTTGGTCTTGTCGTCGCCTTCAAAATCGTAGCGGGAGCAATCGAAAACAATCGTTGTGTCAGGAGTGGGGTTCGCGAGATAGGCGATGAGTTCCTTCGCGCCGTTAGACTCATCATCCTGCTTGGCGCGACCTCTGGGCACAACAGCCTCGGCGCCGGCAACCCAGATCAGTCTGCGACTGGCAAACAACGACATCGACGCCGCATCGTCCAGAACCTGCGCCACACTCACCTCTGTCAGGTCCCAACGGCTCCAGCCGCTTTCCCGGTCTTCCGGCGTCGGCAGAACGGTTGCGATCAGGGCGTCTTTGCAGAGCGTGCGCATATAAGCGTCCGGGCCGACAAAAAGACAAACGGCCGGAGGCTTCTGTTTTTGCAGGCCTGTGACAAACTGCTCGGCGGTCATGATTAGAAGTTCTCGAGAATTGCCGTCACTACAGAGGCAGCAACATCACGGCTCAGCCTCTCGAAGGCGCTGGTGGATTCGTCGAAGTAAGCCTGCGGGTCGGTTGAAATTTCGTAGCGCTGTCTGAAGTCGAGTGCTGGATTGGTATACAGAACCTTGTTCGTAACAGCCTGAGTGAGCGTAACGGCCAGGATGGCCTGCACCTGCACACCGGCCGCGCGGCCGCTGGTGGGGTCAAACACGGTTGGGAAAGCAAGTACCGTGCCAATGGACCCCTGCAGCACTGCGTCAGCACCATTGGCATCGGGCAGGATCTGGTATTTTGTGCGCGCATGAAACTCGCGCGTCAGCGCAACCGGCAGCCTCTCAGTGAGCCTGTAATGTGTCGTAGGGTTGCTGAAGGGCGGGATGCCAATCGACCGAATTTCCTTCGGCATCAGATCTGCCTTGCCGGCAACGTGATAACCGCAGGAAGTGGCACCAACCGCAGCGCTGCTCAAGATAAAGGCCCGGCGTTTCAAGCTTTGATCCTCTCCATAGCCACCAGAATCGCATTTTGTGAGGTGATGCGGTGGTTGTCGGCTGCCAGCCAGAACCAGGCGCTGCGCGGGTGGTTGCGATCTGCTTCAATCGCGCCAACGGCAACGCCCTCCTGATTGGCCACCTGTACGTTATTGGGTGGTTCGAGGTCTTCCCCGCGAATGTCGATGCCTGCTTTGGCCAGCACGTCGGCGATGCGCTTGAGGTCTGGCGAGGATTCGAATTCGATCCAGATCGAAGCGCTGATGCCGTGAAATACGGGCGCCTGCGTGAGCCGCAGCGAAGGCAGCGGTACTTTGCCGCCCAGCAGGCTGGCGAGGTTGCGCTCAATGCGAAGCTCGATCTTCTCAAGCTTGTGCGCGGATTCCTCACCCAGCCGGGCCAGCATCGCAAAGGCTGCCTGTGTGTCGAAGAGTTTCTTCTGCAGCGTCTGGAAGCTAAGCAGCGCGACGGTTTGTTGCTGCAACTCTGTAATGCCAGGGGTGCCGAACTCGCTCGCCGGCTGGTACAAGTTAGCAACGCTGCGGGCGATCGGCGCAACCGTGTTCAGCGTTTGCAGAAAGAGGGCCAGCATGGTGGCCGCCGGATGGGCGATCACCTCAACGGGCGAAGCCGGTCTTGCCATCGGTGCTTCGCTCAAGGGCGAGCGCAGGCGGGCGGTGGGGTCGATTTCAAGAACACCGGTGAGGTCGATCAAGTCGCGCGTGCGCATCTTGCGAACTTTGGCGCTCGATTCGAGGTCACCCGCGAGCATCACGATAGCCGCGGCTTCCACTACCTTTTGATCGAGCGGCGACATCAGCGCCAGGTCGTCTTCATCACGGACGAGAGTCTTGCCCTCGTCGTCGGTGGTGTCCATCGGATGCACGTCAAAGTCTTTTGCGTGCTCGCGGATTTCGCGGCCCAGCAGAGTCTGGCCGCCAACAAGGGCGAGCTTTGGTTTAGCCAAGCGAAGGGTTCTCCGTTGCGGTTGGAATGGCTGCCGGCTTACGCCGCAGCAGGCCGCCAATGCGCACCAGGATCCCGCTGGCCGTATAGGTGAGACACATCAGAAAGAGCACCGGCTGCGAATAGTTCCACACCATAAAGATGACGCTGCCCACAAAGATAATGCTCAGTGGCGAACGGGGCTGCAGCAGGTTCAGATCTTTGAAACTTCGATAGCGCCAGGTGCTCACCATTAGAAAGCTCATCAGCGCGAGCAATCCCAGCCACATCAGCGAAACAATCCAGTTTTCGATCGGCGCGCTGTCGGCAAAATAAACAATGCTCGCAATAAAAGCAGCCGCAGCAGGGATTGGCAGCCCCACAAAATACTTGCGATCCGGCCGCCCGGGGTTCTTCGGCACCGGGTTGGTTACCACGTTGAAGCGCGCCAGACGGGCTGCCCCGCAGAGCAGGTACACGAAGGAAAGAAAGTAGCCGCCTTGCAGGATCTCATTGCGAAAGGCCGGCTCGATATTGTGGCTCACGAAAAAGAAGCCCCAACAGAAGGCCAGCACCGCCGGTGCGATTCCAAAGGTAATCACGTCGGCAAGAGAATCCAGCTCGCGGCCAAAATCGCTGACGGTATTCGTCATTCGGGCAATGCGCCCATCGAGGCCATCACAAGCGACAGCAACTCCGATCAGCTGCGCGGCAAGGGCATACTCAGGGATCGAAACTGCACCCTGCTGCGTTGCCTTCAGCGTGCCCTCAATGGTTTTTGTAATCGCAAGAAAGCCGAAAAAAACATTGGCAGAGGTAAAGAGCGTGGGCAGGGCATAGGCAGCGCGCCTCGGTCTGCGTTCCGGGCTCTTGGGGTCGATGAGGCGTTCTGAGAGGCGCAATGGCATGCTGTGTTTATTTCACTCGCTTGGCGATAACGCTTGAGCCGGCCGAAACACGGTCGCCAAGTGTCACACTAAGCTTCCAGTCGGCGTTAAACAATACATCGACTCGTGAGCCAAATTTGATCAGGCCCACACGTTCGCCTCGTTCT
Organism: Bryobacter sp.; assembly: GCA_044376335.1. Lineage (GTDB taxonomy): Bacteria > Acidobacteriota > Terriglobia > Bryobacterales > Bryobacteraceae > Bryobacter. The sequence goes on from JBIPMY010000012.1 coordinate 24,797, forward strand.
ACTGTATCGCCAGTGTCTTTGTACCAGACAATGCGGCGGGCGATCAGGCCGGCGATCTGGCTGAATTCAATCGTTGTGCCTTCGCCTTCCACGACGAAGGTGTTCTGTTCGTTCTCCGTACCTGCGGCGTCATTGCTGGCCACCAGAAACTTGCCGGGCTTGTAGGTGCGACGTGTGATCTTGCCCGCGATGGGGGTACGGTTGACGTGGACGTCAAAGACGTTGAGGAAGATGCCGAGGCGTGTGCGGCCGTCGGGGTCTTTGGTAATCGAGACAACTTTGCCGTCAGCAGGCGAAACGGCAACCGGCCCCTCAGCGATCACACGATTGGGATCGCGAAAGAACCACAGGCAAAAAATCGCAAGGATGTAGAAAGGGACGCCCAGCCAGGCAGTTTTTGTCAGGTAGCCGGTGAGCGCGCCAACCAGGGTGAGCGCGAGGGCATACCAAATACCAGTAATAACCATGAACTTCTATTATCTATGTCCAGCGCTGTACTTTGGGCTTGGCGGCGATCGAATAAAAGAGTTCGAGGCCAATTCGGTACTTTAATCCCTTTTGCCGGCAATAACGAACGCTCGCCGAGCCGTCGATCTCCCAGGCCGGCACCTTGATCAGCACCGTTTGCCGCAACGGCAGTTTGCGAGCCATCTCGATCATGGCCCCGTTATCGGCCAGGTTCGTCAGTACGATTTTTTCGGTCATGCTGTCGCCCGATTCAGTTTGCCAGGAGATGCTGCCGGGATCGTTGACCTCAATGCGCTGGGAACGGCGTTTTTCTGTTGCCATGAGTTTGCCTTGCTAAGTGTTTGTTAATCCTCTGGATCCTTGACTATTGTTTTGCCATTGAATAGTGTTGGACAAAATTATGACATCAATCATTCGGGGCTTCATCTGCGGCGCCATGCTGACCGCACTTGTATTTGCTCAAGACACCAGAGGCAAGTTACAGGGTTCTGTAACGGACGCTTCGGGCGCAGTCGTCGCCGGGGCCGGTGTGACTCTGGTTAATGACGAGACTAATGTGCAGGCTCAGACGAAGTCTTCACCCACTGGGCAATATATTTTCGATTTTGTGACTCCCGGTAAGTACACCGTGAAGGTAGAACTGACGGGCTTCAAGTCGTTTGTCCAGAAAAACATTCTGGTACAGGCCCGCGGAGACGTAACTGTGAATGCGAGTCTGGCAATTGGCAATACGAACGAACAAATCACGGTTGAGTCCGCTCCGGTGAGTGTTGAGTTCAATACATCGAGCATGGGCTTGACGGTGAATACGAAAATGGCCAATAGCCTGCCTATCATCCATCGCAATCCGTTCTTGCTGGTGAGCCTGAACCCGGCGACGGTAATCCGGTCTACCACCGAGCAAAGCCCGTTTCACCACTGGGCGGCCTCTCAGTTTGACGTAGGCGGCAATACGAGCACGAAGAACGACATCATCCTGGATGGAGCTCCCTCAATGACGGGGGCGAAATCGAGCTATACGCCGCCAATGGATTCTGTGCAGGAAGTGAACCTGCAGCAGAACGCGGTGGACGCCGAGTTCGGACACTCGGCTGGTGGAGTGTTGAGTGTGCAGATGAAGTCGGGCACGAATGCCTTCCACGGGACGGCCTATTATCTGGGGCGCAATCCAAAGCTGAATGCGCTTGCTGACCGCACGACTTTTGCTCCTAACCTGACGCGCCAAAATACCTGGGGCGCGACGCTAGGCAACCCGATTAAGAAGAACAAGATTTTCAATTTTGCGAGCTACGAGGGCTGGAGGACGCAGGAACCCCGTTCGGCCTTCAATACACTGCCAACCGATCTTGAGCGGGGAGGAGACTTCTCCCGATCACTGAACACAGCTGGTGCGCAGCGAACTATTTTTGATCCCTATACGACTACCGTGGCCGGTAATGTTGTTACCCGCACCCCTTTTGCCGGAAACGTGATTCCAGCCAGCCGGATTGACCCTACTGCGAAGATCCTGATGGCCGATGTTTGGAAACCAAATGGTGGTGGTACGGGCCCGACGGGTGTCAACAACTTCATCTCAGGCTTTGCCAATCGCTTCAAGTATTGGAATTTCTCGGATCGTGTGGATTGGAATATCAACGATCGTTTAAAAGTATTTGCCCGGTATAACCAATTCAAGACCTTTACCGCGCAGGACGACTATACGGGATCGATTGCTCAACCTGTCGATGGATCGAAACGACACTCGACGTCGATGTCGGGAGATGCCGTTTATACGCTGAGTCCCACTACACTTCTGAATATTCGCGGTGCCTACAACAGCATCGTGGACAGCTTTGGTGTGCCGTCGGCGACGCTGAAAGCTGAGGACCTGAAGCGATTCTGGGGAAACAACACCTGGTATCAGTCCTATCTATCCGATCTGCCTGACATCTACTATCCGGGCGTAGCGGTGGCCGGACCAACCGCTACTTCCCTCGGCCGCGGCGGCTATTGGTTTCAAGAACCGAACTCGTGGAATATCGACGCGAAGATGAGCAAAAACGTTGGCAAGCATTATCTGAAGGTGGGCGGTGAGTTCCGTCGCGAGAAAATTATTGCGTCAAGGCCGCGGCCGATGAATTTCAGCTTCGGCCGCGCTACAACGGCAAATACCTTTAATGCCCCGAACCTGAATCTGAGCGGAGATGCATGGGCTTCGATGTTGCTTGGTGCGCTGGAAGGAAATTCCTCGATTGGGTCGATTCCGATTCAGCGGCCACAGGTGAACTACGTCGGCTTGTTTGTCCATGACGACTTCAAAATCACCTCGAAGCTGACTTTGAATCTGGGCTTGCGCTACGAATACTACACCGCGATGCAGGACCCGACGCAGCGGCTGAGCCGCTTCCTCGACCTGAATAATCCGATTCCGGAGTTTCAAGGTGCGGCTGCTCCTGTGATTCCGGCTGCGGCTGCAGCATTGCGGCGGGCTGCTCCTATCTACAATGGCGCCTGGGTATTCACTGACAAGGAGAATGCCAATAACTGGAATGCACCGAAGACTCTTTTGATGCCACGACTTGGGATGGCCTATGCATTGAATTCAAAAACTGCGATTCGTATTGGTTGGGCGCGGTATATCGTACCGGCTCTGCTCACAGATCCATCGAACTTTCTTGGGAGCGTGCCTTACACGGGCTTTGACGCAACCTCGACGACGATTGGCCTGATTCAGGGAGTACCGCAGCAGCGTATAAGCGATCCTTTTCCTGGCGGGCTTGTACCTGTGCGGGGTAAGGAGTTTGGCCGATACACTGCATTGGGCGATTCTGCTACCTGGTATCAGCAGAATTTCAAGCCGGGCGTCAATGACCGAATCAATGTGAGTGTGCAACGGCAGTTGCCCGGCAAGATTCTGGCTGACATTACCTTCTTCATGAACCTGGGAAGGAGCGCACCCTATAACTACGACCTCAATCAGGTAGATCCGCGTATCGGTTTTGCCGTTGGAAATGCAATCAATGCAGGTGTTGCCAATCCTTTCTTCAACGTGTTGCCGCAAGCGAAGATGCCCGGACAGTTGCGTACGCAGCAGAATGTGGCTGTGTCGCAACTGCTGCGGCCTTATCCGCAGTACGGATCCTTGGTCGAGAGTCTCCGAGGCGGCTTCGGCAATCGCTACAAGTCGCTGCAGATGCAGTTTCAGCGGCCATTTGCTAACGGATTCAACTTCACGATTGGCTACAACTACAATCGCGAACAGAATGAAGAGTTCTACGACAACGTAGATAATTTCACGAATACGCCGACGTGGCAGCCGGCAACTAATGCCCGGCAGCGTATTACGGGTGCGGCGATCTATGAATTGCCGATTGGCCGCGGCCGCAAGTTTGGCGCAAACATGAACGGCTTCCTCGACGGAATTGTCGGCGGCTGGTCTGTGAGCAGTCTGGCGACGGCCAATACGGGCATCTTCATACGGCTTGGTTCAGTGCTGGTGGATGGGGATCCGACCCTTGAAAATCCGACCCGCGATCGCTGGTTTGACACCAGTAAAGTGAGGATCCTGCCGGCCTTTACCCGTCGTACAAACCCGGTTCAGTTCCCGGGTTTGGTTGGGCCTGGTTATTTCAACCTGGACGCGACAGTGTCCAAGCAGTTTGACATCATCAAGGAGAGGCTGCGCTTTGAGCTTCGTGCTGAGAGCTACAACACCAGCAATCACTTTACCGGCACTACGTCTCCCGTTACCGATGTCAACTCACCCAACTTCGGCAGGATTATCCAACAGCGGCCCGGCATCTTCGGGCGGCAGATTCAGTTTAGCGGGCGGCTTGTTTTCTAAAGCTGCACTGCTGCTGATGGCCTCAACGCTTGGGGCTCAATATGTAGGAATGGAGGCCTGCCGACGGTGTCACCCGGGGCAGGCCTCCGCTCATGCAGCAAGCGGTCATGCGCATTCACTCGCCGCAGGAACACCGAAGGCAGACTGGGCTTTTGGATCGGGTACACATGCGATCACATGGGTGAAGCAGTTGGATGAGTCGTATTATCTGGAACTGGGACAGAGCTGGTTTCGACAAACCGGAAAGCTGGGACGAACGCCCGGGCATCCCGATGAAGCAGGCGTGAAGTACCGGCTCTTTGACCCCGAGGCTCAGATTCTGCGCTGCTTTAGTTGCCACTCGACTGGTGTGCCGACGGTGGCTGCTGGTGGCAGGATTGTGCCGGCTGAACCGGGCGTGAATTGCGAGGTTTGTCACGGGCCAGGTACGGCGCACGTTGAGTCTGGCGGCGGCAAGTACAAGATCGATAGCCCTTCGAGATACAGAGCTTCTGCGATCAACGACCAGTGCGGGGCTTGTCACCGGCAACCTGGTGGAGCAACGAATTGGAGCGACCCCTGGAACACCCGTCACCAGCCGATTTATCTGGCCGAGAGCAGGTGCTTTCAGGAGAGTTCAGAGAAGCTGTCCTGCCTGAGCTGTCATGACCCTCATGCGAAGCTCTCGCGCGAGAAGTCGAACTATGATGCCGTTTGTCAGGGTTGTCATGAGGGGGTGAAACACAAGATGGTGATAGCTAAGGTGAGCTGCACGAATTGCCATATGCCGCAAGTGAAGCCTTCACCGGATCTCAGTTTTTCCAATCACTGGATTGGCGTCTATGGAGCAGGGCAGACGCTACGGCCGCGGCGCTGAGGTGAGGGCCGCTTTGGCTTCGAGCGTCCAGGGATGGGCTGGGCCGAGCCGGTTGTTGAAGACTTCATAAGCGAGTGAATAGAAGCGGCGGGCTTCTGACGCTTTTCCCCGTGCGAGGAGGATGTCGGCGAGGTTGCTGGCGCTGAGGGCGGTGCGTGTGTGGCGGGACCCAAGAATCGTGTCGAGAATGCGCCACGCGCGGCGTTGATGCAGTTCAGCTTCTGCGTCTGCGCCTGTGTCCAGCAGAGCGCTTGCGAGGTTGTTTAGGGTGACGGCCGTTTCGGGGTTCTTGCCTTGCGGGTCGAGACTGAGCGCACGGCGGAATTGTTTTATCGCTTGGGCGTTTCTGCCGTGTTCTCGCTCACAAAGGCCGAGGTCGTTAAGGCGGGGGATGCTTTCTTCGAGGCTGATCGCCCGGGCGTGGAGTGCGCAGTTGCCAGTGAGGTCGGCTAGCGCAGTGAGGGCGCGGGCGGCTAGCTTGGGGTCTTTTGATTCCGCGAGTTGTGTAAAGGCGGCCTCGGCCTCGGGAGCGTTCTTGCTTGCCAGCAGTGCCTGAGCGTGAGCCTCTCTTGCGATGTCTGTGTTGAGGATCTTTGCGGCTCTTGCCAGCGGCGCTACGGCGGCCTGCGGGTTGTTTTGTCGAAAGAGGAAGAGCCCGAGATCGAAGGCGGCTTTGCCGACATCGCCGTTGGTTGCTTCAACCCTGGCTAGCTCAGCTTCATAGAGCGAGGCGAGAGCAGCAGTTTGGGGTTGCCAGAGCAGGACAAAAAGAAGGCTAGTTACCATCGCGGATCTTTCCGTTCAAGGCCTCAAGGAAGGCGACCAGGGCGGCTTCTTCTTCAGCGCTGAGATGCAGCGGGCGCATCTCGGGGTCGCGGCTGTTTTTGCTCTCGTTGTAGAAACGAATCACGTCGGCCAGAGTGGCGAGGCTGCCGTTGTGCATGTAGGGCGGAGTGCGCGCAGCATCGCGCAGGCTGGGGGTCTTGAATGCCCCTTTATCCTCAGGGCTGTGGGTGACGGCGAAGCGTCCTGGGTCTGTCCCAACGCCTGTGGCGTGGAATTCTTCGTCGGTGAGGTTGGGTCCTGGATGGCAGGAAGAGCAGCCCGCCTTGCCGCGGAAGAGTTCCAGGCCCTTTTGCTGGCGGGAGTCGAGGGCGGACCTGTCTCCGGCGAGAAATCGGTCGTAGGGGGAGTCTCCAGACAGGATGCTACGCACGTAGGAAGCGAGTGCGGTTTGCATCTGCCTGACATTGAGGCCGACACGCTTTGCGGCAATGGCTGGGTCAAGATCCATCTCGATCGGGTTGGCTATGGGGCCGAGTACTTGTTCTTCGAGTGTTGAGGCCCGGCCATCCCAGAAAAAAGATTTGCCCCAGGCGCGGTTGGCAATGCGGGGGCTACGGCGGGTTCCAATGAGACCCTCGATGCCCTTGGCTTTGGGGAGTGGGTCGCTGAATGCGAAATGTGGGTCGTGGCAGGTGGCGCAAGAGATCGTCTGATTGCGGGAAAGCCTCGTGTCGGAGAAGAGGCTCTTGCCGAGGGCAATGCTTTCAGGGGTCAGTGGGTTGCCGGCGGGGGCAGGGATGAAACGGTCAAGGCCCAGCGGCACCGTGATGCTCGCGGCCATGGCGATTGAGGCGATGCAGAGGACCTTCATTTGAGCCCCAGCGCGAGCGCCCAGATCTCGTCACGATGTTGGCCAACCGTGAGTGCAATGCGGTTGCCCTTGGGCGAGGCCGAGAAGACGCCCTCGCGGTTGCCCGGGGTAGCGATTTCTCGCAAACTGCCGTTGTCCAACTGAACCTCGATTAGCCTATCTCGGCTTGCGGCTATGAGTTGTCGGCCCCAGTTCAGTTCGGTGCAGTCGGGGCACTGAATTTCCTGATTGCCCGGGCCGAATAGGATCTGAATTACGCCTTTGGAACTGCAAACCGCCAGACCTTTGCCGTCCGGTGCGAGAGCTAGAGCAGTGAGGGAATCGAGATCCGGGATTCGCCTGGCATCTTTCCACAGTTGACCGTTGCGCAGGGTGTAAAGGCTTTGGTCTGGTGCGAGTGCGGCTGGGTAGCCGCGAAAGGGGGCGTCGTGTGAGATCTCGAGCGGCCGTGTCTGGCCGGTTTTGGGGTCAACCAGAAATACGCCGCCACGGCCTTTGCCGTCGCTACCGCTGATCAGCAGGCCATGCTGAGTCCAGAGGATGCGATCCATGTAGGCGAGCTTGGGGTTGAGGTCTCGTTCGGCCTTGGATTCCAGTGTTCGAATCAGGATCGTGCGAGATTCCTGACCGAAGTTTTCTGCTCCGCGTCGTGAAAGGTAGGCGATTTCGGTGCCATCGGGGGACCAGGCTGGGCTCCTGTTCAGGCCGGGAAAATTGATTGTGACGCGCTCGGGATTGCCCTTTGATTCAATAGGGATCGTATAGACGTCGGTTGCGCCGTTGCGGAGGCCAAAGAGCAGCATGCCTTCTTCAGTGATTCCTAGCGGGAGTGCACGGCCCAGATTTGTGGCGACCCGTTTCGGCTGGCCGCCGTTGCGCGGGCGCACCCAGAGGGCCAGTTGATCGGCATCTCCTCCGAAGTAGTAGATGCTCTGGTCGTCTGGCGAGAAGAGCGGGAAGAGGTAAGAGCCGGCTTCCGGGGTGAGTGTCGTTTCTGTCGAGCCGTCGAGGGCCAAGAGGTAGATCGCACGCTCGCTTTTTGAGCCAGCCTTGAAGGAATCGTACACCAGGTAGCGGCCATCGGAGGAAAGATCCATGCGTTTGGGATAGACCCACTGCAGGGAGCGGAGCGTTTCTACTGTGCCTGTTTCGCGCGAGATAAGAACGATCTGACTGGTGTTGTCTTTGCGGAAGAGCAGCGTGAGGATTTTCCTGTTGTCGGTGGTGAAAGCGCAGGGCTGGACGAACCCGGCCTCCGGGTTTCGGTATAGGGTGCGAGGGATGCCGCCCCCGAGGGGAATGAGCCGCAATTCGTAAAAGCCGTCCGCGTTGAACCACGCGTAGGCGATCTCTGCGTTGTCCCGCGATGGGACCGAGAAGTAGGCGAATTCATTGGAGCCTGCGGTTTTGTTTGTGAGGATTCGGTCTGCGCCGCTCTTCAGGTCACGCAGGGCGAGGTTGCCGTTTCGGACATGTGTGACGAAGCGGCCATCACGAGTGGGTGCACCCAGGCTCACAACATCAGTTGCGACGCGCTCTGGTTGTGCAAAAACCAGCAATGAAAGGAGCAGCCACATTGCTGCCTATTCTATCGGCTAGAAGGGAACTTCGTCGTTCGAAATAGCCGGGGCAATCCCTTGGTGAAGTAGCCGCAGAATCGCGAGTGCGCCTTCCTTGCCTCTCTCTCCCACTTCGCCCACCGGCCCCACACAAGACGGGCAGCCCGCTTCGCAAGTGCAAGCCGAAATCAGCTCTTCCGCACCCTCCAGCAATCGCTTGGTCTGGTTGTAGAGCGGCAGGGATTGGCCAATCCCGCCAGGATAGGTGTCGTAGAGGTAAAGGTTCGGCTCCCAGGCCACAAGGCCACCGGCGATCTCCTCGGTCAGCGATGTGCCGATGTCGCGAGGGTCACACATCACGAGCATCGAGGCGACAGCCCTGAGCGCGTTCGCGAGCCCCGCCAGGCCATTCGCCCTCTCCGATGGCGAAAACTCCGTGAGCTGAGCCAGAAACTCTGCCGGGCAGTGCAGCCACCACGCCGTCGTATGCATCTCCTGCTCGGGCATCGACAAATTCCCGGCGCCGACATTTTCAAGCGTGTAAAACTTCACCTTCTTGAAGCCGACAATCTGACGATTCACACGCACGTCGCCGTGGCAGGCGCGAGCGCGCTGGATCGGGCGCTGATCAAACTCTTCCAGCACTTTCACCTGGGTGTAGTCGATGGCGTCAGTGAAGTAGTCGCAATCGACGCGCCGTACAAAAGCCTTGCGCTGTTCGTAGTCGAACTTCTCTACCTGATACTGCTTCGCCTCATGCAGGTAAATCGCCTTCTCGTGCAGCGTCACCAGCGCTACCGGAAACGAAACCTCGGCAATGATGTTGTTGTTATTGGTGGTGTCGATGACGACGAAGTTGTCGCTGGTGACGGCGCGCAGGCTGATCGCATCGGCTGGGTAGCTGTCGCTAGTCCAGTGCCAGGCTTTGGCCGAATGATTCACCAGCCCCAAATCTGCAAGAAACTGGCAAAGCTCCGCAGTATCGTGGGGCCCGAACTTCTCGCCTTCCTTGATCGGCAACTCAAAGGCCGCGCACTTCAGATGATTGATCAGGATCTCGGTATTGTCGGGGTTGATCGTCGCCCGCTCGGGCGGCTGGCCAAAGAAGTATTCCGGGTGCTCGACAATAAATTGATCGAGCGGCGCAGAGCTCGCCACCATCACCGCAAGAGAGGTGTTCTGACGCCTCCCGGCCCGGCCGGATCGTTGCCACGTCGAGGCGATCGTGCCTGGGTAGCCCGCCAGCACCACACAATCGAGCGAACCGATATCAACGCCAAGTTCCAGCGCGTTGGTGGCGACAACGCCGCGAATCTGGCCCGAGCGAAGCTTGGCTTCAATCTCGCGCCGCTCCTTCGGCAGATAGCCGCCACGGTAACCACGAATCAGCCCCTGCGCCGTCGGGCCTTTCTCGATTGCATCCTTGAGATACGTAATCAGGATCTCTGTCGCAAGCCGATTGTTGGCGAAGACCAGCGTCTGCTGCCCTCGCTGGATCGCGTCAATTGCCACTCGGCGGCTTTCATGCAGATAGCTGCGGCGGATGCCTAGCTGCCGGTTCACCACCGGCGGGTTGTACATCACAAAAAACTTCTCGCCCGACGGCGCCCCATTCTGATCCACCAGCGAGAAGGGCTCAGCCGTAATCGCCTCGGCCAGTTCCTTGGGGTTCGCAATCGTCGCCGAGCAGCAGATAAACTTCGGGCTCGACCCGTAGAACTCGCAAAGCCGCTTCAGCCGCCGGATGATGTTGGCCAGGTGGCTACCGTAGACGCCGCGATAGTAATGCAACTCGTCGATGATGAAGTACTTCAAGTTCTCAAATAGCTTGGCCCACTTGGTGTGATGCGGCAGAATGCCCGAATGCAGCATGTCGGGGTTGGTAAGCACCACATTGGCGCGCTCCCGGATGGCCCGCCGGGCGTCCTGCGGGGTGTCGCCATCGTAGGTAAAGCACTTGAGGTCTGAGCCCATCTCTTCCACTGCGCCGTGCAGCTCGTTCAACTGATCTTCGGCCAGAGCTTTGGTGGGGAAGAGATAAAGCGCCCGTGCCCCAGGGTCGCTCAGCAGTTTGTTAACGACAGGCAGGTTGTAGCAGAGCGTTTTGCCCGAAGCGGTGGGGGTGACGATGACGACATTGCGCCCCGCATCGACATGCTCAAAAGCCGCGGCCTGGTGTGAGTAAAGCTTTTCGATGCCCCGTTTGTTGAGCGCTGCAGCGAGCAGTGGATTCACTGCCGCTGGGATGGGCGCATACTGGCCCTCACGCGCCGGGACATGCCGAATCGACCGCACCGGCGACTCCGGCTTGTTCGAAATCTCCTCAAAACGCTGAACGGCCTGCATCACCGTCTCGCGACGGGGAATCGGCAACGTTTTGCGCGTCGCCTCATCCTCCGGAAAATCGAATAGCAAATTGCTCACTCTCTAGAGATAACTCTTTAGGTGAACAAAAGGCAAAAGTGTTCCGGTTATTTCTTTTGTGGCCTGGCTAGCTTC
>JBIPMY010000540.1:0-3700 GCA_044376335.1 Bryobacter sp.
TTATCCTTCCATAATTCTTCTTTGTGACGGGGGCGGGCCTTCGGCGGTACCCTGAGGGATTGGGCTTAGAATGTTCCGCCTTCGACGGGCGCTTGTATTTATGGGTGAATGACGAGGCTGAAGAGCTTCGGCGGATGTTGCCGAAGATTGGCTTGGGAAAAGTGAAACTGGAGCGCGGTTTTGTCTGGATGCCGGACGCCGAAGGGGTGCTGACGGCAATCGAGAAGCAGGTGGTTCCGGTTGGAGTCGAGACCTGGGGACGGCTGTGGCCGGAGTGGTTGCAGGCGAGTGAGGATTTGGGGCCGAGCGCGGTGTATTGGGCGCATGGCAGCCTGTTTGCGTGGCATCTGATGGAGACCTGGGGATATCTGCCGGTGCTGGTGAAGGGCCGGGAGGGATTTGAGGCACGTTGGGCCCCACGATTCGTTGGCGACCAGCGCAAGCTTTTTGAAGAGTACGCAGAGCGGATGCCGGAGACAGCGCGGGCGCTGAACTTCAGCAGCGAGAAGGCACCGAGGCTCGAACGGCGACGGGTGATTGAGCAAACGCTGGGCTGGATGCTGGACGCGCAGGCGCGGCGGATTGCAGGCAAAGTAGGGCAGAAGTTTCCTACCTCATCTATCTACAGCAAGTGGCAGACGGCGCTGAGCCATCCGATTGCAGTGGTGCAGGGTGAAAAGGGGACGATTGAGCGCTTTCACAGCGGGATTCTGGGCTGGCAGCGCGGGATTGATCTCGAGGGGGTTGGCGGGTATCGGCTTCTGTTCCGGATTGCGGAGCCGCCCGAGGGGTCTCGCGAAGGCTGGATGGTGGTGCCGCTGATTGAGGACTTGCTCGAGGAAGGCCGGGAGTACTTGCTGCGTGGCGTGGAAGATATGGCGCTTCGTGGTGGGGATCTGGTGGCCGAGGCGGCGTGGCGGAATTTTGAGCTTGCCTCGAACATCTTTCCTTCGCTACAGAGTTATGAGGAGCAGAAGGGCGAGGGCTTGTATCTGCCCGGGGAGCGGGTGATCGAATTTTTGATGCGATTTGCGCCACTGCTCGAACAGGCGGGATTCCGGGTGGTGAGGCCGGACTGGTGGCGCGAGGGTGAGGGGATGCGGGTGGCCGTGTCTGGGAAACTGCAATCGGAAGCAGAGCATGTCGACTCCCGGACGGCGATGTCGAGCAAGGTGCGGCTGGATTGGGCGGCATTGCTTGGCGACCAGCCGGTGACGATGGCTGAGCTGAACGAGCTGTCGAAACATACGGGGGAGATGCAGCAGGTTGGCGGAAAGTGGATGCGCATTGATGCAGTGAGTGTGCGCGATGCGGTGAAGTTTTTGAAGGGCGGCCAGAAGCGTGTGCTGACGGCGCGCGAGGCGTTGCGGGAAGTATTGGGGATGGGCGGAGGGGGACGCGGGCTGGACATTCGCGAGATCCAGACAGAAGGCTGGATCGGGGAGTTGCTGGACCGTTTGCGGCAGCCGGGGGAGATCAAGGAACTGCCTTTGCCAGAGGGGCTGCAGGGCGAGATGCGGCCCTATCAACGGCGTGGATTCTCGTGGATGAGCTTTGTGACGGGCTTTGGCCTGGGGGCTTGTCTTGCCGATGATATGGGGCTTGGCAAGTCGTTACAGATGCTGGCGCTGTTGGCATCGCGGCATGGGGTGGGTAAGCCAACGCTGCTGGTATGCCCGACTTCGGTGATTGGAAACTGGGAGCGGGAGACGACGAAGTTCTTCCCTGCCCTGAAGCTGATGGTGCATCACGGGGTGGTGCGGGCGAAGGGGGCCGCGTTTGCCAAACTCGCGCAGGAGCATGATCTGGTGGTAACCAGCTATAGCCTGCTACACCGCGATGCCGATACGCTGGCTGAGGTGGAGTGGGATGGGGTGGTGCTGGACGAGGCACAGAACATCAAGAATTTTGAGACCAAGCAGGCGCGGGCGGCGCGGCAGATTGCCAGCGGATACCGGATTGCGTTGACGGGTACGCCGGTTGAGAATCACGTTGGGGATCTCTATTCGCTGATGGAGTTTCTGAATCCGGGGCTGCTCGGCGGGCAGAAAGACTTTCAGGTGAGGTTCTTCAAACCGATCCAGAACCAGCACAACGCGAAGGCGGTACAGCAATTGAAGGGGCTGACGTCACCGTTTATTTTGAGGCGGCTGAAGACAGACAAGAGCATCATTTCCGACCTGCCCGAGAAGATGGAAATGAAGACCTACTGCAAACTCACTCGCGAGCAGGCGAGGCTGTATGAGGATGTGGTGAACGGGTGCTTTGTTGATCTTGAGGGGCGGACGTCGATGGAGCGTCGCGGTTTGATTCTGGCGACGATTTCGAGGCTGAAGCAGGTGTGCAATCATCCGGCGCAGGTGCTGAAAGAGCGTGAGGATCTGGCGGGGCGTAGCGGCAAACTGACGCGCCTCACAGAGATGCTCGAAGAGGTGCTTGAAGCGGGTGAGAAGGCTTTGATCTTTTCGCAGTTTGCCGAGATGGGGGAGATTCTCGCGCTGCACTGTGAGCAGGTTTTTGGGAAGCGGATTTCGTTTTTGCATGGCGGGACACCGAGGCTCGAGCGGGAGCGCATGATTGTCGATTTTGAGAAGCCGGATGGGGCGAACCTGTTTGTGTTGTCGCTGAAGGCTGGAGGTACGGGCTTGAATCTGGTGGCGGCAAACCATGTGTTTCACTACGACCGCTGGTGGAACCCGGCAGTAGAAAATCAGGCGACAGACCGGGCCTTTCGCATCGGGCAGATGAAGACCGTGCAGGTGCACAAGTTCATTTGTATGGGGACGCTGGAGGAGCGGATCGACCAGATGGTGGAAGAAAAGCGGGATCTGGCGGAGAAGGTGGTTGAGGCCGGAGAGGTGTGGTTGACGGAGTTATCGAACCAGCAATTGAAGGATCTGTTCTCACTTTCGCGGGAGGCATGGGAAGACTAATGTCCAAGCACGAAATGGTGACAGCGCTGGGCAGGGACTGGCTGGAATGGCTATCGGAATACCCGGTTGGCGGAGAACGGCTGGGGGAAAGCATTGAGTACTTGCGCCGCGGTGCGGTAGGGGAATTGAGGATCGATGAGGGGTCTGTAGAGGCGCTGGTGCAGGACCTTGGGCCTGAGCCGTGCAAGGTGGTGTTGCTGTTTACGGCAGTGGCACGGGAGCAGTGGGATCTGGCCTGGAGCCTGGTGACGCCGGAAGCGATGCGGGATTACCGGAAGGGTTCGCCGGGAGTTGTGCTGCGTCGTGCGCTGGCTGTGGCAGAAGTGAATTTGTTGCCAGAGAGATACCGTGAGGTGAAGACGGCTTGCTCTTGCGCAGACTGGATGCGGCCGTGCAAGCATGCGCTGGCGGTGTTGCGGGCGCTGGGTGAAGAGATTGAGCGAGACCCGATGTTGCTGGTGCGATTGCGGGGCGGGGGCCCGCGCGAAGATGCAGAAGTGGTGGAGGTGGACGAGGGGGGAGAGCCGCTGCAGACAGACCCGGCAGCGTATTGGGGTGAGCATCGCGACTGGTCTGAATTTGAGGCCGGGTTGCTTGGTGGTGGAGTAGCAGCACGGTTGCTCAAGCGCCTGGGGCCGGTGGCGGTATATGGTGTGAGGATGGATCCGGATGCGATGTTCAAGCCGGTGTATGAGGGCGTTGCGTCGGAAGCGAAAGTGATGCTGGAAGGCATCAGAAAGAAGGTTCGGAAATGAAACAGTTGTTGT
>JBIPMY010000542.1:0-3698 GCA_044376335.1 Bryobacter sp.
TCGCTGATCGGATAACTCTGAGAACTCTGATCGGTTTCCCGTGAGAAACCCGATCGGATTCATCTGAGATTGCTGATCGGAATCAGTGAAAATACGCACTGAGGATCTTCTACCTGCTGGTCCATGAGCGGGGCATCTGGACTAGTAAACCTTCCCTGTGCCGAACTCAAGTACCGCGCCCCGAAATAATCCAGCCCCGTCTCGATATCCCGCTCCTTGCCGGTAAACCGGACCGTATCCTTAAGTTCAGCGTCACTCCCCGAGTACTTCTGCGCGACTGTCCGGCCACCAGCCAGCTTGAGGTCTTCTCCAAAGGGGGCGTAATCATAACGGCGCACAACAATTCCGTCTTTGTCCGTTACGACCCTGGTGCTACCGAGATGGTCCTGCGTCACGTAGGAAACGCCTGTCGATTCGACATCCGCACTATCCTCCATCAACAAGTTGCCGCTGACATCGTAGGCGAAATAGGCTGGCACGCTTCCGCTTCTCTTCACCCTTCTTCCGAAACCGTCATAGACGTAGCCGGTGATTGCGCCAAACCTGTTCGACTCGTAGATGCGATTCTCGCCGTCATAGCTGAGGTCATGAGTGCCCGGTCCGGATGCGCCGGATCCCCCTGCCAGACGCTTCAGGTTGCCGGTTCCGTCGTAATTCGCCAGGCCCCCGGTTGGTTGGGTGATCAGCCGGTTTGTGCCCGTATCAAAATCGGCAGCAACCGTTGCAGTAATGCTCTCTGCGTAGGGTAGAGTGTTGCCGCCGGGTGGAATCCACCGGTTGCCGTATGAATCGTATTGAAATTCCTGCTTCCAGGTTGGGGTACTAAGGCTGCCTTCTTTGACGCAGCTCAGGCGGTTCAGCTTGTCGTAGCCGTAGGTTTGCGTGAATGTCACGCCGCCCACCAGGATGTCCTGCTTCACCACGTTTCCATTATTGACCCAATTGGGGCCGCCGTTACAGTGCCTGCTCCCCATTCCGTCCCGATTCCAACTGTTTCAAGCTAAGGGTTCGCTCCACTATCAGACTGTCTCCATTCCGTAACCTCGAATTCTTCACATAGGATTTCGAGATCGCTTTCGTGGTGGTCCTTTAACTTGTAGCGTATGCCTTCCAACTGGCTTGATCGCAGATCTTCAATTTCCAATTCGTTGAGCCAGAAGCCACTCGCCAAGGTTGGCAATTTGAGCGTACAAACTCCGAAGCACTTCAATTGCACCACCAAGGGCTTGGTTTCACCATTGTCGTAGACAACCAGTAGAGTCAATGTCGATTTCGAAAAATCGCTTTCAATAGCTGCCTGCCACTCTAATCGCTTTACCTCGTGAAGATGATAAAAGTCGAAATCTGGAAGGTTCCGAAGCACGTCTGCCTGCCCCCGAAGATTGAGCCGTTCAAGCCGGTGTGTTCTCATTTCCGTCCAAGCCTATTAACCAAACTCTTGAAACTTGGATGAAGACCTGGCCTGATCTTGGGAGGAACGGCACTTCCGGTTTTTGGATCTCTCAGATGATGATGAGGATTAGGATGCACTTGAGGTTCGCCATGCGATGTCATGTGGGTTTGGCCTGTGCTCCTACCATACTGGTCGTAGTGGGTGGTTCTCTCATAAATCTCTCCTGAGCTTCGACCACTCGGTTTTAAATCCGTCAATTGACTAGTTCCTGGTGTTGTCTGAGTTGGAGCCTGCTTCTTCTCCCAATATCCTTCGGGAACGAAAAGGTTAGACGTTCCTTGTTGTGATGTCTGCCCTTTCGGATTTTCTCCTCCCAATCCTTCACTAATTGCGAGTTCTATAAGTGGCAGCCCGGTCTCTAATTGGAGTATTGCGAGTACTGGAACAAGAGTAGCCGTTCCAATGATTTCGACGGCAGGTGCCGCTGAGTTAATCCCGCTGGCAAGGGCGTAGAACGAAGGATT
The DNA here is from genome assembly GCA_044376335.1 of Bryobacter sp. GTDB lineage: Bacteria > Acidobacteriota > Terriglobia > Bryobacterales > Bryobacteraceae > Bryobacter. Next base: position 1,918 of record JBIPMY010000542.1, read on the forward strand.
GGTAATCGGCTCCTCCGGGAATGAGACGTTTGAGGTCACTGCTTCGGATTTGCCGCAGGTGTTCCCAATTTTCCCAAATATGCACAGCCGGCCATTCGGATCTGTATACTTGAGCGGATTGTTCCGAACGTACCCATAGAGATTCCAACTTTGCGGGTCGCCAGTGAACTGGTCAGCGAACGGGGCGTCCGGGCTGGTAAAACGCCCCTGCGCCGCCGACATATACCGCGCCCCAAAGTAATCCAGCCCCGTCTCGGCATCCCGTTCCTTGCCGGTAAACCGGACCTTGTCCTTAAGTTCAGCGTCACTCCCCGAGTACTTCTGCGCGATTGTCCGGCCACCAGCCAGCTTGAGGTCTTCTCCAAAGGGGGCGTAATCATAACGGCGCACAACAATTCCGTCTTTGTCAGTTACGACCCTGGTGCTACCGAGATGGTCCTGCGTCACATAGGAAACGCCTGTCGATTCGACGTCCGCACTATCCTCCATCAACAAGTTGCCGCTGACATCGTAGGCGAAATAGGCTGGCACGCTTCCGCTTCTCTTCACCCTTCTTCCGAAACCATCATAAACGTAGCTGGTGATTGCACCAAATCTGTTCGACTCGTAGATGCGATTCTCGCCGTCATAGCTTAGGTCGTGCGTGCCCGGACCCGATGCGCCAGCTCCCCCTGCCAGACGCTTCAGGTTGCCGGTTCCGTCGTAATTCGCCAGGCCTCCGGTTGGTTGGGTGATCAGCCGGTTTGTGTTTGTATCAAAATCGGCAGCGACCGTTGCAGTAATGCTCTCTGTGTAGGGTAGAGTGTTGCCGCCGGGTGGAATCCACCGGTTGCCGTATGAATCGTATTGAAATTCCTGCTTCCAGGTTGGGGTACTAAGGCTGCCCTCTTTGACGCAGCTCAGGCGGTTCAGCTTGTCGTAGCCGTAGGTTTGCGTGAATGTCACGCCGCCCACCACGATGTCCTGCTTCACCACGTTTCCATTATTGACCCAATTGGCACCGCCGTTACAAGTGGTGCCATCGTAGATTAACCCGAATTCGGCTACCGAGTTCGCACTGGCGGTTGTGCCGAGCTGAGTTTTGGTGAGTTGCAGCCTTGTGTTGAAATCCCACTTGGAAATCAATCCGTTGCCGAGCGTCATTTGCTTTGGTGCGCCGTGAGGATGGTATTGCATCTGGCTGGCATACACGGTTGCTCCTTTGCTGACGGTGGTGAGCTGCCCGAGGGGATTGTAGTCGTAGGTCAGGCTCCAGCCCTTGGGATAGCCGAGGGTTCGCAGTTGGTTGGCAAAATCATAGCTGTAGGTAGTAAGGTACTGCTTGGAATCCACCCGCTGTGTTGCCTGCTCTACGCGGCCCAGAGAATCGAAGCGGTGGAAGGTGGTCTGGTTTGTTTCAGTGGAGGGCGAACCCACCCTAACCCTTACTAGTTGCCCAATGGGATAGTTGGGGTTTGTATCCCCTGGCTGGCGCTGGTCTGAGTCGTAGGTGAAATGCACGTCTGGACTCACAGCTGATGTGGAGGGATACGATTTCTTTAGAATGCGATTTAGTTTGTCGTAGTCGATGATGAGCGCATTCAGTGACGTGCTGCGACCGTCTTTCTTTTCTTTTACGTTGCCGTTGTCATCATAGACAAAACTAATCTTCCCAGTTTCCGGGTTTTCTGCTTCCCTCAATCTGGAAAGGGAATCGTACTTGAAGTTTCGTTGCTGTGAAGCCTGAGTGACCTTGGTCAGGTTGTTTAGAAGGTCATATTCATATGCTGTTGTACAGGGCC
>JBIPMY010000541.1:0-3698 GCA_044376335.1 Bryobacter sp.
GGTGGGCAGCCGCGCTGGACCAGCGAAACCGCTCGGGAGATTCGGCCAGACCGGCACGGACGGGGTTGAGTTCGACATAGCGGATGGCGTTCCAAAGGTGGCATTCTTCCATGGCGCAAGAGTAGAACCGGTTCTGCCAGAGGTGCCCACTTCGGACACGGCGGGCGTTGTGATAATGGGCGTAGCGGCCGTGGGTGCGGCGTAGATAGATGAATTCTTCGCTTGCCCATTCAGGCTCCCGCTCACAGTCTTGAGCCAGCCGTTGTTGTGATAGCCCATGTTCACCACCCGGCCTGATGGGTAGCGCACCGTCTTCAATCCATCACTCTGGGTGTACTCGTAGCCGTTTTCAAGAGTTGTCCCAAACAAGTAAGGAACCGAATCGGTGGTCTGCCGCGACTTCAAAACTCGACCAAAGGCATCGTAGCCCAAAACTTCTGATTTCGAGACGCTGTTCTCCACCTTGGTGAGACGACCTTTGCTGAAGGTGACGGGAGGAGTGGAGTCCCGATTTTCAGCGACGAGGGATGATGGCCGGGAAGCTCTCACAGAGGAAGGGGGCTTGTCGTGGACGGTTTTGGGATCTTGAATCAGAAGAGCCGCCAGAGAGATTCTGGCGGCTCTTGCATTTTGAAGGAGCGGTACCAGTTGCAGAGAGGATACATGATTGCCAGCAGGACGAGCCAGACGGCGTAGGTGACCTCAAGCGGAGCTGCTTCCTGGAAAAACGTGAAGCCGATGATGGTCAGTACATAGAAGTGCGTGACGTAGAAGAAGAGCGGAGTCTGGCCAAAAACCAACAGTGGTGATTTGGGGGAAAGCAGCTTTTCGGGCAGCCGCATCAAGGCGGCTAGCAGCAGCAGGTCAACGCCCACTGCAATCGTCCAGAAGACCAGCGAAGGCGGGTACTTTACGTTGTTGAAGAACTCGATCCAAGTGGCATCCCGGGCCGGCACGATGTTGCCCCAGCCGCCTGCCGCTCGGAGAATCAGGCCGGTGGCCAGCAAGCCGAGGCCCCAGATCCAGACGCGGTTGCGGGCTTCAGGTGCGGTTTTCCACCAATAGCCGAAGTACATACCAAGCGCAGTGAGGGCAAACCACGGGAGTACCGGGTAGGAGACAACGAGGTGGTTCGACAGCCCTGGAGCGAGGAGAATCGTGAGCCAGATCGAGCCCGTCTTTCCGTCGGCCGGTAGCAGGCTGTGTGTTGCCACGATACACGCGGCAGAGGCGAGCAGCCAGAAGGCAGGCCGCAGCCGCAACAGCAACGAGCTGAGCATCATCGCAAGGCCAAGGCCAGAAAGGGTGATGAAGGCCCAGATGAGCGAGGAGGCGTCGTTTGGTGGAGCTTTTACCCGGTGGCTCAGGCTGACCAGCGGTGCTTTGAAGTGGCTCATGATGAAAACGAGCGGGCCCTCAAAAAATTGTCCTACGAGAAAGATTGCGAGGCCACGGGAGGCGGTGCGGCGCGCTACCTGCCCTTGAGTCCAGCCGGCATCCTGGCGCGAGCTGGCAAACCAGTAGATTCCGGCACCCATCAGGAAGAAGAAGCCGGGGGCGCAAAGGTGAGTGATCCAGCGCGTGAAAAAGGCGAATGAGGTGTCGTAAGTGCTGATCGCCCCATTCCAGTACTCGCTCGAATGCTGCCGCGAGACGAAGGCGTTGGTGTGGTCAATCGCCATGAAGATCATGATCAGACCGCGGAGGGCATCGACTGCGCTGAACCGGGCCGACTTTAGAGACATGCAAGTGATTGTAGCCAAGTGATTGTAGGAATGGCACTAAAGCAATTGGGCTTCACACACGATTGAAGTGGAAGAACGATTATGGCTACTGCCGTCCCCAGAGTTGAAGCTTCCACTGTACTTGCCAACGCCGCACACATCCTGAAAGATCCGGTGCGGAAGCCGCTGGCCGCGCTGACACAGTGGCTGAGCCCGTTGTCGGACCGGCTGGAAAAGCAGTTTGTCGAACGTTTGAAGGTGTTGCGCTTTGAAACGCGGCAGATACAGGCGCTGATTTGCATCACCACCGGCACGGCGGCCCGTTTGCTCGGCCCAGCCAAGGGCACCCGCAAGTCGATGCTTGAGTTTCTCGAACAGGTGGAATACAGCGGGCGGCGTTTGGCCAAGTTGAATCTGCCTCCTGGCGGCATACAGCAGGCCTTGCAGGAATATGACCGTATCCTGTTGCCGTTGATTGAACGCCTGGGCAAGGAGCGGGCGGCACAGTTTCGCTGGGCCAATGAACAGTTGCACTTTTGTGTGTTGCTCACGCTAAACAACGCCTATTACCAGGTGCGAGAAAGCGAGACCCAGGCTTATAGCGAGCTGTTTCGCATTGAGCTGGAAAGCCGCGGTTTGCATGAATTGCTGCGGCGATTTATGACCACGCTGGCCACGCTGTACAAGGCCGACAATGCCTGCCTTTTCTTTCTGGATAAGAACGATCAGGTGCTGGTTCCGATGGCTTATGTCGGTGAGGGGACAAAAACCCCGCCTCATCTGGTGGCCAATGATGCCAGCCTCGCGCAGACGCTGGCGAAGCCCTTTTGCCTCGACGAGAAACTCGATCAGGAAGGCCTGGTGCTGGATAAGCGAACGCGCGATCGTTATGCCACTTGCTGGAGTGTTCCGCTGATGGATGGAGCGCGATTGCGTGGGGTGATGCAGTTCCGCTTTCGCAAGGTTTATGAGTGGCTGCCGCGGGAGCAGGAAATGCTGGAGATTGCAGCCGAGCGTTGCCTGATGGGTGCGGGGAAAGCCCGTTTGATGGAAGATCTGGCCGCGCGCGAGGAACAAGTACGACGCCTGGCCGAGCGCATGCTGCAGGTAGAAGAAATGGAGCGGCGCCGCATTAGCCGTGAATTGCACGACGAGGCGGGGCAATCGATGCTTTGCATTCGTTTGCAGCTTGAAATGATCGAAGAGAGTCTTGAGCCTGAAGACGGTAAGTTAAAGGGCAAACTACAGGAAACACGAGACTTGACAGAGCGGACGATTCTTGAGATTCGCCGTCTGATTGCAGCCTTGAGCCCTGCCGTGCTTGAGCAATTGGGTTTGGGTGCGGCCTTACGCCAATTGGTAAGCCGCTTTAGCCGTGTACACCCGGCGCGCGTGAAGCTGGCACTATCCCGTATGGGAAAAGTTCCTAAGAAGACTGAGGTGATCGTCTATAGGCTTGTTCAGGAGTGTATGAACAATGTTGGCAAACATTCTCAAGCAACTCATGTAAACATTTCTATCGAAAGTGCCGATGGGGTATTAAGGCTAAACGTAGAGGACGACGGTGTGGGCTTTGAAGTTGAAGAAGCACTGTCGAGGAGAGATTCCTACGGTTTGGCCGGGTTACGTGAGCGCGTAGCACTCCTTGGTGGCAAGTTTTATGTTGAGAGCCACCAGAGAGCATCTGGAAAAACCGGGTCTGCCAAGGCTGATACGCAAGTATCCCGCCTGGGTGAGGCTCTGGCCCGCGGAGGCATGAAGTTCAAGGGCCGTTTCCGGAAGGGGACTCGAATCCACATCGAGTTGCCGTTGCTGCGAGAAGCGAACCATTAACCCTTATTTGGGGGAGGCAGGTAGCAGATGGCAAAGATACGTATATTGCTCGCGGATGATCACACACTGTTTCGGCAGGGGATCAAGACGCTTATTAATGCGGAAGCAGACATGGAAGTAGTTTCCGAAGCACCCAATGGT
>JBIPMY010000543.1:0-3697 GCA_044376335.1 Bryobacter sp.
TCCCGTAGTTCAAATAAACATAAGCAAAACCCGGAGGCCCGAAAATCACCTCAGTCCGTTTCGTCCTCCCAACAAAGGCATGAGCGGCTTCATCTTCGTAAGGCAAGTAAGCCTCAGTCTCAAATATCCGAGCCCGCAAATCCCCATGCACCAGCCACTTCCCCAGCAATTCGCGAGCCACCACCGTCGTTGGACGGCAAAAGAAGTTACGATCTAAGATTGTGCCGAACTCATTACGGCTCTTCACCGGGCTTGCCCTCGAATATCCTGTCCGCCGGAACCTCGAACTGGTGCTCGAACACCTGCGCCCACTCGCTCCTCTAAACTGGAGCCCGGCCAACAACTTTCACATTACGACGAAATTCATCGGCCCATGGCCAGAAGATCGTCTCGATGAACTCAAAGCCGCCCTCTCCACAATCCCCAAACGCGGCCCCATCACAACCCCCATCAGTGGCTTCGGTTGGTACCCCAACCCACACCAGCCCCGCATCCTCTTCTCCGGTGTCCGCGCACCAGACACCCTCTTCTCACTAGCCAAAGATCTCGACACAACTTGCCAGACTCTCGGCCTCCAGCCAGAACAGCGCGACTACTCGCCACACCTCACGCTAGCCAGAATCAAAGGCACACAAAACCTCACGCCCATCCGCCAGGCCATCGCCCAACTGCCCAGCGCAGACTTCGGCGTCTCCACCGCATCCAAGTTCCTGCTCTACAAGAGTGAGCCCGGCGAACAAGCCAGCGCTTACACAGTCATAGGAGAGTTTCCACTTTGAACTCACTCACCACCACAGCCCTCTGGCTCATCCCCCTCTGCTTCGCCCTCGGCAGCCTCCCCTTCGGCGCCTGGATCGTCCGCTGGAAGACCGGCGAAGACGTAACCAAAATGGGCAGCGGCAACATCGGTGCCACCAACGTCCTCCGCACCACCGGCAAAAGCGCCGGCATCCTCACCCTCTTGCTCGACATCGGCAAAGGCCTCCTCGCCGTCTTTCTCGCAGACACCATCACAGAAGGCAATCCCCTGCTCATGTCCGCCGCCGCACTCGCCGTCCTCTTTGGCCATGCCTTCTCACCCTTCATGAAATTCAAGGGCGGCAAAGCCGTAGCCAGCTTCGCCGGAGCCTTCGCTTATCTCACCCCGCTCCCCTTCTGGTCCATCGCAATTCTCTTCATCGCCATCGTCGCCTACAGCCGCTACATCTCACTCGGCTCCGTCTGCGGCGCAATCTTTTTCCCCTTCGCCGTCTGGCTCATCCTCCATCCCTCCTGGCCCATCCTCCTCGCCTCCACAATCGCTGGTCTCTTCATCGCATGGCGTCACTCCTCCAACATCGAACGCCTCAAAAACGGAACGGAAAACAGGTTCGAGTGGCGCAAGTAGCAATCACAATCCTCGGTGGAGGCAGTTGGGGTACAGCCCTTGCCATAGTTCTCGCTGAGCGTTTCGAACGTGTAGACCTCTGGGTCCACAACCCCGATCTCGCCGCACGCATCGAGAACACACGCATCAACGACACCTACCTGCCAGGCTTCACCCTCCCAGCCAACATCCACGTCTCCCACGAGATGCATCTGCACCCGTGGGTCCTAAGCGTAGTCCCCTCCAAACACCTGCGGCAAGTCCTCGAAGAAGCCGGCAAACAAACAACCCCCATCCGTCTCATCAGCGCCACCAAAGGCATCGAAGCCAACACCTTCGCCCGCATGTCAGAAATCGCCGCCCAATGCTTCCCCGGCACCCCGGCTGTCCTAACCGGCCCCACCTTCGCCCGCGAAGTCGCCGCCGGAGAACCCGCCGCCATGGTCATCTCCAGCCGCGACGAAAGCTTCGCCCAACAAATCCAGGCCGCCTTCACCGGCGGCAACCTCCGCTTCTACACCAACGATGACGTAGTAGGCGTCGAACTAGCAGCCGCCCTCAAGAACATCATCGCCATAGCCGCAGGCGCAATTGAAGGCCTCCACCTCGGCTCCAACTCCACGGCCGCCCTCATCACCCGAGGCCTCGCCGAAATCAGCCGCCTCGTTGTAGCAAGAGGCGGCAAAGCCTCCACCGTCTCCGGCCTCGCCGGTCTCGGAGACCTCGTCCTCACCTGCACCGGCCAACTCAGCCGCAACCGCCGCGTCGGCATAGAACTCGCCAAAGGCCGCAACCTCAAAGACATTCTGAGCGACACAAAGATGGTAGCCGAAGGCGTCGAAACAACAACCGTCGCCCTGGAACTGGCAAAACTCCACAACGTCGAGATGCCAATCACACAGGCAGTACAAGCCATGCTAGACGGCCAGCCAGCCCCAGAAGCCCTGCGTCAACTCATCAGCCGTGCACCACGCAGCGAAACCAACTAAAACCCAATCTTCAAGCCAAGCTGCAATCGACGCGGATCACGAGTCGAAATCACCTGCCCAAAATTCGTATTGCCAAACCCGGTGCTCACGCTCCCCCAGTTCGTGTGGTTGAAGGTATTGAAACTCTCAACCCGCAACTGCGCACTCCGCCCCTTCTCAAAACGAAAATTCTTATACATCGACACATTCCAGATATGCAGCCCCGGCCCAATCACTGACGTAGCTGGCGCATTCCCTAAACGAGTCTCCCCGTTAGGCACGGCCTGAAACGAACTCGTATTGAAGAACTGAAACCGGTCTCCCGGCGCACCCTGATTTGGGTTTGACACCATATCCGGCCGTATCGGCGCAGCCGATGCCCCCACCGTCCCAAGCCCAGCCCAATCCACTCCAAGCGCACTCGTCACTCTCTGCGGCAATCCCGTATTCAGAGAAGTGATCCCCGACACCTGCCACCCGGCCAGCGCATACTTCGTCACGCCCTTGGACTGCTTGAAGAAAGGCAACACATGAAAATAACTCGCCGTAAAAACATGCGTCCGGTCATAGGTAGCGCGCGAATATTCACACGCCCGGCAGTACACATTCTGTGGCGCAGTAGACCGGTCCGATGGGCTATCCGTCAATGCCTTCGACCAAGTATAGGCAATACGCAAACTCGAACTCGCACTGAAATACCGCTGCGCCCCAACCTGCAGCGAATGGTAATTCGAGTTGTAATCCGTGTTCACACCGTTGATGTACTGATACCCGCGATACGGCCGAATCGCATTCAAACGTGGCACCTGAGCCGAAGTCACATGCCCGTTCTCATTCACCAACCCAGCCGCCTGTGCCGCTCCCGGTCGCACCGTATTCTGATCCTGCAACCCAAGCAGATGCGTCCCCTTCGACCCGTAATATCCAACCATCACAACAAACCGCTGCATCTGCCTCTGCACATCAAGACTCCACTGCTGCGTATACGGAATCCGAAACGGAGCCGGCACAAACCTTAAATTGCGCGGAGCCGCCGAGATCGAAACCACTCCCGCCGTCGGATTATCAAGACGAGTATTATTGATCACGATGTTATTCACAAACGGAGGATTCTGCCCCACCACCTGTTGATAAATCCCAACGAGCACCGAGTCATAGCTAATGCCATATCCACCACGAATCGCCGTCTTCTGATCTTTAAAAGGATCCCACGCGAATCCAATACGAGGTGCCCACTTTACCCCGGGGCTATTCAACACCCGATCCCCGAATGGTGAGTTCTGCCCATTAACGATAATCCCGTTCAACGGGTCACCCGTATTGGGAACCAGGTTCCCATTTGCTGCATTGATCTGCGGCGCTC
>JBIPMY010000165.1:0-12114 GCA_044376335.1 Bryobacter sp.
CCGCAGTGAGGTTCTAAGCGCCTTCCAGTCTGCCTTCTCAATGTCGAGACTGCGCTTGCCTGCCTCCAGTGTCAGGTGCCCGTCTCCGACTTGCTTCACCATTCCCGACAGGACATCAAACAAGTCATCTCCCTGATTCACACGTGCACGAGCCGCTGCGACACTAGCTTTCCAATCCACCTTGCGAGCGCCAAAGAACGGGTACTGCTCCTCCATGGTGGCAGCGTAGACATTGAAATTCAGGAGAGGGTCTTTGGTCTTCAGAGGCTTGCGGCACGCATCCGGCAGAGTCGCCAATCGCTGCAGCGGATCTTTTGTGGGGAAACGATCAAGTCCGAGGCCTTCTACGTAACTTCCATACAAGCCCTCAAACGCCTCCCGCGAATACTTCTCACCTTCGACGCAGCCGGCCTTGGATACTTCGAAAATCTGTACACGCTTCTCGTCGACGTTCAGAACGTAGCCATAGCCGCTGCTTTGCCAAACGCCAGCTGGCAAAACCGCCATTTGTAAAGCCTGAATTAGAATCCACTGCATCACTTCTTGAGACTAATCCAAAATAGATCGTGTATCGATATTCTGAATGATTTGGCTGGGCCAGAAGGGATCGCGATTTCCTCTCAGAAAGTGCTGACAAGCGACTAAACTGGATTCGTGTCGCCAATCGTATTACTACTCGCGATAGCCCAGTCGCCGGCCCCCACCTGCGACCCACATCCCCTCAAACAACAAGCTGATTTTCCGATGGACGTGCGTTACTCTCGAGCAGCCCACAATGCCAAGGTTCAGCAAATTCTGGCGAAGATTCCCAAGACCACTTACGACGAAGCTCTCAGCCTTTATGGCAAACAAAGTCCGGCTGCCCGCGACTTACTCAATAAAATCCTCAAAGAGAATCCGGCCCACGGCCAGGCACTGCTTCTGCGCGCCCGCATTGCTTCCAGCCAAAGTTTTCGAGATGTCGAGCAAGCCAAGTCTGACATTGCGCAGTTCCACAAAGCCTGCCCGAATAGCTACGTTACCGTTTTTGAGTTGGCATCGATACCCGATTCAAAATGGCTCTTGCAGGAGGCTGCCACTCTGCGCGCGCAACTCAAGGGCCGCGCAGGCCAACGCGAAGCCATCGTCTACCCTGTCCTTTGGCACTGGGAGCGCAATGCCCTCCGCAGCGATCAGCAGGAAGAAACACGCAAGCTCTGGGCCCAGGACATCGAGTTTCTTCGTAACGATAAGTTCCCACGCACAGCCACCTGGCTTGATGCCATCCGCAATATGGAGTTTCAACTGGACCAGCGATTCGATTGGCTTGCCGCAGATTTCGCGCGGTTTCACCCACACTCGCATCCATCCATTTATCCCGATCTCCAGGCAACACAGGACATGGGCCCCACAGACGAAGCCTTCGGTCGCTTCGCCGAATTAGCCAAACGTTACCCGGCATCCACTGCGGTTGCTTCTTTTTGGGGCGGTCTTGCTCGCAAGAAACCCGAGCAACTCCCCGAGGCCTATCTCGCCATGAAGTCCGCCATGGACCTTGATCCTGACTCCTTCCGCTCTTCACCACCAAACCAGATCAACATGGCAGAAGATCTGGTTCGCCGTAATCTCCGTCTGGACCTTGTCCCATCCTTCATCTTTGCCGGGCTCGAATCGATTCAGCGCGAAACCCAAGCGGATCAATTCACTGACCTCTATCCCAATTCAGAGAAAGCGCGCAAAGAACGTTACGACGTTTGGTATCTCTTTGCCTACCTGCCTTTGATCGAAGCTTACGCTCAGCTTAATAAGCCGAACGAGGCGCTTGATGTGCTTTCGCAGGCGCAAACGATCCTCACCCGCTCTCGTCCTCCGGCCAGCGCATCGCTGGAAGATCGCAATACCCACCTTCGGATGGAAGCGAATTTCTGGCGGGTCAAGGGTATGCTCGCCGCCGCCCGAGGCAGGAACTTCGACGCCCTCATCGCATACCGGAATTCACTGGCCAGCTTTCCGCCTCGCTCGAGCCGCCCTGATCAGCGCGATGAGGTGATGGCCAGTGCGCGTGCGATAGCCAAACAACTGGGCGCCACAGAAGAAGCCTGGACCGATTGGGAAGCCAGGCAACCCCTCGATACTTTCCGGGCCGGTGTAGGTGGCGACAATGCCTGGAAGACTCTTGCCGCCAAGCAACCCGGCCTCAAGATCAAAGACATGCAAGGCCGCGAATACACGCCAGCGCAACTGGCAACCAGGCGAACCTTCGTCAACCTGTGGGCCACCTGGTGCGGGCCCTGCCGCGCGGAGCTTCCTTATCTTGAGAAGCTAAGCAAGCAGTTGAAAGACCGTGAAGACATTGCCGTCATTGCACTTAATGTGGACGAAGAGCAGCAGCTTGTTGAGCCATTTCTGAAGCGCTTCAACTTCACCTTTGGCAACAATCTGGCGCAACCTTATGCCTACGCGATGTTGCCGGTAATGGCGATCCCCGCCAACTACATCCTCACCCCAACCGAGACCAAAGCCTTTTACGAAGAGATTGAAGGTGACGCATGGGTGAAGGCTGTGATTGCGCGATTCAGTAAACCCTAGTTCCAGGGCTCATAGCGGCAGCCCACGCCGGGAAACAAGTTTCTTCTGGCGGCGATTTGCTTTGGTTGTTCAGGGTAAGGCCCGTAAGCGTTGGTTACCCCCGAACGATAGCGCTCTGCCCATTTCGATTTTGGATATTTCAATTGCAAAATCCGCCACACTCGAATGGCAGTTGGTAAATCGTTGACATCGCGCCAGGTGTTATTCCAGACCCTGACCGCGCCGCCAAGCAATGCCTCATTACCAGCATCCCGTGGGTGAGCTTCGTAGTAGTCGAGTGCGTACTTCATATAGAACTTATTCGCTGCTCCTGCTTCTTCAAGTAGCGCCCATTCCTTTTGAGCGGTCTCGCTCAATCCTTCCGTCACGCGATAGTTCAAGCGGCCAGTGGCAAATCCCTCATCCTCGCATTTTGCCCAACCCCCTTGCTGTTCCCGGTCTAAGGAATCCATATCCTGGAGTGCCGGCCAGAAATCATCCCGGCTATCGTTGAGCTTCCCAATCGATTCCCAATTACTGCCACTTTTAAAGAAGTGCAGGCGGATCTCGGGCTGCTGAATCGTGAAATGCAGTAGTGCGTCGCGCAACTTCGAATCTTCACTCCGCAAAGCCAACTGCAAGGGAGCGGCATAAGCAGCAACACTTTTCTGCAGTGCAAGAGCTAGCGGCCGGTACAATTCACTCCGCTCCAAAGCGAGAGCACGCATCAGTGCGACTCTTCGTAACTCGACCGAAAGACCATTGGGAAGTTCTTCACCTAGTGCAAGCTCACTCAATGCTTTGAGAGGCAAGCTGTGATTGAGCAGTCGAACCTCATTGAATCCAAGAAATTTCTGGCCGCGAAGCCGATGGGGTGTATCGCGAACTGCAACTTCCCCTAAATCTGCATCGTCATGAATCAGCACAGGCTGTCGCGGCAGTCCTTTCAAGAAGCTGCTAAGGTCGATGGCACTTTGGGCACGCAAGACAGCAAATAGATTCCGTGTAGATAAGCCCAGGCTTCTGGATTCAACCAGCGGGTCAACAATGATTTTCGCCTCATCGTATCGTCGCAACTCACAAAGGATTCGCGCCCGGTGATAAGCCAGTGTAAAGTAGGCTGGTGATTGCTCGCCTACTCCAGCAGCCGCTTCAAGCAACTGTTCTACTTCAGGGTCACTCGCGATCGCTGTCGACAACGCCGCAACCAGCCAGGTGTTGTCACGCTTCTGCTGCCAGCGTTTGTATGCGTACACTGCGCCTTCAGCATCAGGCCGTTGCATGACGCTCAACCAATCGGGCAACGCTTGATTCCTCGACAGTTTGCGCGTCACAGGAGACCGGTCTGCCTTGTCGAACAAGGATACAAAATCCCATAGATCCTGACGCAAGCTCAGATCCATTCCTCTGCTTGATAAAGCGGCGGACAACTCAAGCATCGTCTCTTCAGGCTTGGCAATGATCAGATTCCGTCGGCGCAGCGCCCTTACCGCCCCGTGGATTGGAGCGAGTTTGGCATCCTTCAATATGCCGTCGATTTCCCGCATAGCACGGTCGGACATTTTCGGATTTGCCTGAACTTCTCTTGTCATGGTCCGGGCGATCAAATAGCGCCCCAGTACTCGCCAGGGCGACTTCGGGTCTGCCGCAACCAGCCGGAACGCTTCAATCGCCTTTTCTGATTCGCCGTGATAAAAGAACCAGGCACCTATCTGATACACCCTGTCCTGCCTCAGCCATTCTGGCGCGTTATTGGGCAGCGCTGGCAAAGCATCGCCATCGCTCCCATCGCAATTCGAGAACACCGCTTCTTGAGCTGCAAACCAATTCTTGAAGAATGGCGATGCTGAGCCGACTCGTTTCAACCGGTCACGAAGCGTAAAGCTGGCCACCCGGAAGGCATCATCCGCACAATTGAGTTCGTAAGAATAATCGTTTCGATTGAGTCTTTCTTTTTTGACGCCACCGGCCTTGCCCGCAGAGTAAATGGCGCGCAGCTTTGTCCATTCCTCCCCCCAATCTGGTGCAGTCCGATCCCATGGGTCCCTGCGTTCCAAATCAAGCAAGTACAAATTTGCCTGGGACTGCTCACCCGCGTTCATCCCTAGTCCTTCCAGATACCGATAGGCAATCACCTGATATGAGGTTGCAAACGAAGGCAGCAGAACACCCAACTTACCGCCTACATATTGAGTTCTAGGTATATCCGGGTGCCTTGCGAATGTAGTTACAATTTCAGTGGCATACCAGGGGCAGGCCCATAAATAGAGTTGCCGCCCAGCTCCAAGCAGAGCTAACGCGAAAGCGATGCGAACAAAAGTGGTGACCATGGCTTAGGGCTGAACCAATATCTTCGCTTGGCATCGAGCCTAGGAGCAAGCCTTTCGTCAGTGGAATATCCAAGACTCTCACGGCACGCCGGTGTTGCAAAGCCTTTTTCCCGTTCCAGCCTGCTTGCCAATCCTTTACCCGCCTTCCCCATTCGAAAAAGCATCACCACATGTTCATTCACTGGCATCTTCCCAAACCAGGGCTTATCACACCACCCCGCAAGCACCGTCATCGACAAATATAGGGTTGTTCCAAAGTCTCGACGCAGGTCTTGAATCAATCCCTCGTATAGAGGCCGCAACTTCATGGGAACATCAAAATCGATTTGTAATGCGCCACTACCGCCATCCTGGATCAGCCGCTTGCACAAGTCGACCAACGCCTTGCGGTTGCCTGGAATGCCACGCCCTTCAATCCGCAAGACAGGCATTCGAAACATGCCCGCAGGTGCTAGCATCGGGACTCCCCTGTATTGAACTTTGACTCCCTCATCTCTGACAAAGGCAGTTGCTGCCAGATAGGCAACGCCAACATCTTTGCGTCCATCGAGAAACCGCAAGTCTGCTGATTGTTCCCACGCCCACAGCATCAGTGGTGGTGGCTCCACCGCGAAGGCTGAGCTAGCGCAGGCCAGCAGGATGGATTTCGCCCAGAACCACCGCACGCTTTGCTCCCGTCGCACTTGGCAAATTCGAAGGTTTCCCCAGCTTTGTAGCGGCAGCCAAAAACGCAAACGCCATCGCTTCCTTGGTATCGGCTGGAATCCCTACGTCAGAACTGGAATGCACGTAAGCTCCGGGCATCAGCCCCTGCAACTCCGCCATTAACAGAGGATTGTGCACGCCACCACCAGACACCAGGCACTCATCCGCCTTGAACTTCGGCGTGACAAACCGCTCAATCCCCTCTGCAATCGTTACCGCGGTAAAGGCCGTCGCTGTAGCAACCAGGTCTTCTATGGGCAAGCCTGTCTTCATCATCTTCGCGATCAACGCTTCCCCATACTGCTCGCGCCCTGCTGATTTTGGCGGTGCCTTCAAGAAATACTTATCTTTCGTCAACTGCTTCAGCAGCGCACGATTCAGCTTGCCCTTGCGGCCAATTTTGCCGTCCTTGTCATAGCTCTGTTTGCCACCTGTCGCGATCACGGCCAACTGGTCGATCACCATATTGCCTGGCCCTGTATCGAAAGCAAACACATCAGTCGACTTCGCTTTCTTAGGCAATGCATGGACGTTGGCGATACCGCCAATATTGATCGCGACACGGTTCACCTGATCGTGAGTCAGTGCCACCCAGTCAAAGAACGGAACCAGTGGCGCACCCTGCCCACCTGCCGCAACATCCCTTGCGCGAAAGTTCGTGATCGTTTCAATCCCTAAGCGCTCGGCAATCACTGCCCCTTCACCAATCTGGAAAGTACAGCGTGGGCCCTCGTGATATATCGTCTGCCCATGGCAACCCACCAGCTCAATCTTCTTCACTCCTAGCGCAGCTACCGCCGCTGCGTAGAGTTCGCCTAACTCATAATGCAGTCGGGCTATATCGCGCGTGTGGCAATCGGCATTCGAGACCGCCAGTATCCGCTTGCGCAAACTTGCCGAATATGGAGTGCTTGCAAAAGCCACCAGTTCAAACTTTGGCCAAGTCACATCTACAACTGCGACATCGATCCCGTCCAGGGACGTACCCGACATGATCCCTGCTACCCGCATTACTGCAACTCCTTCTGCAATTCAGCCAATATCTGCAACGCCTCGATCGGCCGCAATTCATCCAGCTTCAAGCCACGAATGCGCGAAGCGATGTTGCCGCCCACGGGTTCAAACAACTGAATCTGCATCGGTTCAGGTGCGCGGTCTGCTGACGGCGGCGCAAGTTGCTGCTTCTCATGCAAGGCAAGAATCTGCCGCGCCCGGTCAATGACTGCATCGGGCAAGGCTGCCAGCCGTGCCACTTCGATACCAAAACTTTTGCCCGCAGCACCCGGCTCCACTTTGCGCAAAAACACAATCTGGTCGCCGGCTTCTTTTACTGCGACGTGCAAATTGCGAACTCCAGAAAGCGTCTCTTCCAGCACCGTCAGCTCGTGATAGTGAGTCGCAAACAGCGTCTTCGCGCCCACTCGCTGGTGCAGATATTCCACTACGCTCCAGGCCAGCGCAAGCCCGTCATAAGTAGACGTGCCACGGCCAATTTCATCAAGTACAACAAGACTTTTATCTGTCGCGGTGTTCAGGATCAGAGCCGTCTCGGTCATCTCCACCATAAAGGTAGAACGCCCGCGCGCCACATTATCGGACGCACCAATTCTGGTAAACACGCGATCGACAATCGGCAACACCGCCTCATCCGCCGGCACAAAACTTCCGATCTGCGCGAGGATCGATAACATTGCTGCCTGCCTCAGATAGGTCGATTTACCACCCATGTTGGGCCCGGTAATTACGGCAACAAATTTCTGATTGTCGAGGTAGAGATCGTTGGGGATGAATCGCGCCGCGTCGGCTTCTACCAGCCGCTCGACAACCGGATGCCGCCCGCCCGCCACACGGAACTCACCTGTTTCGGAGAAGCGTGGCCGCACATAACGCCGCCCCACTGCCACCTCCGCTAGCGAGAGCAACACATCCAACTCTGACAATGCAGTAGCAGTCTGCCGGATGCCACCGGCGAAGCTGGCCATAAAGGCACGCAACTCCTGAAAGAGCTCTTTCTCGATTGCAAGAATGCGCTCTTCGGCCTCAAGAATCTTTACCTCAAGCTCTTTTAGCTCAGGCGTTGTAAAGCGCTCGGCATTCACCAGCGTCTGCTTGCGGTCGTAATCCGAAGGCACCAGATGCATGTTCGCCTTCGAGATCTCGATGTAATACCCAAAGACATTATTGAAGCGAACCTTCAGGCTCTGGATATTCGTTCGCTCACGCTCACGTACTTCGATCTGCGCCACATACTGCTTGCCATTGCGCTGGATATCTCGCAACTCATCAAGCTCCGCATTCACGCCATCGCGAATCACTCCGCCATCAGCCAGCACCACCGGCGGCTCTGGATGCATCGCCCCCAGCACCTTGCCACGCACTTCACTCAAATCTACCAACTGCCCATTCAAGCCCTGCAACAAAGCCGACCCAAATCCACGCAGCGGCGATTGAATCCCCGGTACCTGATCGAGCGACTTCGCGAGCGACAAGAGTTCCCGAGGCCCAGCCGTGTTCATTGTTACCTTGGCGAGCAAGCGTTCGATGTCATAAACACTGGCGAGTTTCTCGCGCAAGCTCGAGCGAACAATCGTCGCCCCGCACAACTCGGCTACTGCATCGAGTCGCGCTTCGATTTCTTCGCGCTGCACCGAAGGCCGCAAGATCCGGCGCCGCAGCATCCGCGCACCCATCCCGGTTACGGTTTCGTCAAGAGCCGAGATCAGCGTCGAGTTGCGCCCACCACCCATGTCAGCGGAAAACAATGGCTCTACCAACTCCAGATTTCGAACCGTAACCGGATCGAGCACCATTGCTTCGCCGCGCTCATAAAAGCTCGGGCGGTCGATATGGTCGAGCGCTGCCTTCTGCGTATCGCGCAAGTAGTGCAGAATCGCCCCAGCCGCACACACCGCGAGCGGATGCGGCCCCAGGCCACAACCATCGAGCGAATGCAGCTTGAAATGTTCTTTCAGAATCCGCTCGCCATATTCAAAATCGAATACCCAGCCATCGAGCACGGTCTGCAAGCCCGTCAGACTTGAGTCCTTTACTGGCAGCAAAACTTCTTTGATGCTCAAGGTTTCCACCAGCGGCCCGAGCTCATGCACTGGCAAAACTGTCACGCGAAACTCGCCGGTGGATACATCCACATAAGCAAGCGCCGCCCGAGTCAGATCCTTGGGGTCCCGGTGCACAGCACCGAGATAGTTGTTCTCCTTGCTGCGAAGAACATTCGATTCTGTCACTGTGCCGGGCGTTACAACGCGAGTGATCGCACGATTGACCAGCTTCTTTCCTGGCCCCGGCAACTCCATCTGCTCGCAGATCGCAACCCGAAAACCCTTCTGGATCAGCCGGGCAATATAACCTTCACTGGCGTGATAAGGCACCCCACACATGGGCGTGCCGTGCCGGGCAGTAAGCGTGATCTCAAGCTCGCGTGCAGCCGTAACTGCATCGTCAAAGAAGAGTTCGTAGAAGTCCCCCAGCCGGAAAAGCAGCAGGGCATTGGGCACCTGCTGCTTGATGGAATGATATTGCCGCATCAGCGGCGTTCCCTGGCTATCCGTCATTAGGCATACAAACCACGAAGCTGGATCGTAAACGCCACGCGGTCAATCGCCAGCATATAGGCAGCTGTCCGATTGTCCACGCCATGCTTCTCGGCATAGCTAACCACATCGTTGAAGCTGGCCACCATCAGCTCTTCCAGACGCTCATTCACCAACGATTCGTTCCAGAAGTAACCCTGACGATCCTGCACCCATTCGAAGTAGCTCACCGTTACACCGCCAGCATTGGCAAGAATATCGGGAATCACAAAGATGCCATTCTTCTTCAAGACAGGATCTGCCGGAGCAGTGGTGGGCCCGTTGGCACCTTCGCAAATGATCTTCGCGCGAATCTTGTGCGCGTTGGCCGAGGTGATCACGTTCTCTTTGGCTGCCGGCACCAGGACATCGCAATCGAGGTAAAGCGCTTCTTCTTTATCCACGTTCTCGGCGCCTGCAAAGTCGGTGATCGATCCCGTCTCGTTGCGGTGCTTCATCAGGGCCTCGATATCGAGCCCGTTGGCGTTGTGAACTGCGCCGTCCCACTCTACAATCGAAACCACACGCATGCCCGCAGCAGACATCAATCGTGCGGCCTGCCCGCCGACGTTGCCAAAGCCCTGCACGACAACCTTCGCTTCTTTCGGATTGATCTTGAATCGCTTCAAGGCTTCAAGCGTGACAATCAAGCATCCGCGCCCGGTAGCTTCCGTACGTCCACGGGAGCCCCCAAGGTTGAGCGGCTTGCCTGTCACCACAGCCGTTACGGTGTGCCGCTTGTGCATCGAGTATGTGTCCATGATCCAGGCCATGGTCTGCTGATTGGTGCCCATGTCGGGAGCCGGTACGTCCAGTTCTGGCCCGATCACGTCGATCATTTCGGCTGTGTATCGGCGGGTGATTCTCTCGAGCTCTCGCTGCGAAAGAATGGTCGGGTCACAAATTACCCCGCCCTTGCCGCCGCCGTATGGGATGTTCACCACGGCGCACTTCCAGGTCATCCAGCTTGCTAGCGCTCTTACTTCATCGAGAGTCACATCAGGCGCATAACGAATTCCACCCTTGGCCGGGCCACGCGCAATCGAGTGTTGCACTCTGTATCCGGTAAAGACTTCAATCCGGCCGTCATCGAGCTCCACCGGGATGTAAATCGTCACTTCCTTGGTGGGAGTACGAAGGATCTTACAGATTCCTTCGTTCAGGTTCAGTGCTTCGGCGGCGAGGTCGAAACGTGCTTCTGCCGCTTCGAGCGGGTTCAGTTCGTCATGATGAGCGGACATTATGCGATCCTTTTCACTTAATAGTATGGCAGCAAGCTTGTTCTCTCAGACCCGGCGCGGCTTCCTTTTGAGCGCCCTCAAGAAGCCCCTCTCCATTGGCGGAATTCGTTTCGAAGTAGAGAAGAATGGCAGCTCAAAACGCCGCTACCTTCACATCCACGGAAACGAAACCACTGCCCGCGATGTTCTCAGGGAACACGCCAAATCCCAAAAGGGCATCTACTACTTCGTTGCGAGCGACAAGCGAAATGTTCTCGTTGGGGACTGCCTCATCGACCCAAACCGCATGTTTACCGACGCCGGAGCCCGCAAAAGTCTCGAGCGGTGGAACAAAGGCAAAAGTGCGGCGCAAATTGACGCTTCGCTAGCCCTACTTGCCAAAGACCGCGACGCCTTCGTCAAGGCCGTCACCCCGCCGAAGGGTGGCCTCCTCATCGCCATGCACAACAACTCGGAAGGCTACAGCATCAAGGACGAAGTAGCGATTTCTGACCGGGTTCATATGCCCGAAGAAGCCAGTCCGCGCGACTTTATGCTCGTCACAAGCGAAAAAGATTTTGAAATCATCGCAAAAGGGCCCTACAACGCCTGCCTCCAAAAGTCCGTGCGAACCGACGACGGTAGCTTTTCAGTACTAGCCAATTCCAGAGCGATTCGATACGTAAATATCGAGGCCGCGTTAAAAAATCATGACAAACAGAAGGCCATGATCGGCTTCCTGGAGCAAGTACTTCGATAGGGCGTAGTACCACGCTGGTCTTGGTACCAGAAGAACTCGTTTCTCATAGTCAAGACCTGACTCCGAGCCCTAATCTTGGCATCAGACACCGCTATGAAAAACAACATCAAAAGACAAATCTTGTTGGCATGCGCAGTTCTGGCCATCTCCGGTTCGGGGCAGGCAACCACTGTGTATTTGCGCGACACTCCAGCGTCGGGACATTTTGTTCCAGGCCTCTCTCAGACGGGCGTTGGCTCCATCAATAACAGTTGGAGTGGCCGGGCGGGTACCCTGGACTTCGAACTCAGCTTAACCAGCCCCAATTCTGGCTTCTTCTCGCTCCTCACCTACTGCATCGACCCGGTGCGCACTCTTGCTGTCGGCCCCTCCGGCGGAAATGGTACAGCGTTTACATTGATGAGCATGCTGGACTACTTCACCATGTACACTCCAGCTGTCTCGAGTGCCTCCACTACTACCAACAACATCCAGAAGCTCTGGGCCAATGCCTTCACCGATTCGCGATCCACCAGCACAAAAGCAGCAGCTTTTCAGTTCTTGCTCTGGGAATATATCGCTGATTCAGCAATCTTCAATCTGGATTCCGGCATTGTGAAAGTAACAGATGTCAACGTCAAGGCACAGGCCAACGCCTGGAACTCCGCAATGGCCAACTGGACCTCATCTGCAAATCTTTCAGTCATCAGCGGCTACAACACCAAGCAGAGCTTTATCTACGCACCGGGTGGCACAGGCACCAACGAAAATGTTCCTGAACCCGGTACCTACGCCATGATCGGCGCAGGCCTCCTCTGCCTCGGATACTTCCGCCGCAAATAGCTTCGATCCATCTCTCTTCAATTAACTCAGGGCCGAACCCCACCAGGGTTTGGCCCATTTTTTTATTCCCGGATGCCTACGGAATAGATTGCAAACGCGTAGCTTTTGGCGAGTTCCTTGATACGGTCGTACCTGCCAGA
>JBIPMY010000544.1:0-3693 GCA_044376335.1 Bryobacter sp.
CTCGCATCGCTACTTGCCAGATCGCCAGTTGCCGGATAAGGCTGTCAGTGTTCTTGACACGGCCTGCGCACGGTTGTCGCTTGGACAAAACTCTGTGCCGCCGGCTGTGGAAGCCGCACAACGTGAGATCGACGATTACGATGTCCAAACGCGGGTACTCAATCGTGAACTCGAAATCGGTGCCGACCACAAAGAACGTCTCGGTGAGATTGCCGAAAAGAAAGCAGTTGCCGAGGCCAAGCTGAAAGAACTCAAGGATCGATGGGAGAAGGAAGGCGGAATCGTCAATGAGATCCGCGAGATTCGCGACCAGATCATGGCCAATGCAGAAGGCATCGACAAGGAAGACCTCCGCACCAAGATCAATGCAAAGACCAAGGAACTGGAAGAACTGCAGGGCGAGAGCCCGTTGATGCGTGTCTCCGTGGACGCTCAGGTGGTTGGCGAAGTGATCGCTGCCTGGACGGGTATCCCGATTGGCAAGATGCTGAAGGATGAGATTCAAACCGTTCTCGAACTTGAGAAGCATCTTTGCGCCCGCGTCATCGGCCAGGATCATGCGATGCATGCCATCTCTGAACGCATCAGAACCAACAAGGCAGGGATGGACGATCCGGTTAAGCCCGTTGGCGTCTTCATGCTTGTTGGCCCCTCGGGTGTCGGTAAGACTGAAACCGCGCTGGCCATCGCCGACATGCTTTATGGTGGCGAGGACAACATGATCGCTATCAACATGAGCGAGTTCCAGGAAGCTCATACGGTGTCTACGCTGAAGGGTTCGCCTCCCGGATATGTGGGCTATGGCGAAGGTGGTGTGCTGACTGAGGCCGTTCGCCGCAGGCCGTACTCGGTGGTCTTGCTCGACGAAGTCGAAAAGGCTCACCCCGACGTGCTTGAGCTCTTCTTCCAGGTCTTTGACAAGGGCCGCATGGAAGACGGCGAAGGCCGCGAAATCATCTTCCGCAACAGCGTGATCATCTTGACGTCCAATGCAGCGACGGATACCTTGATGAAGCTGGTGGCGGACCCTGAAACGATGCCCTCACCCGAAGGCATCATCACGGCAATGAAGCCTGAACTCGACAAGATCTTTAAGCCGGCCTTCCTCGGCCGTATGGTGATCATCCCTTACTATCCGGTGCGCGACGAAGTTTTGAAGACGATCGTCAAGTTGAAGCTGGGCAAGATTCAGAAGCGCCTCAAGGCAACTCACAAGATCGAGCTTGCTGCTGGCGCGGACGTAATCGATGCCGTAGCCGCACGCTGCACCGAAGTAGAGTCTGGTGCCCGCAATGTCGACAACATCCTTACCAACACGGTACTGCCGGATATCAGCCGGCGTGTACTCGGAATGATGGCAGAGGGTATTCGCCCCGAGCTGATCACGATCACGGTGGGGGCCGACGGCAACTTCCAGTACGTTTAAGCAAAAAAAAAGGCCCACTCCAGTTTGCGCTGGAGTGGGCCTTTTTTATTGGGTTAGGGCTTGATGCCTGCCTTCTCAAAATCACCAGCCTTGAAGATACTGAGCTTCGAAGGATCCATATACTTCTTGAAGACTTCGTTGACCTTCTCAGGTGTAAGGGCGTCGACTTTGCTTTCCACTTCGCGAGTATAGAGCATCGTGCGATCGTAGGCGGCGTTGTTGTTGAGCGTGCCCGTCAGCATGCTGTCTTCGGTACGCATCACCTGCCGGGATTGCAGCCAACCCTTCTTGGCCGAGTTTACTTCGTCAAGCGTAAAACCGTCCTTGAAGGCTTTTTCAAGCTCTTCCTGGAAGGCTTTTTCCACCTTCTGGATGTTGGCGGGATTGAGGATGGCATTGCCCATGAACATGGCGTTGTCCTGCTTGGGAGCTGCCGAGAAGTTGGCACCAACTCCATAGCTCAAGCCTTCCTTGCCGCGGATGCGGCTGGCCAGACGGGAGTTCAGGAAGCCGCCGCCCAGAATGTAGTTGCCGAGGACCAGAGCAGGATAATCGGGATGATCGTCGCTGATCTGGATCGGGAAGCTTGCGAAGAACACAGCATTGGCCTTGTCTGGAGTCTGGAAGGACTGATTGACAGGGATTACCGGTTTGAAAGGATTGGGGATGCGAGTGTAGGGCGAGTTGGATTTCCAAGTGCCGAAGAGATTGGTGAGAAGCGGGGCAACGGCTGCCTCATCAAAATCACCGACAATCGAGATCTGCCCTGATGAGGCACCATAGAACTGCTTGTGGAAGGCCTTCAGGTCGTCGAGCTTAACAGCTTTGATGTTGGCAATCTGCTCGTCGGGGGTGGAGCGATAACGGATGTCGCCCTTGGGATAGGGAGACATGTGGCGCATCATGGCCGTCATGGCAACCGACTGGGGTTCCTTTTGGCCGTTCTCAACGCTAGTGATGAAGCTCTTGGTTAACTCCTGAAATTCGCTTTCAGGGAAAGAAGGTTCCTTCAACATTTCACCAACCAGAGTTAGAACAGCAGGTAGATTGGCGCGTGTGGTTTCGATCGTGGCTAGCACTTGAGTAGCGCCGCCGAAAATGCGGGCATTGGCCTTAAGGCGATCGAGTTCGTCTTTGAGCTGCTTTTTGTCGCGCTTGGTGGTGCCGCGATCGAGCATGCTGGCCGTGAGGCTGCCAATTTCGCTTTTCCCCATCAGGGATTTTTCATCGCCCATTCGGAGCACGATCTGGGCATTCACCTTTTCTCCGCGATTCTTTTTCGACAGGAGCATGGTTTGCAGTCCAGCCGGAAGTTTTGCGCGTTTAGTGCGGTTGTCGATATTGGCTGCAGAGGAATCAAAGGCTTCACCCGCTGCCAGAGCCGCGCCACCCTTGTAGTCTTTTACGAGCGAAGAAATCGTGGGCGCCTTGGGCACTTCGGTGCGATCGGGCTTGTCTTCAGGGATGAAGACACCGAGGGTACGATTGGCTGGTTTCATGTAGCGCAGGGCAGCTTGCTGCACTTGTTCGACTGTTGCGTTGAGTGTTGCATCGCGGGTGACGAAGAAAGTGCGCCAATCTCCCAGGGCGATGTAATCGCTGAGTGTCAATCCGACACGCTCTGCGTTGTTGAACCGAATCTCGTAGTTCTTGCGCAATGCCTGCTTGGCCTGCTCCACTTCCTCTTTGGTGACAGGCTCTTTGGCAAAGCCTTCCACGGTGTCGAGTAGAATCTTCTTTGCTTCTTCGATATTGTCGGTCTTGGACAGGACAAGGCCATTGAGCATGGCACCAGGCTCGGCGAGTTCAAAGGTCTGGGTGAAGTTTTGAGTAGCCTTCTTGGTTTCCACGAGGCGCTTGTAAATTCTGCCCGTTGCATCATCACTCAAGATAGCGTCGAGCACATTCAGGGCACCGAGGTCAGGATGAGTTCCAGCAGGGATATGGTAGCCAGCCATCAATACCTGGATGCCGCCTACGCGACGGACGGTCACAAGGCGCTCGCCATCCTGCACTGGCTCTTCGGTGTAGGTTGCTTGAATTGTGCGCTCTGGCTTGGGGATTGAGCCAAAGAGCTCCATCACCATAGCCAGTGTTTTTGCTTCATCAAACTTGCCGGTAATCGTGAGAACTGCATTGTCAGGCTGATAGAAGCGCTTGTAGAAGGCCTGTAGACGCTCGATGTTGACTCCCTCAATATCGCTGCGCGCCCCGATGGTTGTCTTGCCATAGTTGTGCCATTCGAACATCGTAGCCAGTGTTCTCTG